>CACDCN010000038.1 GCA_902551185.1 uncultured SAR86 cluster bacterium | reverse complement strand
TCATCATTAATACTATATAAATTTTTTGCCCCTACTCCAATTGCCTCTACTTCATTCACTTTAAAAATAGGAATATCTTTAAAAGTATTATTGAGGTCAGCTGATTTACCTCCAGTTACAGCAATCTTTTTTATTTTATTAGGGTCTATATTAGTAAGATTAAATATCTTCTCTAAAAAATCATTATTAATTTCTTCTGATTGAATAGAGGAATAGATTCTTTCTGTCTTTTTAGACACAAGAATATCTGTATTAGTAATACCAAAATCTATAGCTATTTCCATAATATTTAAATTAAATAATTATTCAGAAGCGTTTTCTGGCCAAGCCATAGGTATCTGTTGTTGTGGATTAAATACCCTAGAACCTAATGCAGGATATGCATTTGCTGCAGCTTTAATCTCATCTTCAGTAATAAATTCACTTGGAACTAGTCTAAAAACATCAAGCCCTCTCGTAATTTCTGTACCATATATAAAACCCTCATAGAAATATGTTGACCAATACCCGCCAGTAATCAATAAATCCCTTAGTATTGGTCCTCTATCAAAATAGGCTATTTCTATAGGATTAGAAGAGTCTGTAAAATCAATTATTGAGATGCCGCCTTGATACCATGCTTGAACAAAGATATCTCTATTAGGTATTGGAATTATAGATCCATTGTGTGCAACACAATTTTCAGTTTCTAACTGAGGAGCTGGCATTTTATAGTGACTCTTAAATTCAAGTTTGTTATCAACAATGTCATATATTGCATCAGCACCCCAATCCAATGGATCCCATGCACGACATCTTGCTCGACCACCGCCACCCCATTCATCAGTAAAAATTACTTTAGTACCATCATTATTAAAAGTTGCTGAGTGCCAATAAGCAAAACCTACATCTGATACAACATCTAATCTTTTAGGGTTATATGGATCTGTTATATCAAATAAGATCCCATTGCCAGAGCAAGCTCCCGCTGCAATATTTGCAGATGGAAATACAGTTATATCATGACATTGATCGGTTGGTTGAGTATCTTGAGTATCATCTCCATGGTCGCCGCCACGCCATAAACCAGCAACTCTTCCTGTTTCCATATCCATAAACACAGCAGGACTTTTAACAATTTTTGATTTAGATGGGTTTTTTACAGGAATTTCTATAATATCAATCGTGAAATAAGATGTCCCGCCACCATCCCAACCAAAACATTCAGATAATTCTTCATTATCTCTAACGCGACCGGTTCCTGAGTTATATACAATAATCTTTTTATCTGAGGAAGAAACTACTGAATGGGTATGAGATCCTCTACATGTTTGAACAGCCCCAACTTGCTTTGGCTTAGTTAAATCAGAAATATCAAAGATTCTTATTCCTCTAAACCTGTCAGAACTTGAATCTCTATTAACTCCTTCTAAACCGCAATCAACTCTGCTTCTATTTTCTTCAACAGACATAATAAGTAAATCATCAACTATTGATACATCCCCTTGACCGCCTGGACAAACAACAGAAGAAATAAGGCTTGGAATCCCATTATCATTTAATTCATAAATATTAAAACCATGATAACTCCCTGCAACAAGAATATTATCTTTGAAAGCCATATCAGTGTTTGCAAAAGATAACATCGGTGATCTAAGAGATCTTGAAATCTCTGCAGTGGTTTTATTTTCATTATCTTCTGTTAAGTCCTCTGATCCTTTTGCGGCAGGATTATTTGGATCAAAAAAACCAGTTGGTTTTCTTAGTGAGGTTATTAATTCCATATTTAAAATAGCTTCGTCAGCAATAAATAAACCAGGTGCTAATCCAGACCTTGGATCGTCTGAAAGCCCAACTAAAATACCATTCATTCTTTCTATTTCAATACCTTGATCATTAACAAGATCTGATACAAATTCATTTAGAATAGGATCATAAGCATTTCCTGGATATTTTTTTAACTCTTCAACCATTTCTAATGCGCCATCATGGTGGGTGATCATAAGCTGAAGGAATAATCTATCAAAATCTGTACTTTTTGAATTACTTAAATCATTTAATTGTTTAGGAGTAGCCATACCAACCATATTCATGTGCATATGATGACTTTCATGC
>CACDCN010000037.1 GCA_902551185.1 uncultured SAR86 cluster bacterium | reverse complement strand
ACCCTTTTCACCAAAAATATATGCTGTTGACCTATCACCGTAATAACACCATGTAATAGAAGTTGAAAAAGCAAATAATAATAAAGCAATGGCAACTAACTTACCGCCATATTGACCAAGAATACCCTGTGAAAATGCCTTTGCAGTTAGTTCAGCTGAGCTTACTAATGATTTGCCCTCAATAATAACTTGTTCATTTACTTTGCCGCCTATGATATTTAATTTTCCAGAGTATAGATTTGAATTAATGTTACGAACACTTATATCTTCTGCTATTGATCTTGAATGAATAACTGTAATATTATCAGCAATTAATTTTCCTTCGACTACATCTAATGAACCAGAATATTCTTTTACATCAGAATCAATTGATTGAACATATTTTGTTAGCTCACTTATATGATCTGGATGAATATATTTACCATCATCATTTTTTTTATCACTGTAGATTCCTTCAAGTATTACCATGTCAGTTTTAGAGAATGTTGTATCAAATTTTTGAGTCCATACTCCACTAGATAAGATAACCAATGCTGTAACACTGCAGACAACAATAGTATCTATAAATGGTTCTAAAATTGAAACTACGCCCTGATCAATAGATTTATTTTTTGATGAAGCATGAGCAATTGGTGACGAGCCTTGACCTGCTTCATTAGAATAAAGTCCTCTTGCAACACCATATTTAAGACTCATTGCGAAGCTTGCGCCTAGGAATCCACCCACTGCCGCAGATCCAGTAAATACTTGTGAAAAAATAGCACTAAATGATGGAATAATATTTTGATAATTTTCTGCCAAAATAATTAAGGCTCCTCCAAAATATATTATTCCCATTATTGGAATAATTTTACTTGCAACAGATGCAATTCTTTTAATACCTCCAATGATAATAATCCAAAGCAATACACCTAAAAATAACCCTGTAAATAGTTTTGGTACAGAAAATTCAGTATTCATTACTAGGGCTATATTATTAATTTGAGGCATATTTCCTGAACCAATAGCAGTAATCATCATCAAAAATGCAAATAAAATTGCAACCCATTTCATGTTAAGACCTTGTTCAATGTAATACATTGGCCCACCTGAAATTGATCCATCTTTAAGCTTAGTTCTATATTTATGTCCTAACGTAACTTCAACAAATTTAGTTGTCATACCAAAGATAGCAGTAATCCACATCCAAAAAATAGCAGCGGGCCCTCCTGTCCAAATTGCTAATGCAACACCGCCTATATTTCCAGTACCAACAGCACCTGACATAGCAGTTGTAAGTGCCTGAAAACCTGTGGTCTCTCCTTCTGAATCAGATTTATTTTTACCAGAAACAATTTTAAATGCGCTTTTAAAATATTTAAATTGTGGAAATCCTAAGTAAATAGTAAAAAATATACCTGTGCCAATTAACAATGCAGGAAACCACCAAGAACCACTTAAGTTTGAATCTAAAAGAATTAAAAAATTATTAAATTGTTCCATATTATTATTCTGAGAATTTTTCGACTAAATCAGTATAACCGCCTATTGATATATCATCTATAAAAATTTGAGGAACCGTTCTAGCTTGAGGGTTTCTTTTTAACATTTCATCAAATATATCTGGATCATCAGCACTATAAACTTCATATGCTATACCTTTAGAATCAAAAAAATTCATTGCCATAACACAATAAGAACAATTTGATTTTGAATATATTTCAACTTTTTTATTCATAATTTAATTATAATAAAAAAATGTCATTATTTAACCTTAATAACAAATCAATATTAATAACTGGTTCATCTAGAGGAATAGGTAAATCAATTGCGCGTCATTGTGCTATTCATGGAGCAAATGTAATTATCTCTAGCAGAAAGTTAAATATATGTGAACAAACAGCTGAAGAAATAAATAATGAAGTCGGTAAAGAATTAGCTCATCCAATAGCAGCTAGTATCAGTGATGAAAATCAATTAGATGAACTTGTAAAGAAAACTAGAGAGAAATTAGGAAAAATAGATGTCCTCATATGCAATGCTGCTACAAATCCTTTTATGGGATCTATGCTTGATATGCCAAATGATAAATTTGATAAAGTAATGAATAATAATATTAAATCAAACCAGATACTCTGCAATCTAGTTTTACCTGAAATGATAGATAGAGAAGATGGGTCAATAATAATAATTTCTAGTATTGCTGCTATAAAAGGCAGTGCTATTTTAGGCGCATACAATATAAGTAAAGCTGCTGATGTAATGATAGTAAAAAATATAGCCGCTGAATTTGGGCATAAAAATATAAGAGCTAATTCTATTGCACCAGGTTTAATTAAAACTGATTTTGCAAAAGCTTTATGGGAAAACCCAGAAA
>CACDCN010000036.1 GCA_902551185.1 uncultured SAR86 cluster bacterium | reverse complement strand
AAACTCAGGACCCTCATAAAAACAATCTACTGGGCATACTTCAACGCAATCCGTATATTTACATTTAATGCAAGATTCTGTTACTACGTATGTCATAATTAGTCGAGAAGTTTGAATTTTAGCTTACTAAATTTTAAATTTACATAAAACTATTTAAATATTTAAAAATATAGTTTATACTGTATATATATACAGTAAGGAGATTCTTATGACTAAATCAAAAGACACGACTAAAAAATCATTAAAAGATACTTTAAATGATATAGATAATCATTTCGGTAAGGGAACTGTTATGAGAATGGGGGATAGAGAAAATCTTGATATTCCTTCAATTTCAACAGGTTCTCTAGGTCTTGATATTGCTTTGGGTATAGGAGGTATACCAAAAGGAAGAGTTACAGAAATATATGGACCAGAATCATCTGGTAAAACAACATTAACCCTTCAAATTATTGCTCAATGCCAGAAAGAAGGTGGTACTTGTGCATTTATTGATGCAGAGCATGCGCTTGATCCTCAATATGCAGAAAAATTAGGTGTAAATGTAGATGAATTATTGCTTTCTCAACCTGATACAGGGGAACAAGCTCTTGAAGTTGCAGACATGCTTGTAAAATCAAATAGTGTAGACCTTGTGATTATAGATTCTGTTGCAGCACTTGTTCCTAGAGCTGAAATTGAGGGTGAAATGGGAGATCATCATGTTGGACTTCAAGCAAGACTGATGTCCCAAGCGCTTAGGAAGATTACAGGAAATATTCAAAGGTCTGGTGCAACGGTTGTATTTATTAATCAAATTAGAATGAAAATAGGTGTAATGTTTGGAAGTCCAGAGACAACAACTGGTGGAAATGCACTTAAATTTTATTCATCTGTGCGATTAGATATCAGAAGAATTGGTGCTGTAAAAGAAGGTGATGAGGTTATGGGTAATGAAACCAGAGTTAAGGTTGTAAAAAATAAAGTATCTCCACCATTTAAACAAGCAGAATTCCAGATTATGTATGGATTAGGAATCAACCAAGAGGGTGAGATATTAGACTTTGGTCATAAACTTGGGTTAGTTGAAAAATCAGGTGCTTTTTATAAGCTTGATGGAGAAAGTATTGGTCAAGGCAAGGTCAAAGCAAGCCTTTTTCTTAAAGAAAATGCAAAAATTAGAGATAAACTTGTAAAAGAAATAAGATCTTCATACATATCTAGCAAATCAAAATAATTTTTTTGATACAATAATCCCTATTAATTTTTATTAGTAGGGATTTTTTTATGGCAGAGAAAGCATATATTGTAGAGGCAGTTAGAACTGCTGGCGGAAAAAGAGATGGAAGATTAAGTTTATGGCATCCAGCAGATTTAGGTGCGAAAGTTTTAGACGAGCTTGTGACAAGATTAGATATGGACCCCGCTCTTGTGGATGATGTTGTCTTTGGTTGTGTTGATCAAGTTGGCGCTCAATCGGGAAATGTTGCAAGAAATGCAATTCTTTCATCATCTTTTCCAGAGTCAGTCCCAGGAACTTCAGTAGATAGGCAATGCGGCTCATCACAGCAAGCAATTCATTTTGCAATACAAGCTGTCATGTCTGGAACTCAAGATATAGTAATCGGGGGAGGAGTTGAAGTAATGTCAATGGTTCCAATAGGCGCTGCAGTAAAAGATGGATATGATGCAGGACATGGTCTTCCATTTGATTCAGAAGGTATGAAAGAAAGATATCCGGGTATATTCTTCTCACAATTTACAGGTGCAGAACTTGTAGCTGATAAGTGGAAATTATCCCGTGAAGATCTAGACAAGTTTGCCTTAGAGAGTCATGACAAAGCTGCTCATGCAACCGAATCGAAATATTTTGATAGAGAAATATTACCAGTTGAAGGAAAAAATGCTGAAGGATTGAATGATTTAGTTATGCAAGATGAAGGTATAAGATTTGATGCAAGTTTAGATAAATTAGCTGGATTGAATCCGGTTACTGAAGGTGGGGTTATTACAGCTGGTAATGCAAGTCAAATCACAGATGGGGCTGCAGCAGTTGTAATATGTAATGATGCAGGTTTAAAGAAAATTCAAAAAAATCCAAGGGCTGAAATAGTATCTATTTCAGTTGTAGGAGATGATCCAGTTTTCATGCTCACTGGACCAATTCCAGCATCATTTAAAGCTCTAGAAACTGCAAACTTATCTATTGATGATATGGATTTATATGAAGTAAATGAAGCGTTTGCTCCAGTGCCGTTAGCTTGGGCTGCAGATCTTAAAGCAGATAGAAGCAAATTAAATGTTAATGGCGGTGCTATGGCTTTAGGACATCCGCTTGGAGCAACTGGTGCAAAACTTATGACTACTATGCTTCATGAATTAGAAAGAAGAGAAGGAGAGTATGCGTTACAGGCAATATGCGA
>CACDCN010000035.1 GCA_902551185.1 uncultured SAR86 cluster bacterium | reverse complement strand
TAAGAGTCAAGGGCCCAGACGCAGAAGCTTTTACGGATTTCGTAATAACTCGTGACGCAACAAAAATTGAACCGATGCATGGCAAATATGCAATTTTATGTAATGACAAGGGCGGGATTCTCAATGACCCAGTCCTATTGAGACTTGCAGAAGATGAATTCTGGTTTTCTATCTCAGATAGTGATCTTTTGTTATGGCTTCAAGGAGTAAATGTAGCGAAAAATTTTGATGTAATAATTGATGAAATAGATGTATGTCCTGTTCAAATACAAGGACCTTTATCTGAAGATCTTATGGCTAAGTTAGCTGGTGAAGAATTAAGAGATGTTCCATATTACGGACTAATGGAAACAAAAGTTGGCGGAGCTGATTGTGTTATTAGCCAAACTGGATTTACTGGTGAAAAAGGTTATGAAATCTATGTTCGTGATGCACATGAAAATGCAGAAAAAATGTGGAATGCAGTTCTTGAAGCAGGTGAGGAATTTGGCTTGATGGTTATAGCGCCAGCTCATCATCGTAGAATTGCAGCTGGTATTTTATCTTGGGGTCAAGATTTAGATCATGAAACATCTCCATTCCAAGTTAATCTTGCATATCAAGTACCGAGAAATAAAGCTGCCGATTATATTGGTAAGGAAGAGCTTGAAAAACAAAGAGCAGTCATTGATGATGGCAAAGCTCCTTTTAAAATGAAAATGGTTGGCATAACTTTAGGCGGAAAGGAAATAACAGATTATGCTCCAGATTTTTGGTTGATTGCTGATACAGATGGAAATGATATGGGTTATGTCACTTCTCCTTGGTGGTCTCCTGAGCTCGAAACAAACATTGCTCTAGCTTGGCTACCATGGTCTTCATCGGAAATAGGCACTAAATTATTAGTTAGATTACCTGATGAATATTCAGTATCACCTGGCGAGCCAGTTGAAGGCGAAGTTGTTGATGTTCCATTTAGAGAGTCAGTTAATCCTAATAAAAGAGAAGTTGAAAAAGCAAAAGGACTCGATTTCGCTGAATAAAAGATTTAGATAAAGCGGAAGTTATGAAAATAATTTTCGCTTTCTACTCCAACCAAAACAACATTTAGTTCATGCATATTATTGAAAACAATAAGATTCAAAATGCTTGTCTAATTTTTATCGAAGTTGAATCTTTAGTTCAACAAACAAAATTAGAAAATGATTATGAAGAGTTTTGTTCTTTAGTCTCTTCTTGTGATACAAAAATTAAAGAAAAGATAAAACTTAATCAGAAAACTCCATCAACTAAGACCTTCCTATCTCAAGGAAAATTAGAAAATATTAAAACTGTAATTTCTCAAAATCATATAGACCTAGTAATAATAAATCACAAACTCACCGCATCGCAAAATAGAAATCTTGAACTTTACTTAAATAAAAGAGTGATTGATAAGACTGAATTAATACTTGATATTTTTGCTTCTCGAGCAACTTCCCATATAGGTAAATTACAAGTTGAATTAGCTCAACTTAACCACCTATCAACAAGACTAATTAGAGGCTGGACTCACTTAGAAAGGCAGAAGGGTGGAATAGGCTTAAGAGGTCCTGGTGAAACTCAGCTTGAAACAGATAGAAGGTTAATAGGAAAAAGAATAAAGAGATTAAACCAAAGATTGGAAAAAGCACATAAACAAAGACAAGTTAATAGATATTCAAGAAAAAAAAGTAGGAATAAGTTAGTTGCCTTGGTGGGTTATACCAATGCAGGAAAAACCACTTTATTTAATAAATTAACCGAAAGCACTCAAGTTGCAGAAGATAAATTATTCGCAACCTTGGATTCAGTTACTAGAAAAAATAAGAATCCTGCACATGGACCTATACTTTTTTCTGATACTGTAGGATTTATATCCAATCTTCCTACCCAGCTCATAGAATCATTTAAAGCAACTTTAGATGAATTACAGACAGCAGATTTATTACTGCACATAGTTGATATTGCAGATAAAGATTACAAAGTAAAAATTTTAGAAGTAAATAAAATTTTAGAAGATTTAAAATTATTAGATATTCCCCAGATTATTGTAAATAACAAATGTGATTTAATTGAAGAGCAAAAATTAACATTACTCAAAACTAGAAAAGATAATGAAATTTTTATATCTGCAGAAGGTGAAGATTCATTTGAGGACCTTCGCTCTAAAATTAATATACAGTTATTTAATGGTATATATGAGGGATGGGTCTCGTTAGAAAATAATTTGGGGAATATAAGATCCACTTTATTTGATATGGGGTGCATAGAGGAAGAAAAAGTTTCACCATGCGGGAAGATGTTTGCAAATATAAAAATAGGTCAAGAAGAACTTAATCAATTCATTAATTTAAAAGGTTTTGAACTTTGTCGAGATAACGATATAATTTTTAAATCTATAAAAGGTTAAAAAATGAAAAAACTAAATAATCTACTTGAGTCAATTGCAAAACCATTAGCACCAATTTCACCTTGGTTATTAAGATTAGGACTAGGAACATCTTTTATACTCCACGGAATAGGGAAGTTCCCATTACCGCCTGAAAGAATGGTTACATGGTTCGAAAGTATGGGTTATATGAATCCAGAAATTGTTACTAGCATGGTTGCAATAGGAGAGGTCGCAGCAGGAGCAGGAATAATATTAGGTGGCTTATTAAGTAATCATGTAGGCAATTTGATTACCAGGATTGCTGGTGGCATGGGCGGAGTTATCATGATAGGAGCAATTTTTATAGCCCACTCAGATTGGTTGATCACTAAAAAACTTTTCATGAGTGAGCAAATATTCCTT
>CACDCN010000034.1 GCA_902551185.1 uncultured SAR86 cluster bacterium | reverse complement strand
CAAATCTTGGAATCTGGGCAAAAAATTCAAAATCTTTTGCATTCTTAATTAAATACTTATCTGTTGATAAACTAAAAGAGCTTTTACCTGATTTAAAAGATTTTGATATTGATAGATATGAATTAGCGAATATCAATTCACTTAATTTCTATATCCATGACATTTTGCAAGATGGAGTCTCATCTAATAATAGAAAAGATGGACAGGCGAAATCATTGGGAGAGTATTTAAGAGCAAAGAAAATTCAAGTACCTAAAATCATATTAGAGGAATAAATAATTATGGAAAAACTATCTTTAGAAGGTTTAGATTTTCAGGCCACTAAATTAGATATAGCAAATCATATTATGACTATAACTCTTAATAGACCTGAAAAGAAAAATGCATTAAATAATGTCATGATGAATGAATTAAATTATTCACTTGCATATGCAAAACAAGAGCGTTCGATTAGAGTCGTCGTAATTGCTGCTGAAGGAGATGTTTTTTGCGCAGGCGCTGACTTAACAAGAGCAGAATCAGAGTCAAATGTTCCAAAAATAGAGGGTATAGATGATATTAGCTTATCATTAAGGCATTTATACAAACCAGTGATATGTAAAATTCAAGGCCCTGTTCTTGCTGGAGCCCTTTTAATAATTACAAATGCTACACATGCGATAGCTGTAAAAGATGCAAAATTTTCAGCCCCCGAAATCCATAGAGGTCTTTGGCCATTTATGGTGATGGCTGGTCTATTTAGGGTAATGCCAAAAAGAGCTGGACTTGATTTCATTATGAGGGGGCAACCAATAGATTCTAAAAAAGCTGAGAATTGGGGCTTAATAAATAAATCAGTTGATAAAAAAGATTTAGACAAAAATGTAAACGCTTTAGCAGAAGAGTTAGCTAATTTAGCTCCTGAAACTATGCAATTTGGTCTAGAAGCATATGAAAAACAAGATAGTAAAAGTTTTGATGAGGCGTTACCATATTTACAAAAACAGATTGCAAAATGTTTTGAAGGTAAAGATGCTAAAGAAGGTATTGCAGCATTTCTAGAAAAAAGAAAACCTAAGTGGGACTAATCTAGAAAAAATTTAACTATTGTTTTTAAAAATTAGAAATTATAGTATAAGTTGAGACATGTCTCAGTTTATTTAAATTAACTAAGGATAAATTATGAACCTAAATTATGGACCTGAGTATGAAGATTTTACAAAGGAAGTTCAAAAATTTTGTAAAGAATACTCTGGCGTAACTATTACTAATAAAAAAGGCGGAGCGCTAACTTCTTTGAGCTCAATTACTAACTCGGATAAATCTGATGGAGTAAAGTTATCAAGATCTGAATGGCAAAAAATATTAATAAAAAATGGTTATTTTGCTAGGTCTATCCCAAAAGAATATGGTGGTTTTGGTGGAGATATAGATATTATTAAAAATCGAATTATTGCTGCTGAATTTGCTTCAAATAGAATACCCCCTCCAATGGGAGGTCAAGGCATAGATATGTTAGTCCCTACCCTTTTAGAACTAGGTACAGAAGAACAAAAACAAAAATACATAAAGCCTACTCTTTATGGAGAAATGATATGGTGCCAGGGATATTCAGAACCAAATGCAGGAAGTGATCTAGCCAGCCTTCAAACCAAAGGTGAACTTATTGATGGAAACTGGGTTATTAATGGTCAAAAAATTTGGACTAGTACTGCGCAATACTCACAGATGATGTTTTGCTTGGTTAGGACTGAACCTGATGCACCCAAGCATGCAGGAATCAGTTATTTATTAATACCAATGGATACTCCCGGTATTGAAATCAGACCACTAGTAGATATGACCTTGAATGCTGGTTTTAATGAAGTATTTTTTACAGATGTAACTATACCTGAAGGAAATATTGTTGGTAAACGGGGTGAAGGTTGGACTGTTGCAAATGCTACACTTGGCCATGAGCGAGGATCTTTGACTGACCCAAATGCAACTATGAATAGATTGCATATGCTTATAGATAGAATGAAAGAAGAATCCATTAATGGCAAAAAAGTAATTGAAAATCCAGCATATAGAGACAAATTAATTCAACTCCAAGGCAAAGTTATGGCATTCCAATCCAATTCCTTAAGAGTCTTATCAGCAAAACTAAATAAGGGGCAAGATGTAAAAATCGCAGGCATGATTCAAAAATTAATAGGAACTGAATTAAGACATGAACTTGAAGGATTTTGTATAGATGTTATGGGAGAGCTTGGAACTCTTTTTGAGGGCAGTCCTAATATTAGAGATGGAGGCTCATGGCAATTTACCTATATGTACTATTTAGGATTAATAATAGGTGGTGGCACTAGCCAAATACAAAAGAATATAATTTCAGAAAGAGGCCTTGGCATGCCAAGAGAACCAAAAACTCAACAGGAAACTTAAAATGTATTTTGGATTATCAGAAGATCAAATATTTTTTCAAGATAACGTAAAAAAATTTCTAGAAGATAACGCCCCTCTTGATGCTGTAAAAAAAATAACAGAAGGTGCAGATCTTTCTACTAAAGATGAGTTGCATCAAGGTCTTATAAATTTAGGAATAAACAATATTTTAATACCCGAAGAAAATGGCGGATTGGGTTTAGATTTACTGTTTGCATCTGCAGTTAGCCAAAGCCTAGGTGAAGGGATTGCAACACTGCCTTTTGTGGGTCCATATGTTATTGCTCCAATAGCTATTAAATATGGAGCTAGCGATAGTCAAAAAGAAAAATTGTTTAATGAAATGTCTCAAAATTTAATTAATTGTGGAGTTGGTTTTTCTGAATATTTTGGATCTAGAGATTCAAGCGACTTATCTATTTCTAATAATAAAATAACAGGCAGGACTTTATTTGTTCTTGAT
>CACDCN010000033.1 GCA_902551185.1 uncultured SAR86 cluster bacterium | reverse complement strand
ATTTTAATTAATCAGAAATCTTTAGGCGAATAAAAGTAGCTTTCAGCTTAATTTTTATTAGGATAATTATGAACAAAATTTTAAATAAATTCTTTTACGATATTTCACCTTTATTTTTCATAGGGGTATTTTTAGTTTCATCATTTGTTTTAAATGCTGAGGAAGGAACAGAAGTTGAATCAGTAACAATTATTGGTACTAAAGATGATGCAAAAGAACTTCCAGGCTCTGGATCAGTTATATCAAATGCAGATCTGAAAAAACAAATGGATACAGATATTCATAAAATACTATCAGCTGTTCCTGGTGTTTACTTTAGAACTGAAGATGGTTATGGATTGAGACCAAATATTTCTATTCGTGGTACTTCTATTGATAGAGCGGCAAAGGTAACTTTAATGGAGGATGGAATATTAATTGCTCCGGCTCCATATACTTCTTCTTCTGCATACTATTTTCCAACTACAGGAAGAATTAATTCAGTTGAGGTATTAAAGGGACCTGCATCTATTAGCCAGGGGCCAAGCACAATTGGAGGCGCACTAAATTTAATTAGTACTCCAATTCCTGAAGCTAACTCAGGTAAATTTATTCAAGAGTTAGGTCAGAATGGCATGGTTAGAACTCATGCTTATTATGGCGGTAATTCTGGAAATTTAGGAGCATTAGCTGAAGTTCATGAACATCAAACCGATGGTTTTGATGGTATCGCAAATGTTGGAGGTGACACTGGATTTAATAAATCTGATGTCATGTTTAAAGCAAGATATGAATCAGGCAATCATTCATTAACACTTAAGATGTTAGAAATGAATGAGAAATCAGAACAATCCTATGTAGGCCTTTCTCAAGCAAGCTTTAATAAAAATCCAAGATTAAGATATGGAATGACTCAATATGATGTTATGGATAATGATGGAGATCAAATGTCATTAACATATGCTGGATCAATAGGTAACTTTGATGTTGTTGCCTCTAAATGGAGTAATGATTACCACAGAGATTGGTTTAAAGTTGATAAAGCAAATAATACTAAAGCTCATGGTGTAAGTAATGGTATTAATAGCGTTATTTCTGCAGCTAACGCAGGCAACGCAAATGCTCAAGCAATCCTTGATGGTCAATTAGCTGTCCAAGTAAAGCTTAAGCATAATAATAGATTCTATACCAATGAAGGCTTTCAATTTAAGGTTTCGACCGAAGTTGGAATGCATGCCTTAACTGTTGGTTATAGAGATATGGAAGACTCTGAGAGCAGATATCAAGAATATGAATGCTTTGATCAAAGTGCAAGTGGAGTTAATTCTGCTCTTTATTCATGTGGTACTGGCTATACAGGAAGCAATAATAGATTAAGAGAATCTGAAGCAACTTCTTATTACATTGAAGACAAAATTACATTAGGAGATTTAGTTGTAAAAATTGGTCATAGATCCGAAGAATATGATCAAGTTGAAAATAGATGGGATGATGGAACCCCAACTAGAACACAATTAAATAGCAGTTATCCAAAAACAAAAGATGGAGATTATACTTCTACTGGATTTGGTGCAACTTATGATCTAAATGAAAATATGCAACTTGTTGCTGGTTTTCATGAAGGTATGACAGCTATGTTTGGTACAGATCCTGAAACAGCCGATAATATGGAATTAGGATTAAGATATTCCGAAGGAATGTCTGATGTTGAAGTATTCTACTTTCAAAGTGATTATGAGAGCTTAAAAGCAGAATGTAAAAATTCTCAAGGTGGCGATTGCAACGAAGGAGATGTTTTTGACGGTGGTGCAGTTGACGTGTCAGGTCTTGAAGTTTCTGGTTCTATGATTCTTGAGGGCAATAATGGAACGTCTTATCCAATAGGCTTAACATACACATCTACCGATGCTACATTCGCAAACAGTTTTGATGATGATGGTGATTATTGGGGGGTTGTTGCAGCAGGCGACGATGTTCCTTATGTACCAGATAGATCATTAGCTTTAGTAGCAGGGTTTGTAAAATCAAATGGCTTAAGTGGCAATGTAAGATGGGTAAATAATGGTAGCTCATGTTCTACCGCTGCTTGCGGCACTAACCAAACTATAGATGCTCATAGTTTCGTAGATGTTAATTTAAGAAAAGCATTAAACGAGAATGTTGATATCTATGTTGGTGTTGAAAACCTTCTTGATGATGAGGATGTTGTAGCTAGGGCACCAAAAGATGGAGCTAGATCACAAAAACCTAGAACAATGAAGGTAGGATTTGCACTGAATTTCTAATTTGGGCGAGAGGGGTGTAAAAATATCCCCTGATATTACTAGAGGGGCAATGTATTATTGCCCCTTTTTTTGATTTAGAATAGGACTATGAAAAAATTACTTCAATATGATGATGTAAAGGTTTTCAAATATGACAACCTATTTCTCGCAGTTATATACACCATAGGTCATATATTTATTGCAATGGCTTGTAATAGAATTATTACAGGTGCCTCCTTGGATATGGCTGCTGCAGATGCGTTCATCGAACCAATAATCAATGGCTTTTGGTTTTATTTCCTTTTAGTTTTTTTAAAAAAAATTATCGAAGAAAAATTTATTACAAGTAAAATCGGAATTTATTTAGCATTCATTTATACAATTGGGCACATCTTAATTGCTATGACCTGCAATAGATTGCTTACAGGAGCGCCATTAAATCTAGCAGCAATAGATGCAATAGTCGAACCTCTTATAAATGGTTTTTGGTTTTACTTGCTTTTTGAAGTATTTAATAAATATAAACAAACCATACAAAATAGTTCAGCTAGTTCAAATAATATTTCAATAACATCAAAAGCGCCTTCTAAACTGGCGCCTATCAATAATAAAAAGAATTTAGATTAAATATACAAAAAAATCTTCATTA
>CACDCN010000032.1 GCA_902551185.1 uncultured SAR86 cluster bacterium | reverse complement strand
ATTTAAATAAATCTTTAAGTGCCAATAGACTGGTTTATATACTGAATCCATCCTTCAGCTGCGCCTTTAGATTCTTCAAATTCAAAAGCAAGCTCTAAATGCTTTAAGGCATTATTTAGCTGATCTATTTCATAATAAGCAATTCCTTTAAGCAGATCAATTCTTCCCGGAACCTCATTCCACTTTTCAGATTGAGCTTTATCAAAATATTTTATAGCCATATTCCAGTCCTCTGATTCAAACGCAAATCTGGCAATCCTATAGGATGTTTTAGAATCACTTTCTATTTCTAAAGATTGAATAAGCGCTTCAATACCTTTTCTTCTATCCTTAGAAAGAAAGTAAGAATCAGCTAAGAGGTCAAGATTCTTCTTATTTACTTTAATTATTTCATTATCAAACCCATGGTTGAGTACTTTAATTGCTTTGGTTGGAAGGTCTTTATATAAAAAATATTTAGTTAAATTTAAATAATCTATTTCCTTTTTCATAACGCCTTTTTCAAAAGCAAGTTCAAGACCTGCTAGGGACTCATTTTCATTATTCCCGCCATAGTAAACTCCACTTAATTGTTTCCAATATGTGTTCTTATCTGGATTAACGAAAATTAAAAATTGTCCTACTTCAATTGCAGCATCAAATTTTTCTAACTTTACTGCCAATCCAAATTCATATTGCAACCAATCTTCATTAAGTTCAGCAGAAACATCATTACCTTTAGAAATGTATTTATAAGCATTATCTAAATTATTTATCTGATAATATGCCATTCCTAACATAACAAAATTTCCACCACTTAAATCTATTCCTCTTTTCATTCCTATTTGTTGAGTTTTTAATAAAGTATCTATAACTTTGTTATATTCAGCTCCTTGAAAATAAGCTGCTGCTAAATTAGATCTAGTCTGGATTTCACCTGGTAAGTTTAATGCACCATGTTTAATAGACTTTTCTAACCAAGGAATTGCACTAGCAAAATCACCTTGAATTAAATAAAACTGTCCGTATAGCTGATTAATTAATGCCCTTTCATAACTTCTTTCATTCTTATAATATTTGTTTGCTAATGACTCTAGCTCTCTACCAGCATCCTCAAATCTATCCATTTCCATATAATTATGAATTCTTTTTAGATACTGATAAGTCCATTGACTAATAGTATTATCTGCACTAAAAATATTTAATGGACTTATCAAAAATAGAATAAAAAATGCTTTTACAATAAATATCTTAAAAGTATTAAACATTACAAATAAACTCCACTTTTAGCTCACCTCTTTGTTCGACCGCAACCCCATCTACTGTTTTAGGTTTAAATTGCCATCTTCTTACAGCCTTTGTTGCTTCTCTATTAAACACTCTGGGTGGATTTGCTTTAATTAATTTTATTTCTTCAACTCTACCCATAGAATTTACAAGCAAATTTAACAAAACTTCACCATTAGTTCCAGCTAAAGCTGCTTCTGGTGGACAACGTGGTGCAATTTTAACAAGTGGTATTAAGTTACTTGTTCCAGAACCTAAATTACTAATATCGCCCAAAAAAGCTCCTTTAAAGTCAGTTGGGACATCAAAATCAGGAATATCAATATCTAAGTTCTGCATTGGTGGTGGTTTTGTATCATCTAATTCAACTTCTGGCTGTGGAGGTCTTTTAGGTTGTGGTGGCTTATCAGGTAATCTTCTGGTTCTTTGTTCAAGATTATCATCTTGTTTTATTCTAATAAACTCAATGTAATTTTGAGGTTTGTTTTTTAAATCAAGATTAGTATTTCTAGTAATAAGAGATTGAATTATTAAAAATATTACAAAAGTAATTACCAATGTAACTAAAATATTAACTGCTTTATTTTTATCAATTGTCATTTTTCGCTGCAATAGAAATATTCTGAATTCCAGCTAGTCTGATTTGATCCATAGTTTCAACTAAGAGTCCAGATTTTGACAATTTATCAGCTTGGATTATTACAGAGCCCCCTGGATATTCTATTTTTAATCTTTCTATATTTGCTCTTACTGCTTTTAAATCAACTCTTCGTTTATCAATCCAGATCTCATTATTTTCAGTTATTGCAACTAATATATTACCCTTTTCATCTCTTTCAGCAGTTTCAGCATTAGGTCTATTTATATCAACACCAGTTTCTTTTACAAAAGAAGTTGTAACTATGAAAAATATCAACATGATGAATACGATATCCATCATGGGAGTTAAATCTAGAGCATTCTCCTCATTTCGCCTTCTTGATGATCTTCTTTTCATAGCTTGTAACCTTCATTCTTAAGGTTTGATTTAAAATTGTTAGATAGGCTATTTATTCGTCCATTTAGATCTTGATAAAAATATAGTCCAAATAATGTAATTACCATACCAGACATTGTAGGGATTGTTGCCATTGCAACACCTGAGGACATTGCTCTTGGGTTACCAGTACCTAAGAATGACAATACTTCAAATACTTCAATCATCCCGTAGACTGTGCCTAATAAACCAATCATTGGACACATGCTAATTAGACCTTCTAACATTTTAATATTAGTTTTAGATTCACGACTAACCGATGCAAGCAATACGGATTCTACAAATTTATAATCTGTGGTTTCGGGTGGAAATTCCTTCTTAAATTCTGATAATTTAAGTTTGAGCCATGATTCAGAATTAAAAAAAATAAATCTATATTTATCAATAAGAATATAAAAAATTATTAAAGTAATAAAAAATAGGACATACAAAACTGGCCCTCCTCTAAGAAATAATTCGTTAAGCATTATTCTTTAGACAATAAATAAGAGCCCTTCTCTTCAACTATTTGAACGAGTGTATTAACTCTATCTGATATATAGGTATAAAATCCTAATA
This sequence comes from uncultured SAR86 cluster bacterium, assembly GCA_902551185.1. Taxonomy (GTDB): domain Bacteria; phylum Pseudomonadota; class Gammaproteobacteria; order Magnimaribacterales; family D2472; genus SAR86A. The sequence continues at coordinate 113 of CACDCN010000032.1, read as the reverse complement.
ATGGAGCTGCAACCATTAAACCTAGCATTGTAGTTATAAGTGCTTGTGATATACCACCAGCCATTTGCTTTGGATCACCAGTACCAAATAAAGTAATTGCCTGGAAGGTCTCA
>CACDCN010000031.1 GCA_902551185.1 uncultured SAR86 cluster bacterium | reverse complement strand
AGGTGAACATAAATTTTTTATAGTTGTTCAAGCATATGACTATACAAAATATCTTGAGTGCTTTTTAGATAAAGGGAAAAGAACAAGAGAAGAAGAAGAAGCATTAATTACAGCATATGCTATAAGTCTTATCGCGGAATCTTGTGGATTTAAATTTGAACTGCCAAATCATGATGAAGAAGTAAAAATAGAAACTATAAATGCTGAAAAACCATGGAAGAAATTATTTAATAACAAAGTTGGGTTTATTACTAATAATCAAAATAAACATGAATTAATCTTTCCTGGTTCTTTTAACCCTCTTCATGAAGGCCACATTAAAATGAAAGAATTAGCCGAAAAGAAAACTGGAATGCATACAACTTTTGAAATATGTGCTAATAATGCAGACAAACCGCCTTTAACATTTTATGAAATAAAAAGAACTATTGAACAATTTCAAAATAATGAAAGCTGGATGTTAACTTCAGCAGGAAGGTTTAGCGAGAAAGCTGAAATGTTTCCCAACTCAGTATTCATAATTGGAGCTGATACTTTAATGAGAGTATTTGATGAAAAATTTTATAAAAGTCATAAAGATATGATGCTACATATTGATAGATTTAATGATCACAATATAAATTTTTTAGTCTTTGGCAGAAAGGTAGTAGATAAATTTATATGCTTGGATGATATAAAGATACCAGAGAGTATAAAAGATAGATGTACTGGTTTTGATGAAACAATATTTAGAGATGATATATCATCGACAAAACTGAGATTAACTGAAAATTAATTATGTGGTGGCAATTTAGCCTCAACAAACCATTCGTGAACTCTTTTAACGGGATTAAATTTTTTTAATCTCATTTTCTTATTTTCAAGAGTAAATTTTCTAGTTTTAATTGCCGTATAGTGATAAGTATGACTATCTCTAGTCTCATCTTCGGGAATTAAATAAACTTTAGTTTGTTTTTTGTCTGCCATTATGGGAAGTGATTATACACAAAGTATTTAATTTTAGGCAAAAAAAAACAGAGTCTAGCTCTGTTTCTTTAAATCGAGGTCCTTAGGGGTCTAAAGTGAGATTTTCTTTAGCTCCTTGAATACTTTCTCTTGTATTCTTGGTGGATTTATAAGCTGTTTTTTATCATCGACTCTTATAAATGCTTTCACCCTTTGGTCTCTTCCTTTAATTTTTCTCTAGGATCTTCCGTCTGCAGTTGGTCACTAGTCGAAAATTATTGGTAAGGTTTATATTACTCTAAAATGAATTCTTGTCAACACTTTTTTTAAAAAAAAATTACTTTTTTTTATACTAAATATTTTAGTAGTAATTTCGATATTTTATATGTTTAATATAAGTTGAAATATGCATACATTTTTAGCAAAAAAACCGCCGATAAATTCTTATAAAACTAGTTCTAAATCTTTAAACTTACTTCAAAATATCGCAGCACAACTTCCTAAATTACTTTTAACCAACAAAGTTCAATCAAAGATCAATAAACTTAAAACAAATGATCTTTCGATAAATATTCTAATCAGAAATAAAAAAGATAAAGAGATTAATCTTGCTATGGCACATCTTAGTTTTATTGCTCATGCATATATTTGGGGCGGAGAAAGTCCCCAAAGAATTCTTCCAGAGGTAATAGCAGGTCCCTGGGTAAAATTATCAAAATATTTAGGCAGACCTCCTATACTGAGCTATGCAAGCTATTGTTTAGATAATTGGTATAAAATTAATAAAGACGAGCCTATCTCATTAGATAATGTAGCATTGATAAATAATTTCTTAGGTGGTGTTGATGAAGATTGGTTTGTCACAATTCATGTTTGTATTGAAGATGCAGCAAGCGGTGCAATAGATTCAGCATGCAAGCTTTCATTTTTAAATGAAAAAAATAATATAAATGATTTTTCAAAACATTTTAGGAGAATTATAAGCTCATTAAAAAAAGTTAATCATATTTTTGCAAAAATGCCAGAGAAGTGTGACCCCTATATTTATTATCATAGAGTACGGCCATTCATATTTGGTACAAAGAACAACCCTGATCTAAAGCAGGGTTTGGTATATGAAAATCAATTTGATAATAAACCCCAATTTTATAGAGGTGAAACTGGAGCGCAAAGTAGCATAATACCTCTTCTTGATGGAGCGTTAGGAATTACTCACACAAACGACAATTTAAGACATTATTTAAATGAAATGAGAGATTATATGCCTCCAAAACATAGAAAGCTGATTGAAGGCGTTGAAAAAAGATCGCAAGTAAAAAATTTAATTACTAAATCCAAAAAATTAATAAAAGAATATAACCAATGTCTAGATGAAATTCATAAATTCAGATCTCAACATCTTGAATATGCGGCAACTTATATTCATATGCAGGCACAAATTATCAATCCATTTGGAAGCGGAGGCTCTACGATCAGAGGAACTGGTGGGACTCCGTTTATGAAGTACTTAAAAAAACACAGAGACGAAACTGATAAGCATAAAATCTAAATGCCCTCTACAACTGTGAATAATCTTAAGGCAGAGCCCTTAACATGGATTAATGCTGACTGATATTCGCTAGAGTTATAACATTCTATTGCATCATCATAAGAATTAAATTCAGCGACTACTGTTCTCTCAAACCCCTTCTCTTCAAATTCTGTTTGTTGCCCACCTCTAATTAAAAATTTACCGTTATAATTCTTTATAATTCCAGTAGCAATTTCAACATATTTTGAATACTCTTCTACATTATTAACATTTGCTCTAACAACCCAATAACCTTTTGACATCTTACTTTCTTTTTAACCTCATCTCGTGAAGAATTGGTTCTGTGTATCCGCTAGGCTGGTCTTTTCCCTTTATTGCTAAATCACACGCAGCTTTGAAAGCTATTCCATCAAATGATGGGGCCATTGGCCTATAATTAGTATCATCCTTATTTTGTATATCTACAATTCTAGCCATCTTTTTCATAGTATCTATGACTTGCTCTTCTGAACAAAGATCATGATATAACCAATTAGAAATATGCTGACTTGAAATCCTGCAAGTTGCTCTATCTTCCATTAAGCCAACATCATTAATATCAGGAACTTTCGAACAACCTACTCCTTGATCTACCCACCTAACAACATACCCAAGGATACCTTGTGCATTGTTATCTAATTCTTTTTGTATCTCTTGGGGACTTGGTACACTATCA
>CACDCN010000030.1 GCA_902551185.1 uncultured SAR86 cluster bacterium | reverse complement strand
ATAGACAATATTGATTTAAGAGTTGAATATTATTGGGGATTTAATCAGTTCTTAACAGCAGGCTTATTCTATAAAGATATTTCAAAACCAATTGAAGAAGTTGTAAATGAATCTGGTGACTTAATTATTACTTCTTATCAAAACGTACCTTCAGCTGAAGTGACTGGTTTTGAGATTGAGTATGAAAGAATTTATGAAGATCTACTCCCTGATTCAAAATGGGGCAGCACAAAGGAATTTATTTTTAAAATGAATTTTACTGCTACTGATTCTGAAGTAATTTACAATGATACGGATACTTATATAAATACACAAGGAAGTGAAGTTAAGGCTGCTAGCTTGTTTGCAAATGGAAGAGATACAAGACTTCAAGGCCAATCTGAAGAAATTGCAAACCTTCAACTTGGATGGGACGATTTACAAAATGGCACTCAAGGAACACTTATAGTTAATTATGTAAGTGATAGAGTTAGAGCAAGGGGTATTGATGTTCTTCCAGATATATATGAGGAGCCGCCACTTTTAGTAGATTTTGTTTATTCTAAAACACTATCGTATGGTAGTAATGACTCTGATCTAAAGATATCACTTGAGTTAAGAAATATTCTTGATGAAGAATATTATGCTGCTATGGCAGATACTGTAATATATGATCAATACAATCTTGGCACTTCAGTATCATTGGGCTTTAAATATAGTTTTTAATTTATTTTTTTTTAAAAAATGAGCTACACTAGGTAGCTCATTTTTGTATTATGAACTTTATAAAAATAAAAAATTTTTTCTTATTAATATTATCTGTACCTGTATTTATTTTAATAGCAAATTTATTAATATCATTTACCAATCAACCCGATATTAAAAATTTAAATATACCAGATATGACGGACTTCTCATTCAACACTAATTCTATAGATGAGAGTTCGAAGAATATTAAAACTACTCCAGATTTTGAATATAAATTAATTGGTTATAGATCTGGTAATATTGATTCATCAGTCATACTTAAAAAAGGCAACAAGGAGTTTGTTGTTGCTAAAGGTGAAAAACTAGAAGGTGTCTATGAATTAGTAGAAGTAACTAAAGATGAGATTGTATTTCGAAATCAAGAAAAATTATACAAAATTGAAAATCTTGTTGGCATTAACTTATGAAATTTAATAGTAAATATAAAATTCTTTCTCTTGCATTACTATCAATAGGTAGTGCTTTTGCTCAAGATTCTTTTATATTAAATTATGAAGATGTAGATATTAAAAAAGTTACCCAAGATATTGCCCAGTTTTCAAAGAAGACAATTATTTTAGATCCGAGGGTAAAAGGTAAAATTACAATCTATTCAAATGCAAATCTGAACAGAGAGCAGGTTTGGGATGTTTATTTAAGAACAATTCAAGTGAATGGCTTTAGCGCTATTTTAGAGGATGGATTTTTAAGAGTAGTGCCTGAAAATGAAGCTACAAGAGATAATACTGAGGACTTTTCTGGTGGAAGCTTTGAAACAGCAGTTATTCCATTAAAAAATAGATCTACTGAAGAAATTCTTCCAATGATAAAACCAATTACAGGAAGACAATCTCATTTATCCAGTATCCCTTCTGTTAACTCCATATTACTTGTTGATAGGGTCAGCAATGTTGAGAGAGTAAGAGACCTGCTTAACAATTTAGACAAAAACAATACAGCTAAAATTTCAATAATAAAACTCAATAAACTCTCTTCAATTGAGGGAGCAAGGATTCTTGATAGATTAAAAGCTCAAAATAATCCTACAATAAATGATTTTATAGCAATACCTTTTACTCCTTCAAATTCAATAATATTATCAGCAAATGATTTAGTTACACAAAATATTAAATCAACTCTGAAATTGCTTGATAAAGATATAACATCAGATGATTCGATGGATGTTATTTATTTAAAATATGCACAAGCTGCTGATTTAGCCGCAATATTAAATTCAATTTCAGGCAGCTTTATTAGTGACGCTGAAGGTATGAAGACTGTTATCACGCACCATGAAAAAACAAATTCATTAATTGTTTCCACTTCTGGAGATAATCTTAATTCAATTAGAAGTATTATTGCAAAACTAGATATAAGAAGAGCTCAAGTGCTTGTAGAAGCAATTGTTGTCGATCTTTCTGAAAACGCTGCAAGAAGGCTTGGTGTTGAGGCTATCTATTCTGGTAATGATGAGAATAGCATTCCAGTGGGAATTACAAGGTTTTCAGGGTCTGGTGCTGACCTGCTAGCAATCGCTGGTGCAGCAGATGATCAGCAAGATGTAACTTTAACAACAACGGCCATATCATCTCTTTTAAATACACAAGGACTTGTTGCTGGATTTGGTGATTTAACAAAAGGAAAAGATAATTTTGTTGGAATTTTAAATGCAATCGCAGATGACACAGATTCAAACATCTTATCTACACCTTCCATTCTCGCTATGGACAATGAGCCTGCACGACTTTTTATAGGCCAAGAAATTCCTATAACTACTGGTGAGAGTCTTGGCACAAATAACTCTAATCCATTTAGAACAACATCTAGACAGGAAGTTGGTATAGAACTAGAAATCACTCCTCAAATTAATGAAGGAGCATCTGTGATTTTGAACATCAAACAAGGTGTTTCTGGCATCGCAGGTGTTTCACAAAGTGGTATTGATATAATTACTAATAAAAGAGAAATAGAAACTACTGTACTCGTAGATAACAATCAAATAATTGTTCTTGGAGGCCTCATCGATGAAGACATTCAGGAAGTTGTCTCTAAAGTTCCATTACTAGGCTCGATACCAGTTCTAGGAAGGCTTTTTCAATCTTCATCAAAAAGCACTAGCACAAAAAATTTAATGGTTTTCTTAAAGCCGACAATTTTGACAGATTCTGATGTGGCAAATCAAATCTCACTAGAGAAATATAACTATTTTAAGGCTGAACAAGAAATCAAAAACAAAAACCCAATTATTGATCTTACAAAGCCAAAAGAATAAAATGAGTGAAGAAGTTTTTGAAAACATCAAATCAGACGTTCTTCCATATGACTTTGTCAAAGAAAACGATGTAATTGCACTTAATACTAAAGAAGGCGTGATTGTTTCCTCACCAAGATATCTAACTAAAGAAATTTATAACGAAATTCAAAGATTTTTAAATTCAAGTTTTAAGTTTGAATTATGTGAACCAGAAAAATTTAATGAGATTCTTACTAACTCCTTTTCTATAACTGACCATGGTGATGACATATCTGAAGAGTTGTCTGATGAATTTGATTTACAAGATTTTGCTGGAAGTATTAATGCAACTGAAGATCTTCTGA
>CACDCN010000029.1 GCA_902551185.1 uncultured SAR86 cluster bacterium | reverse complement strand
TCATTGTCTGCATGAAGGAATAATCCTCCATTTACACCAACAATACCCCCAGGCGCTGCAAATGCATTTAGCGAATCATCATCAATTAGTAAAACTGTAAAATATCTATCTTTGACCTGGCTAAACTCTGAAAGCCTATATATAAGATGCTCGGTGTACTCAAATAAAAGAGGGTCTGATATCAAAGGAGCCTGAAAATATATTTGTTTAAGAAACATTTCACCAATTGCTCTTTCTTGAGCGGAGGATACCGCTCCTGAAACCCTGTCACCCAGTTCAGGTAAAACTATCTCGCTTGATATTTTTTCATCAGACAATGAATTTATTGTCAAAACAATCAAACTAGCAAAAATATAAAATTTCATTTATCTAAATAATTAATCTTGATTTTAACTTAGAACAGCAAAATAAAAGAAAAGTTTATTATTATTTAACTTATTCTAAAACAGCCATTGGTTTAATTCTGCATCTTTTCAACAAATCTTATATATAATGTAACTTGAAAAATGATAAAACATTTAAACAATTTATTTCAACGTGTCTTTAGCAATGAAGAAACTGTAATATTTTTATTGGCAATTATTTTTACTTTAGTGATTTTTAGTTTTTTTGCCTCAGTATTGACTCCATTTATTATTAGTATCGTAGTTGCATACTTGTTAGCTGGCCTTCAAAAAAAAATTGAAACTTACAATGTTTCTGAATCTTTAGCATTAATTCTTTCATTTTCAGTTTTTATTGTTGTTGGAGCAGCAATGCTTACAGGGTTAATACCTTTAATTTATGTCCAACTTCAATCTTTCATATTAGATATCCCACGTCTTTTTAATGATTTTTTAAATTTTTTATCAACAATGCCGGCTGCTTTTCCTGAATTAGTTGATTCTGATCAGATTTCTGTTTTCTTTCAAGCTGTATCATCTGAATTGTCATCAATAACTCAGAATTTGGTGAAATCATCTATCGCAGGTATTCAGAGTACTATTGAAGTACTCTTATATATTATTTTATTTCCAATTCTTGTCTTTTTCTTTTTATTTGATAGGAAGAACATTATCAACGGATGTTTAAAAATAATACCAGGGGATAGGGCTATGCTTTCAAAAGTATGGAAAGAAATGGATATTCAATTAAGTAATTATGTTCGAGGCAAAGTATTAGAAATTTTTATTGTGGGTATATTAGCAGCGATATTATTTTCTTTCTTTGGCTTAAAATATACTGCTTTATTATCAGTCTTGGTTGGCTTGTCAGTACTAATACCATATGTTGGAGCTTTTACTGTAACAATACCAGTTGTAATTATTGGATTGCTTCAATTTGGACTAGATACTCAATTTTACTTATTAGTAGGCCTTTATTTATTACTTCAATTTATTGATGGAAATTTATTGGTACCAATAATTTTTTCAGAAGCAGTTAAGTTACATCCCTTAATAATTATTCTTGCGGTATTTTTATTTGGAACTATGTTTGGATTTTGGGGAGTATTTTTTTCAATACCTTTAGCAACCTTTATAAAGGCTGTATGGAATTCTTGGCCAGGGGTTTCATCTTCTAATGAAATCTAGATTCTATTTTGTATTATTACTTTATTCTGTTTTTATAGTGAGTAATGAGAATTATGGGATAGTTGTCCATGGTGGGGCGGGCGTTATGTCAGGTTTAAGTCCCGAACAGCAAAAAATAATTGAAACAAAGGTTTCCAAAACTTTAATTTCTGCATACAACATTCTAGAGGATGGAGGTTCAAGCCTTGATGCTGTCGAGTTTGCTGTATCAGAATTTGAAGATTCTCCATTATTTAATGCTGGCAGGGGTTCTGTATATACCTCAGATGAAATACAAGAAATGGATGCTTCGATAATGTTCGGTAAAGATCGATCTGCTGGAGCTGTTGCATCAGTAAAAAGGATTAAAAATCCTATTAAACTTGCAAGAAAGATTTCTGAAGAAACCCAACATGTTTTTTTAGTTGGCAATGGGGCAGAATCGTTTGCAGAAATGATTGGTGAAACTATTGTAGACCCAAGTTATTTCCATTCTGATAAGAATCTTAAGAGATTAAAAAAAGCTAAAAGTAAGCTTGCTAAAAATAATATTATTCAAGATAAAATAGGGACAGTAGGAGCTGTAGCACTTGATAAGTATGGCAATATTTCTGCAGCAACCTCTACAGGAGGAATGACAAATAAAATGCCTGGAAGGGTTGGAGATTCTCCTATTATTGGATCAGGTACATGGGCACAAAATGGCATTTGTGGGGTTTCTTCAACTGGGCATGGAGAATTTTTTATAAAATTTCAGGTTGCTAAAGAAGTGTGCACTAGAATGGAATATTTAAATCAATCATTAGATGAATCTGCTGCAGGCATAATAGAAGAATTAAAATTAGTCGGAGCAACAGGCGGTTTAATTTCTATAGACAAAGAAGCAAATGTATCAACTCCTTTTAATACCAAAGGAATGATCAGAGGAAGTATTACAAATAAATCTGATCTTAGTATCGCAATATATTAAATTTTCTTTACCAGAGAAAGAACCTCTTCTACATGGTTCTTTACTTTAACTGATCTCCATTCTTTTACTATTTTTCCTTTTTCATCAATTAAAAAAGTTGATCGATCGACGCCCATATACTTTCTTCCATACATTGATTTCATCTTCATAACGTCAAATGCTTTACACATTTTTTCATCAGGATCAGACAAAAGCTCAAATGGAAACGATTGTTTTAATTTAAAATTTTCATGGGATTTTATGCTATCTCTTGATACCCCCAATATTTCAGTGTTAAATTTTTTAAAAGCCTTAAAGTTATCTCTAAAATCTTGCCCCTGAGTGGTGCATCCTGGTGTGCTATCTTTAGGATAAAAATAAATCACTAATTTTTTTCCAATAAAGTCTTTATTTGAAAAATTATTATCATTAGTACAAATCCCATTAAATTTTGGACATTTTTTCCCTTCAAGTTTTCTTCCCATAATTTTTCCTTATAATTAGTTTTTTAAAATAGTGTATAGTCTTATTTTTACTTAATTTATAAATGATGCAAGTTTTAAATGGAAGTTTAGTTGCTTTAGTAACGCCGATGATGCCAGATGGCGAGATCGATTTTGACACATTAAATAAAATTATTGATTGGCATATTCAAGAAGGCACCAATGGAATTGTTTCAGTTGGAACGACAGGCGAGTCAGCAACATTAAATTTTGAAGAACATATAGAAGTTATTAGGCACACTATAAATTATGTTGACGGAAGGTTGCCTGTAATTGCCGGAACTGGTGCAAATTCAACTTCAGAAGCATTAGATTTAACCAAAGAAGCAGAAATCATTGGTGCAAATTATGCTTTAATAGTTACTCCATACTATAACAAGCCAAGTCAGAAAGGGTTAATAGAGCATTATACAAAGATAGCAGATTCTGTAGATATACCACAGATTTTATACAATGTTCCTTCGAGAACAGCATGTGACTTGCTTCCAACTACAGCAGAAATTTTATCTAAGCATAAAAATATTGTTGGAATCAAAGAAGCGGTCTGTGATGAAGAAAGGATAAAAGAGCTAATCAAAATCTCATTATCAAATAATAGTTTTAAGGTTTATTCAGGAGATGATCCTTCGTTTCTTAACATGTTAAGCGTTGGAGGTCATGGAGTGATATCAGTTGCAGCAAATATAGTGCCGAAATATATTTCAGGCATATGTTCTTTTTATCAAAATAATGAAGTTGAGAAAGCAGAAGAAATTAATAATAAATTAAAGAATTTATATGATTTATTGTTTATACAATCTAACCCAATACCAGTAAAATGGATGATGTATAAAATGGGGCTAGTTCAAAATGCTCTCAGGCTTCCATTGGTTGAACTTGATAAAAAATA
>CACDCN010000028.1 GCA_902551185.1 uncultured SAR86 cluster bacterium | reverse complement strand
TTAGCGACTTATTTAAGCATCCCATGAACGCTATTGTAAGTTTAGGAGGCTGTTCAGCAGCTTTTGTTTCAGACCAAGGCTTAATAGCTACAAATTATCACTGTATAGAAAGAAGCTATCTTCAGTTCAATTCAAATACGGAATCTGATTTATTTGAAACAGGTTTTGTTGCACGAACAAAAGATGATGAAAAAAGGTCTGCTCCAGGGTCGCGTGTATATGTAACCTTAAAAAGTACTGATATTACCAATAAAGTATTAGATGGTTTAAGTGATGACACTGCTGCCCTTGAAAGAGCTGAAATTATTGAAGATAACAAAAAAGCAATAATAAGAGAGTGTGAGACTTCTGATGAATTTGAATGTAGGGTCAGATCATTCTTTAGTGGTGAAACATATAAATTAGAAAAAGTATTAAAAATAAAAGATGTTAGATTAGTTTATGCACCTCCCTCATACATTGGAGAATATGGAGGAGAAATAGATAACTGGATGTATCCAAGACATACAGGCGATTTTGCATTACTTAGAGCATATACAGCCAAAGATGGTTCTAGTAAGGAATTTAACAAAGATAATGTGCCTTATAAATCTGATTCATTTTTAAAGGTTTCTGCTAAGGGTGTAAAAGATGGTGATTTTGTCATGGTTGTTGGATATCCAGGAAGAACCAATAGAACTATTACTTTTAATGAAATCAAATGGGATCTTGAAACTGGATTTCATGAGACTGTAAAATTTCTCAAACGAGGTATTGATCTAATGGAGCAGAATACTAATTCTTCTGATGGCTCCATGCTTAAATATCGAGGTTTAAAAAGTGGTTACGAAAACTACTATAAGAAAATATCCGGTCAAATAGATGGTGCAAACAACTTTAAACTTATTGAATCTGAGAAAATTAAATGGAGAAATTTTTTAGATTTTGTTGAAAAAGATGCATCAGAAACTGATAAAAATTATCTTAGTGAATTACTAAACTTAATTGATGAAGATCAACAAAAAAGCCTAGCCAGATCTTACTATGGAAATTCTGCTTTAATCTCACAAGCAAAAAGAATTTATAGGAATGCTGTTGAGAGAGAAAAAATTGATGCAGAAAGAAAACCAGGTTATCAAGATAGAGACCAGGAAAGAATTATTAATCGAATTAAGAGTCTAGATTATTCATTTGATCCAAGAGTAGATAGGGCTATATTTGAAGATAGACTAATTGTTTATTCAGGCTTTGATTCATCCTTAAGAAGAGCTACTTATAGCAAGCTCCTTAGCTTGGATGAATCCAAGGAAATAATTCTAAGCAAAGTTGATGAGATTTATTCAACAGATTACCAAACCTCAGAAAATTTTTTACAAATGTTTGAGATGAGCTTAGATGAATTAAATAACTCTCAAGATCCCTTAATTGTTTTTGCAAAAGATACTTTTGATGAGTCTTTAGCCTATGAGAAAGAATCTGAAGAAATAGGAGCAAAAAGGCAATTACTTAAATCAAAATTTATAGGTCTTTTAAAAAAATATTATGAATCATCTGGCAAGCAAATGTATGCAGATGCCAATGGAACTCTTAGAGTTACTTATGGAAATGTTGCCGGCGTATCTCTAAAAGATGGTTTAATTTATGAGCCTTTTACAAGACTAGAGGGTATTGCTCAAAAACATTCAGGCATAAAACCATTTAATGCTAGCGAAAAACTTTTAAATTTAATCGAAGCAAAAGATTATGGTAAATATTTTTATAAGCCAATTAATTCAGTACCAGTTAACTTTCTTTCAACGTTAGATATAACTAATGGCAATTCAGGGTCTGCAACTATTAATTCAAAATTTGAGCTTGTTGGATTAGCTTTTGATGGCATGCTTGAAACAATTATCGCAGATTATAAATATATACCTGATGCAAGAACTATTTCTGTAGATTCCAGATATCTTCTTTGGACATTAGAAAAGTTAGATGAGGCAGAAAATATTCTTGAAGAATTAACGATAAGTAATTCAATATATTAGAGTTAGATAGATTATTTCTAAATTTTTTATCAAGAAAAAAGATGATTAAAATTTTACTTTCATTATATTTACTTATTTCAGTATCTCTTTTTGCTGAATACAAGAATACAAATGGTGAATCTTTAGATAAAACATTTAGCGATATGATTAAATGGATTAGATCTGACATTGAACCAAAAATAAGCAATATAGAAATATCTTCTGAATGGAAGAATTTGAATCTACAAGAAGATGATAATTATGTTATTTGGATTGGCCATTCAACCTTTTTAATTAAAAAAGATGGAATAACAATACTTACAGATCCAGTTTTTTCTGATCGAGCTTCTCCTTTCAGAAACATTGGGCCAAAAAGACTTATTCCTCCTGCAATACCACTAGATAAAATTCCTAATATAGACTTTGTAACTGTTAGTCACAATCACTATGATCATTTAGATATAAAATCCTTAATTAAGATTTCAAAAAAACATCCAAAAGCTATTTTTTTAGTTCCAGCTGGAGATCTTAAGCTGCTGAAAAGAAAAAGAATTAAAAATGCTTATGAATTTAAATGGTGGCAATCATTTAAGGCAAGTAATTTTGAATTTATCTTTACTCCTGTTCAACATTGGTCAAAAAGATCCTTATTTGATAGAAATAAAAGTTTATGGGGAGGTTGGTACATAAAACATAAGGAATATTCTTTATATCATGCTGGCGATACCGGATATTCTAATGATTTTAAAGATACAAAAATTAAACTTGGTTCTCCTAAATATGCATTTATACCAATAGGCGCATATGACCCCGAATGGTTCATGGCAGAAAGTCATGTTAACCCCGAAGACGCTGTTCAAATTATGTTAGATTTGGAAGCAGAAAAAGCTTTTGGGATGCATTGGGGTACTTTTTCTCTTACAGATGAGGATACACTTGAGCCAAGAGAAAGGCTTATAAATGCTGTTAAAGAAAATAATTCAATTGATTTTATAACTTTAAAACCTGGAAAAATAATTAATCTAAATTAACGTTTTCAATAATTTTTTTTACAAAGACTCCCTCATTATTCCATTCAGTTCTAGCATCTGTTAAACCCATTCTTACAATTAATATATTTAAGTCAGGAATTACCATTAATCTTTGTCCCTGAAATCCATTAGCAGAAAAAATTTTTTGTTTTATTTGATAAAGTTCTGGAGATATATATTTATCATTTGTATTTAACCACCATTGCCCTCCAAAATTAGCAATATATGTTTCATTACTTAAAATAGCAGGCGTGATCATAAATTCAATAAATTCTTTATCTATTAATTGTTTCTTTTTATAAATACCCTCATTATTCATTAATTGACCAATTTTTAGCCAAGAAGATGGACTTAAGAAACCTAATGAAGATGCAATCATATTTCCTGAAGGATCTTTAGCAATCACAGCATCATATATATCTAAATCATTAAATAAAAAATGTTGAAACATTTTTTCGATATCAAACCCAAGATCATTTCCAATTTCTGTTAATTTATAAGTAAGTAAATTGGTAGCCGCTGAAGAATATGCCCAGTAATCACCCGGCGAGTATTTATATTTTAAATTTACTAAATGATCACCAATATCTTCTGAGACGAACATTTCAAAAAAGTCAGTAAAAGGAAAATAGGCTTCTTTATAATCCAACCCATCTACATGATTAAGAAGATGCTTATATGTAAGTAATTTCTTTTTGGGATCAAGAGAATCAGGAAAAACAAACTCATCAAGACTAATCAGATTTTCTTTTAATAATCTCCCAAACAACAAAGACGTAAGGGATTTAGTCATACTCCAAGATAATAATGGAGTATTAATAGAAGAGTAATTATCAAATTTTTGACCAATTATTTTATCTTTTTGCATAACTACTAATGCTCTCGTTCCACTATCTGAGATATATTCATCTTCAATTAATTTTTGCACTGCCGAATCAACATATACTTCATGATGGTCATTATTCGTATTAGGAATTCCTTCAATTTCTTTATTTAAATCCGTTGAACATCCATAACTTGGATAAAACTTCATTTTTGTTTCAACTGATCCAAAAGCAACCGTTAAAGTTGAATCTTCTGAATTTGCTGAATACTCCATCATGTTATAAAAGAGATTATCCATCCAAGTATTATCAAATGGTTTTATTTTTCCTTCTTCTGCGATTATCAAGCTTAATGGTCTTTCTGATATATAGTAATTCCCGCATGCTACATGTGCTGAATAGTAGGATATTTGCTTTGCGAAAGAAAGATAGAAAAAATATATTACTAATATAAAACTACAAAGAAATATTGCAAAAATTGAGGATTTTTTCATAGGTAAATCTTATCAAAATTTTGATTTACAAAGTTAAAAAAATGTCGTTTAATCATTGAATATATTGTCATAAATTTAGGGGGTAAATATGACTCATCCAAATCATCCAAGTGTAGATCAAAGTGATCGG
>CACDCN010000027.1 GCA_902551185.1 uncultured SAR86 cluster bacterium | reverse complement strand
GCAACAGGATTACCTATAACTTTTGAATTAGCTTTTTACGCAATACTTATAGCTCTTCTGCTTGGAGTTTTATCAGGAGTCACGGCAGCTTTAAAAAGAAATACATTTTTAGATTTTATTCCTATGGCTATAGCTATGATAGGTATATGTGTGCCAACATTTTTAATGGGGCCTTTACTTGTATTAATTTTTGGAATTAATCTAGAAGTGCTTCCTGTGTCAGGATGGGGACAATTACCAGGGGATAAGATACTTCCATCAATTACATTGGGATTTGCTTATGCAGCATATATTGCGAGGTTAAGTAGAGGAGGTATGTTAGAAGTGCTTAACCAAGACTTTATTAGAACGGCAAGAGCAAAAGGTTTGACTGAAAGAATGGTAGTTATCAAGCATGCTATGCAGGGTGGTCTTATTCCTGTTGTTTCTTTCTTAGGCCCAGCAATCGCTGGGCTCTTAGCAGGCTCATTTGTAGTTGAAACTATTTTTCAAATTCCTGGTCTTGGAAGATTCTATGTTGAAGCAGCATTTAATAGAGATTACACAATGATCTTAGGGACAACAATTTTCTTTTCAGCAATGATAGTATTTTTTAATTTATTATCAGATCTAGCATCGTTAATGTTAAATCCGAGGTCTAGAGACTCATCATGAATAATAATTCTCTTTGGTCAGACGCTTTATATAGATTGACTAGAAATAGGGCTGCAATGATTGGCGGCTTGATTTTAGTAGCATTAATTATTTGTGCAATATTTGCACCTTGGATAGCGCCTTATTCATATTCTTATCAAGATTTAAATCTTGGAGCTAGCCCTCCATCATCAGATCATTTGCTGGGTACAGATATTTTAGGTCGAGATTTATTAAGTAGAATTTTATATGGTGCGAGGATTTCTTTATTAGTTGGTTTTGTTGCAACTGGTGTTGCTTTAATTATAGGTGTTTCTTGGGGAATCATTGCTGGATATATGGGGGGAAGAATTGATTCAGTAATGATGCGAATTGTCGATGTTTTGTATGGCTTACCTTTTATTATATTTATCATTTTATTAATGGTTATCTTTGGAAGAAACCTTTGGTTATTATTTGGTGCAATTGGAGCAGTTGAGTGGTTAACCATGGCAAGAATTGTTAGAGGACAGGTTATAGGATTAAAGAATCAAGAATTCGTACTTGCTGCTAAAGCAATGGGAGTAAATAACTTAGCAATGTTCAGAAGACACTTATTGCCTAATATATTAGGACCAATTGCAGTTTATGCAACACTGACAATTCCACAAGTTATGCTTCTTGAAGGATTTTTAAGTTTTTTAGGGTTAGGTATTCAACCCCCAATGAGTAGCTGGGGAACCTTAATCAAAGATGGTGTTGAATCAATGGAAGAATACAGTTGGTTATTAATCTACCCTGGAATTACATTTACAATAACTTTATTTGCACTTAACTTTTTTGGTGACGGCTTAAGAGACGCCCTTGACCCAAAAACTTCAGATAATTAAAAAGCTTTTATTGATACTTTAATAATTTGCCCTGGCATTAAAGAATCGTTGTTCATTTTATTTATTTCTTTAATGTTTTTTATAGATACATCAAATAATTCAGCAATTTTATATAAGCTGTCACCTTGCTTTACCGAATAAAGAATAGTTCTTTTTTTTGATTCAATATTTCTATGTATATTTTTATTACCAACTGTTAATTGTTGTCCTAAATATAAATATGAATTTTCATTGATAGAGTTCATTCTTGCTAGATCTTTTACTTCTAGATTGTATTTTCTGGCAATTTTCCATAATGAATCTCCTTCAGAAACTATATACATTTCATAAGGAATAAATTTGTTAGATTCAGTTTTACCCAGAGGAATAAGAAGAGTTGATCCAATTGATAGAATGTCAGTCCTAAGGTAATTAATCTCTCTAATAATATCTACTTCAGTATCGTATTTTACAGCCAATGACCAGAGATTATCACCTTTTGTAATGGTATGTGAAATCCAATTAATTTCATTAGATTGTTTGAAGGGGTTTTCATTCCCCTCAAATAAATAGTATTTTTCTTCAGGTATATAAAAAACACTTTCATCTTTTGGGGCTGATGCCCATTTTGTATAGCCAGCATTCAATTTGTATACTAATTCAGGCTTAATTCCCACATATTCGCTAAAAGTTAATATTTCTACTTGGCCCGGAATAACTACTTTTTTAACAACAGTTTCATTTGGAATATATGGGAGTCGTATCCCGTACTTATCTGAGTTAAAAACTAGTTCTTTTAGTGCTATATATTTAGGTACATAATCTTTGGTTTGATTTGGAAGATCTAGAGACCAAAAATCAACACCTATACCACGTCTTTTATTTTTATTGATTCTTCGGTCAAGTAAAGTTGGGCCGGCATTATATGCTGCAAGTGTGAGATAAATATCTCCATCAAATCTTTTATATAAATATTCTAGATATCCAATAGCTGCTATTGTCGATCTAAATGGGTCATGTCTATCTTCACTCCACCAGGTTTTTTCAAGTTCATATAATCTTCCTGTTCTAGGCATAAACTGCCAGATACCAACTGCTCCAGATGATGAGATTGAGAAAGGGTCATAGTTACTTTCTATATATGGTAGTAACGCAAGCTCTATTGGGAGGTTAGCTTTTTCTAGTTCATTTATTACAAAGTAAATGAAATAGTATGAATCATTTAGGTATTTACTAAATTTATCAGTATCTTTTAGATGGGCGTTCATATAAAAAAGAATTTGATCGTTTATAACTTCTTCATTTGATGATGCATTTTTGATTAAATATTCCCATACATTCAGATACGGGGTAACAACTTCATCTGATATGGAGTTGTTATTATTTGATGAATTTTTTATTAACTTTTGATTATTATCTATATTAATATTTGAATCATTAACTTCTAGCTGCTGACAGCCAGCTAAAGCAATTAAAATAACGAGATATTTAATTAAAAATTGTCTTTCCATTTTCTTAAAGCAGTGAAAACTTCTAATTCATTGTTTGACACTTTGAACTTTTCTATAATTTTATTTTGTATATTTATATTATCGCATCTAAGAAATGGATTTACCTTAAGTTCTTTATCTAATGTTGTAGGTAATGATGGGATATTTGAGTTAATTTTATTTTCAACTTTTTTAAATTCTTCTATCAATTCTTTATTAGTATCATCCGCTTCAAGTGCAAATTTAAGATTAGATAATGTATATTCATGACCACAATATATATTAGTATTTGTGGGAAGCTTAGTAATTTTTTTTAATGCATGAAACATTTGCTCATAAGTGCCCTCAAAAATCTTTCCGCAACCACCTGCAAATAAAGTATCTCCACAAAATAAGATAGGATTATTTGCATTAGCTGAATAGAAACCAATATGATCCAGTGTATGACCTGGAATAGACATAACATCAAAATTAATTCCAATAATAGAAATCTTATCTTTATCATTTAGTCTGTGGTTAATGCCGTCAATATTATTAACAGGACCGTACACTTCTAACTCATTTTTTTTTTACTAATTCGCTTAAACCGTTTGTATGATCGTAATGATGATGGGTAATTAAAATACCCTTCAAATCGATTGTTTTACTGTCTATTAATTTTTGAATATTTTTTGATTCACCTGGATCAATTACTATTGACCCTTCATTAGTTGATACTAACCAAATATAATTATCGGTAAATGCTTTTATTGGTTCAACACTTAACATATGCAAATTCTAATTTAAATTTATGAAAACAGTAAATATTTATACCGATGGCGCATGTAGAGGAAATCCAGGTGACGGGGGTTGGGGAGTGCTGATTGAATATGAGAATGTTTCAAAAGAATATTTTGGAGGAGAGTTAAATACAACTAATAATAAGATGGAATTAAAAGCTGCTATTGAAGGATTAAAAGCCTTAAAAGAACCATGTATAGTTAATTTAACTACAGATTCAAAATATGTAATGCAAGGTATTACTTCTTGGATTGATAACTGGAAAAAAAATAATTGGAAAAATGCATCAAAAAAAGATGTTAAAAATAAAGACTTATGGGTTGAGCTCGATAAATATGTTGCAAAGCATAATGTAAGATGGAATTGGGTTAAGGGACATTCAGGGCATGAGAAAAATGAGATCGCTGATACTTTGGCAAATAAAGGAATAGATAATATTTAAGCATGGCTAAGAAATATATAATTTTAGATACAGAAACTACTGGACTAGAAGTTAAACAAGGCCATAGAGTTATAGAGATCGGCGCTGTCTTGTTAAATGATAGAAAGAAGTCTGAAGATCACTTCCATACATATTTAAATCCTTCAAGGTTAATA
The DNA here is from genome assembly GCA_902551185.1 of uncultured SAR86 cluster bacterium. Taxonomy (GTDB): domain Bacteria; phylum Pseudomonadota; class Gammaproteobacteria; order Magnimaribacterales; family D2472; genus SAR86A. Next base: position 280 of record CACDCN010000027.1, on the reverse strand, counting down.
GATGAAGAAGCTTCAAAGGTGCACGGAATTACTAATTCAGACCTAGATGACAAGCCATCATTTGATCAGATTGCTGAAGAATTTATTCAATTCATAGAAGGCTCAACGCTTGTTATTCACAATGCGCCTTTTGATGTTGGATTTTTAAATAATGAACTTCAATTAGCGTCAACAAGTTATCCTAAAATAGAAGATATCTGTGAAGTAGAAGATTCTTTAGTTATTGCAAGAGATAAATATCCTGGTCAAAGAAATTCCCTGGATGCATTAGCATCAAGAT
>CACDCN010000026.1 GCA_902551185.1 uncultured SAR86 cluster bacterium | reverse complement strand
TTTGCCTACTTATGCACCAGTCTTCAATATTGTCCATCCAATTAAAATAAGTTTTAACCCAGTTCTCTGGATGAAATTTAATATTTCCATCTTTAACTTCTTTATTAGCCTTTTTAGCCATTTCCGATGTTTTTACGTACCACTGATTGCTAAGCCTTGGTTCTATAACAATATTTGATCTTTCTCCTCTTGGGACACTGATATCATATTCCTCCTCTTTGACAAGAAGTTTTAGCTTATCTAATTCTTTAATTACTAATTTTCTTACTTTAAACCTATCAAGATCATTAAATGGTTCCGGAACATTTTCATTTGTCCATGCATCATTATTAAAAATATTAATTGGCTTAAAATCATCAATATTTTTTGAGGTGAAAATTGTTCCATCCTTCTCATGCAAGTTATATTTTTTCCCAATCTCATAATCATTAAAGTCATGACCGGGGGTAATCTTTAGGCATCCAGTACCAAAATCCATGTCAACATATTCATCTCCAATAATTGGCAATTTTCTATTAACAAAAGGAAGAAGTGCGTATTTGCCAATCATTGATTTATATCTTGAGTCATTAGGATTGATTGCAATTGCCATATCACCAAATAAAGTCTCAGGCCTTGTTGTTGCTACTGTAATACAGTCATTTGAATTCTCTATTGGATAATTTATATGCCATATAAGGCCTTTCTTTTCTTGCCTAACAACTTCTAGATCTGATACTGCTGTTTTTAGAGAAGGGTCCCAATTAACTAATCTATATCCTCTATAAATTTTATCTTTGCGATATAGGTCTATAAAGGCTTTATTGACTGCTTGAGTAAATTCTTCATCAAAAGTAAATCTATATTTATTCCAATCTACAGAACATCCTAATCTTTTAATTTGAGATTGAATTTTATTTTCAGAAAAGTCTTTCCATTTCCAAACTTCATCTATAAATTTTTCTCTACCAATATCTTTTCTATCAATGCTTTCTTTGGCTAGATTGTTTTCTACAACAAGTTGAGTTGCAATACCTGCATGATCTGAACCAACTTGCCAATGAGCCTTTTTGCCTGACATATGATTATATCTGGTATAAAAATCCATAATTGCATATTGAAAACTATGTCCCATATGCAAAGTACCTGTTACATTCGGAGGAGGGATTACTTGTGAAAAAGTTTCCTTAGCATCCTTATTTATAAGAATTTCTTTTGACCAAATATCAACCCATTTTTCCTCAACTTCAATAGGGCTGTACCTTTTATCCATTCTTATATAGGGCTATTTAAGTTTTTTATTTAAAATTAAATCACAGATTAATGGTACAGGTCTTCCAGTTCCACCTTTTGGAGAGCTAGACCATGCTGACGCAGCAATATCCATATGAGCCCATTTATAATCTTCAGTAAATTTTGATAAAAATGCTGCAGCATGAATAGTTCCTGCCTCTCTTCCTCCACCTATGTTAGCTAAGTCAGCAAAATTAGTTCTTGTACATGATTTATATTCATTCCATAAAGGTAATTGCCATGCTCTATCACCAGTTGCTTCTCCAGATTCAATAATTTTATCTGCCAAGAATTGATTATTTGCCATAACGCCGCTAGCATGACTTCCTAGGGCTATTACTACTGCTCCTGTAAGTGTTGCCATATCAATTACATAAGATGGTTTATATCTGCCAACATAGGTCAGGGCATCTGCCAAAACCAGCCTTCCTTCAGCATCAGTATTAAGTACTTCAATTGTTTGACCTGACATTGATGTAACAACATCACCAGGCTTTGTAGCTTTAGCAGAGGGCATATTTTCAGCACATGCCATGATACCAACAACATTAACATCTGCTTTTATGCTTGCAAGAGAACACATAACACCAAAAACAGTTCCAGCCCCACACATATCCCATTTCATTTCATCCATGCCTGAGCTAGGTTTGATAGAGATTCCTCCAGTATCAAAGGTAATTCCTTTTCCAACTAGAGCAATTGGTTTTTCGCCTTTTTTACCTCCCTTGTATTCAATAATTATCATTCTAGGAGGTTCATCACTACCTTTAGACACACTTAAGTATGATCCCATTTTAAGTTTTGCTAAGTCTTTTTCATTTAAAGCTTTTACTTTTAAGCTTGGGTAATTTTTAATAGTTGTTTTTACGATTTTTTCTATAAGTTTTGGAGTTGCATGATTTGCAGGTAAGTCACCTAGATGTTTTGCTGTATTTACACCTTCGCCAACTGAAAAACCAATTGAAATAGAAGTTTTTGCTCTCTTAACCTCTGCAGTAGAAAGTTTTGTTGTAATTAAAGAAACGCTTTTAAGTGATGCTTGGTTAGAAACTATATCTTTTCCAACTTTTTCAGATTTTGCTGTTTTATTTTTTGTGGTAGAAAAAATATATGCACCAGATTCCATTGATCTTGCAATCATTTCTAAAAACCAATATTTATCTTTGCCTTTTGGATAGTTAAGCCCATCCATTATTGAGATATTCTTACAACCAATTGAATTTGCAGTCTTTGCAATAGATTTATACCTGTTTAACCATAAATAAATATCATTTTTTTGATCGATGTCTTTAAATAAAAGAATTTTCTTTGCTTTGACCCCATCCAGTGAAGTCAATAAGTGACTTTGATTGCCAGGGCTTAAAGAGTCCTTTGCGGATTTTGAAATGTATCCACCTGTTTTTTTATCTAGCTCTTTAAATTCTATTGAAGTAGTGAGCTTTTTATTGACTGGAATTACAAGCAAATCAGTTGCAATATTTGATATCACTCCATTGTTAACATTTTTTAAAGTTATATTATTGAGAACTTTATATGTCATTTTCTTATCTCCTTTTTAATTCAATACTGGTAAGATATTTATTGTAATGCATCAGAGTTCACAAGGCATATATAAAAAAAATATTCTTTTTAAAAGCTTGAATGCCGAAGTTTTAAAATCCACCCTAGGAATTTTAACAATTTTCTTCTTTTTAGTTATTGGTTCAAGATTTGTAGGTTACTTTGAACAAGCTGCAGAAGGAGCTATTAATCCAAATTTAGTATATAAAATTGTTGCTTTACGATTTCCAGATTTTATAACTTTACTTATACCGCTATCCTTTTTCTTGGGTGTGGTGGTTAGCATTAGTAGACTTTATGCTGATAGAGAAATTTATGGATATTTCTCAATTGGACTATCTCGAAATGATTTAATAAAGTTTTTAATCCCACAATCAACGATTTTCTTTTTTATTACGTTGATTTTGAGTATGTATATTGCTCCTTACACAAAAGAGCTATCAAAAGAATTAGTTTCCATAGATTCTTTTGAGGAGCAATTAGAATCCATTAGACCCAAAGAACTTTTTTCATTTAATGAAAAAGATAATTTTATATATGCTGAAGATAAAGACGGTAATTCTATAGAAGATTTAGTTATATATGTTACTAATAAAAATATCTCCTCATTTATTCTTGCTAAGGAATTAAATTATCAAAAAAAAGATAAATCGATAATATTAAATTTTAACGAAGGATCAGTTTATCAGGATATTTTTCATGACAAATCTATACTAACGTCTCAATTTGGTAATCTAAAAATTCCCATAACCAATGATTTAAAAACTATATCAGGATTATCTTTATCTAAGTTGTTTGATTTTTCTGCAAAATCATCAAAGTCTGAAATGTATTGGAATATTTCTATACCAATAACAATTTTTATTTTATTAATCATCGGAGTGTATTTATCAAAAGTTGACCCAAGGCAGGGGAGGTTATCAGTATTATTGCCAGCTATATTTGTTTATATTTTGTATTTAAGTTTATTAATTTTAGGAAGGGAGTCATTTGATAGCGAAGTTTCTAATAGCCATTTGTATATATGGTATGTACATTTCTTCTTTATTATTTTTGCAGTCTTTTTAATATTTAAGAATAATCTTATTAGCATATCTAGTTTCTTAGATTCACTTAAAAGAAAGAATTATCTAAGAATAGCTTTATTTATTTTTATCACGCTAATCTTTTTCTGGATAGTAAGATGATCAAGATATTTAATATATACCTAATAAAGCGTTCTTTTTATTTTTCATTCTTTATATTAATTATGTTTGGGATATTAGATTCAATATTTATTTTTATATCAGAGTTAGAAAATATTTCTAATAAATACAACGTATTAAATATTTTTAAACATGTATTAAATTCAATGCCTCATAGACTGATTGATTTTATAGATGGCGCATGTTTATTGGGGGTAATTATATCTTTGGGGATATCACATCAAGAGGGAAACCTAAATGTTCTTAGATCATCTGGCAGATCACCTCTAAGTATTATATTCATTAGCTCAATAGGAGCATTAATATTATCCATGTCATTAATAATTTTAGATGAAGTATGGTTCAAAAAAATCTATTTAAATTCAAAAGTAAACAAAAGCATCCTAATTGAAAGGAATACATCTGCTAATGAAATTAAGTGGATAAAATACAACGAATCATTTATGAGTTTTGAAAATATTATTGATGATGAGCTTTATAAAGTTAGATTTATTAAAACAAAAAATAAACAGATAGAGCATTATATTAAATCTGATACCGCTACCATCAAAAAGGACAAGATATTCTTTGATGTTAACTCTCAAATAAAAAGTTTTAACGGTAATGAAAACTTTATTGATTCTGAAATTTTTGAGATCCCTATTCAATCGAAAATATCATTTAAAAATATTGATCATATAAAATTAAGAGATATACAGGGATATAGAAAAGTATTTTCTAACAGCTCACTAAAGAAAGATATCCTTTACAAGAAACACTTAGATAAAGCATTTTATAAAAAGGTTTTATTACCATTTTCAATACTGGTGTTAGTAATTTATTTTG
>CACDCN010000025.1 GCA_902551185.1 uncultured SAR86 cluster bacterium | reverse complement strand
ACAAATACTATATTGGGAGCGGTACCAATTATCGTAGACATGCCTCCTATTGTTGCTGCATAAGCTATGCCAAGCATTAAAGCAGTATCAAAGTATCGTTGTTGTTGATCAGAAATATTTGGAATCGTTTGAGCTACTACTGTGCAAACAGCTAGACCTATAGGTAGTAACATTAAAGTAGTAGATGTATTCATTACAAACATACTCACCAAAGCGGCTACCAGCATAAAACTACCTATAAGAGCAGAGCCATTTGTGCCCATAAGAATTATCATCTTTAATGCCATTCTTTTATGTAGCCCTGATGCTTCTATTCCAAGAGCTAAAATAAAACCACCTAAAAATAAATATATATTTTTATCAGCAAATGGTGCTGCAGTTTCTTGAAAAGTTGATATACCTAAAATTGGAAATAACGCTAGAGGTATTAAAGCTGTTACAGCTACTGGTATGGCTTCAGTAGCCCACCAAATAGCCATTAATAATAGAATTGCTAAAACAAACCATGATGATTGGCTATTAACATAGAAAACTTTATCTTTAATATTAAAGTTTTTTCCATCGAGTGAGGCTAAACTTTCTGGAATAATATTTACTAATCCCATTATTAGCACTAATGAGAATACTGCTAAGCCTATAAAAAAACCTTTATTATTTCCAAACATTAATTAACTCTATCATTATGTACTTCAATAAAAAAGGGAGTCTAAGACTCCCTTTATTTAGTTAAGATATTTTAGAACTTCTTATAAAATTCAATATTATAATTTTGTCCAAAGTCTGTATGAAGGTCACCCCAGTACATACCGAATGTTTCATCAGCAAGTGGAGCTCTCTCATCTTCAATATTTTTAACCTGTAATCTAACTCTTAGTCCATTATCAAATTTGTATCCTAGAGTTACATTAACTACTGTCATTTCATCTACAGGCCACATTTGTCTGACACCATCAATCGTTTCAGTATGAGCTGATTCGAAGAATTCTGCCCACTGAGTACCTGATACAAGCACTTCATATGGTCCATTTCTCCATGACGCCTTCATAGTGTATTTATCATCTATTCTTCCGTTAAGATTTAATAGACTATCAATACCTCTAACTGTAGCAAGACCAGCAAGAGTACCATTAGCAGCATCACTTAATCTTCTTGCATCACCGCCTGCAGCTTGATTGAAAGTATCGTAATGAACATGCATAACTTTAAAGCCAAACCTACCAACATCAGTATCGATGTTATACATTACGCTTGTATCTTTACCTTCAATTGTTCTGGTATCTGTATTTACATAATAATCATTAACGCTCTGCACCTCACCAGCTGGGCAAAGTGTTGAAGGCCATGCAAAGTCATAACCTGCATAAGCTGTTCTTTTTACATTAGGATTACCAGTACATTCGTTTGGTCCGCCTTCTGCTCTAATCAATGTATCAAGTAAAATAGCATTCGTCATACCAAAGATACCGATTGTGTCTGTAGTTTCTATAGACCATTTATCCATAGTAATAATCAAACCATCAACTGGTTCAATAACTAAACCTATAGATTCATTATCTCCTTCTTCAGGGGTTAATCCTTTGTTTCCTTCAGTAATCCTTTGCATTGAATAATTATCTTGATCTTCACCTGCAGCATATTGCAACAATGCGTCATTGGTTGAAGTACTTCTTCCTAAGAAACCTTCGTTTACCAAAATTAAAGCAGGCGCTCTGAAAGTTTCATTGTTCGAATACCTGAACTTAACTTGATCAATTATTTGCCATCCTAATGCTAATTTTGAAACTGTTGCTTTTCCATAATCATTAGAATCTTCCATTCTGAGTGCATATTGCATATCAATCTTATCAGTAATAGGAATCTGAAGTTCTGTGAAGAATGATGAAGTCACTCTTGATCCGTTTGAATCTGGAGTAGCACTTGAATTCACAATGTCAGAAATTAATGGGAAAGTTAATCCTGCTCTTGGGCCAACTGGAACAGTATAAGGAATAGTTCCATTTATTCTTGGATCCCTATCATCTGTATAAGCTTCTTTTCTTATTTCAGCACCAATTAACATTCCAACAGGCCCTGCTGGTAACTCATATACATTAGGATTAGTCATTTTAAAATCCCACATATGTAATGAAGTAGTGTTGCCTCTAAAAATATTCATTGTAAATGAACTTTCATCTGAACAATTTCCTCCACAAAAAGGATTATATGCATCAGAAGTAGACTTAGCTAACGCTGCGTCTAAAAGAGTCATTGATTGTCTACCATAGTTATCTTGTTTCGATTTAGCTTCTGAAATTACAATAGCTGTATCCCAATCCCAGTCACCCATTGACCCTCTGAAACCTTGAAGAAGTCTTACAGTGGTTCTATGAGATTCGTACCCTCTTGGGGTATCAAATCTATGTCTTGATTTATATAGCCCAAGACCATTGCTGATTTGAGAATCATTAACAAGTTTATTGCCATCTGAATCTACTAGTTGGTTTAACCAATAGTTTGATAATGGAATAAGGTATGGTTGAGTACATGTACCGGTTCTTCCGCAACCACCGGCACCAAGTGTTGTTCCGCCATATAATTGTTGATGAGCTACAGAATTATATAAACCGATTTCACTATATGCTTCAACTCCACTATCTAGTGTTGTATTTACAAAAACAAATAAATTATTTCTTTCTAGATCTGGTCGCATCCATCTTGTTTCATTGTAATAAGCTCTTAATGAATCAGAATTTGGGTTAGTACTTGTGCTTTCATATAAACAAGTAGGTCCACCTGTTCCTGTCCAAGCACAACCTCCTGTATTAGGTCTTGTATGAAGATAACGATTACCGCCACCTCTCCAAATACCATACTTGGAAGCCGCATTATTATTTCTCCATGAAGTATCATCCCAAGCAGTACCATCATAAGCACCTAAACCAGGTGATACTCTTGCATCTTGTGCAAGCCATTTAGGATCTTCATTACCTCGAATTTCTTCTCTTTGATAGTGATCAAAATATAATGAAATATTTGTGTCACCCATATCTTGACCCCATTGAATACTTACTTTGTTATCTTGTGCATCCCATTCGCTATATCCAATTGCCTTAAATCTTACATTTAGGCCTACAAAATCAGACTTAAGCACAGTGTTAACAACACCAGCTAAAGCGTCAGCACCATAAATAGCAGAAGCACCATCTCTTAATATCTCAACCCGCTCTGCACCATAAACTGGAATAGCGTTAGAGTTTGTAGTCATTACTGGCATCGAACCACCAAGAATTGGCTCAGTTTGATAACCAGGAGATTGAATTAATCTTCTTCCATTAAGTAAAGTTAAGGTATTACCTGTACCGATATCTCTAAGGTTAAAAGCCCCAACGTCACCCCTTGATGCATTATAACCACCACTAAATTCATTTTGGTTAAAAGTATTCTGACCAAATTCAGCAATGTTATCTAAAAGCTCATCACCTGAATCAATACCAAGTGAATCTATATCATCAGCTGTGATTATAGAAACTGGTAAAGCACCAGTGATTTTAGCGCCTTTAATTTGAGAACCAACTACAACAACCTCTTCAACATCAGCATTTGCTGAATCTGAAGTATCTTGTGCTGAAATAGAAAGTGGTAAAAGTAAAACCAGTGAAAATAAAAACTTTAAGTTTTTCATACAAATTCCCCTTTTTTTGTAAAAATTAACAAATATTCGCTAATTATATGCAAATGATGGATAAAAAGTCCAATTATGTGTCCTAAAAAAACACTTACTGATTTATGTGATTTTAGAGAGAAAATTATTTATTCTGTTTAGTGACTCATCTTTGCTAAAAAAGCTTAACGTTAAGCCCATTGATGGTGATTTAGTTGAACCTGTTAAAGCAATTCTTATTGGTTGATTCACTTTAGGTACAGGACAATTATTTTCTTGCTGATATTCTTTAAGAACTTTATCTATAGAATCTTCATTCCAATCATTAATATTGGATAATATTTCTTTTAATTCAATCAAAATTTCTTTACCTTCTTGGTCTAAAAATTTCTCAATTGCTTTTTCGTTATAATTGGAAACTTCCTCATAATATGGTCTAAGTGATTCAGCGATACCTTTTAGAGTATTTTCTGAGGTTCGCATAGACTCTATTAGTAATTCAACATTGTCGTGATTGTTGATATCAATTGATATCTCTTCAAGAAATGGTTTTAAATGTGATTTAAAATCTTGAAGTGATAAATTTGCTAGATGTTGAGAATTTAGCCAATCAAGTTTTGTGATATCAAAAATTGCTCCTGCTTTTTGAACTTCGCTGAGATTAAAATTATTTATAAGATCATCTAAATAAAAAACCTCATCATCTCCTTTAGACCAACCTAGCCTTGATAAGGTATTAATAATTGCCGTATCTAGATACCCTGCTTCTCTATATTCCTCTAAACTAGTTGCAGCGTGTCTCTTGGATAATCTTTTTTTATCAGAACCAAGAACTAATGGAAGGTGAGCATATTCAAGTTCAGGATAGCCTAAAGCATTTTGAATATGGATTTGTCTTGGTGTATTACTAATATGATCTTCACCTCTTATAACAGTAGTGACTTCTTGTTCATAATCATCAACAACATTACATAAGTGATAAGTTGGAGTTCCATCGCTTCTTAATAAAATCAAGTCATCTAACTCACTATTATTAAATTTTATTTCACCTCGAATAATATCATTTACAATAATTTCTCCATCCAATGGAGTTGCCAATCTTAATACTGTTTTCTCAGATCGTTCCAACCCAAGGTCTCTACTTTTTCCGTCATACATTGGTTTTTTACCAGCAGCAGCTTGCTCCCTACGCATTTCTTCTAATTCTTCTTGAGAACAATCGCACCAATACGCACTACCCGATTCAATTATCTTTTCAGCGGCTTTTACATATATTTCATTCCTTTCTGATTGATTAATTGGCTTCTTATCTGGAACGAGTCCTACAGAAGAAAGTGTATCTAGAATATTTTTCTCATATTCTACTTTTGAGCGCTCTCTGTCAGTATCTTCAATTCTAACTAAAAATAATCCATTGTTTTGCTTG
>CACDCN010000024.1 GCA_902551185.1 uncultured SAR86 cluster bacterium | reverse complement strand
ATGGTTTGTTAATTTTTGTATGCATCGAGGATAACGATACTGAAAAAACAACAAAAGAAATGGTTAATAAAATCATTAACTTTAGAATGTTAGATGGTCCCAAAGGTATTACTTCGAAAGCCCTAAAGGATTCAGAAGAAGCTGCTCTAATAGTTAGTCAATTCACCCTTGCTGCAATTACAAATAAAGGTAGTAAACCAAGTTACCATAAAGCAGCAAAACCAGAGGATGCAAAACTGTTGTATGATAAATTTGTGAGCGAGTTCAAAAAAGCATTTAATAAAGTCGAAGTAGGAAAATTTGGTGCGTTCATGGAAATAACCTTGGTTAACAAAGGGCCAGTTACATTTAATTTTAAAATTTAGTTTATTTATGAAGAATATTTCAATTTTTTGCGGAGCTCATGAGGGAAAGAATCCTAAATATGCTGAAGCTGCGAAATTAGTTTCAGAAATTATTGCAAAGAAAGGAATTAATATTGTTTTTGGTGGCGGTAATGTAGGGCTAATGAAAATAATATCTGATACGGCTCTTGATAATGGAGTCAAAGTATTGGGTATTTCATTAAAATCACTTCATGAGCTAGAGTTAGCAAATCCTAGATTAGAGGAAGTTATAGTTGCACAGACTCTGCTGGATAGAAAAGATGTTTTTATGGAACGGTCTGATGCATTTATTGTGCTTCCAGGTGGAGTTGGTTCTTTAGATGAATTAGCTGAAGTTATGGCAAGCAATCAACTTGGCATAATAAATAAACCAATTGGGATACTAAATACTGAAGGGTATTATGATAATCTTTTACATTGGTTTAACAAGGCAGTAGAAGAAGGATTTATTTCAAAAGCAAATTTAGATGAGCTCATAATTTCAGATTCTCCAGAGGAATTAGTTGATAAAGTTATTAATCATCAAAGACCCGCTGATGATAATTGGACTGATAGGCTTGGACTATAGTTAATTAATGTCATTTGAAGAAATTAGAGTAATAACAGTTGTTTATATCGCAGTATTTTTACCTCTAATTATTTATTTTAAAAATAAATCTAAATTGCCTGGTTGGGTTCCGTCATTTTATATAGTTGGTGTAGCAGTTTGTGCATTGGGCTGGGAGCTTTGGTTTACATACGGATGGCTAGATGGCGATTCAGTGGACGTAAGAAGATCGGAGGCACTAAATATTTGGCTACCAAAGAATATAAATTGGTTAATGAACTCTATGGGAGATACGGGTACTGTTTTGTTGGGAGGAGCATGGCTTATGTGGGTATCTCATAAAAAAGATGAAAGAGTTTTTAAAGAATGGAAGTGGAGTGCTTTTTGCATTTTATTAATATGGTGTATTAGTCAAAATATTTTAGTAGAGATGTTTCTATATTATGATCAACTAGCAGAAGGCAAGCCTCTATCATGGGCTCCCCTATCCCCACTTGGACCATATTTTAATCCAATACTTCTTGAATTTAATGATCGAACTATAATGCTTCAATCACAGATACCTTGGTTGATATTACCTTGGTTCTTTTATAGAACTCTAATAAATTTGAATAGATAATTATTTTTTTCTTGCAAAAAGAATTCCAACTTCAAATAAAATCCACATAGGCATAGCAAGAAATAATTGTGAAAATACATCAGGCGGAGTTAATAACATGCCAATAATCAAAAAGAGAATAATTAAATATGGCCTTGCTTTAACCAAAGACTCTTTGGATACAATACCGTTTTTTACTATAAGAATTGTTGCAATTGGAATTTCAAAGGCAACCCCAAATGCAAATATAAGTTTAAATACAAAACTAAGATATTGATTTATATCCGTCATGACACGAATTGACTCTGGAGCCATCGCTATAAAAAATTTAAAAATAATTGGACAAACAACGAAAAAAGCGAAAGCAGCTCCACTAAAAAAAAGAATAACAGTTGAAAGCATTAATGGGCCAGTAAAAGCCCTTTCATTTTTATAAAGACCGGGAGACATAAACATCCATGTTTGATAAAACAACCAAGGCATTGAAAACATTAGGGCTATATATAAGACTAATTTTATTGGTGCCATAAATGGTGATGCAACTTCAGTGGCAATCATTGTGCTCCCGTCAGGAAGTAATTCTATAAGTGGCGCTGATACAAAAAGATATATTTCTGATGCAAAAGGAATGCCAAGGACTGAAAAAACAGCAAATAGGAGAATAACTTTAAGTAATCGCGATCTTAGCTCTAATAAGTGATCTGAAACAGAATCTTTAGTCATTGTTTAAGTCTTTATTTTTTTCAAGCTCTTCCAATCTTAATTCATTGAATACATCTTTTTTTAATTCATCGGTACCAACGTCTTGTTCGATATCTTTTTTAAATGAACTTAATTTATTTTCGATTTTTTTATAAAATTTAAGTACCATTTTTATGACTGCAGGTAGCCTAGTAGGCCCAATAATCACTAGACCCAATATAAGAATAATTAAAATTTCAAGAAAGCCAATTTGAAACAATTTTAGTCTTCTTCTTTTTTAGATTCGTCTTCTTTAACTGCTTTTTTAAAACCTTTAATACTAGAACCTAGATCAGACCCTAGAGATTTTAATTTACCACTTCCAAAGATAAGTAAAACAACAACTAAGATAATTAGTAATTGCCATATGCTTATTCCACCAAAGCCCATATATTTCTCCTATGAAACTATCAATATGATAGCTACAGCAATTATTATACCAATACCAATTACTCTATTGATGTATTTTTGCTTAGATAATTGAAGCTCTAATTCTTTAATTTTTTTATCATTTGAATTTTTATTTATAGAGTAGCTCCTTAACTCATCAAGAGCTTCGTATACAATCCCAGGAACTTCAGATGCTTTGAATAATAAATCTTCTTTATTTTCAATAATATAGTCCTTAAGTTTTACAGGATTAAATTGTTCAGTTAACCAATTATCAAGATATGGTTCTGCCAATCCCCAAAAATCTAGCTCAGGATATATTTGTCTACCCATCCCCTCTATATGTATAAGTGTTTTTTGAAGTAAAACCAGAGATGTTTGAATAGATAAACCATATTGCCTAGTGCTTTGAAATAGATATAACAACAGCTTACCAAATTCAATCTCAGATAAAGGTTTTTCAAATATTGGTTCGCAACAAGCTCTTAGAGTATTCTCAAGTTCTATTTCATTTGTTTCTGTATTAACCCAACCAGAACTAATAAATAGTTGAGCAAGAGATTTATAATTTTGCTTCAAGACTGCTTGTAGCATTCTTGCAAGAGTATATCTTTCATCATTAGACAGCGAGCCTGTTATTGCACAATCGACAGCAATATAGCCTGCATTCTCAGGGTTTTTCTTAGAGACAAATATATTTCCAGGGTGCATATCTGCATGAAAAAAATTATCTCTGAAAACTTGATTTAAAAAAATCATTACCCCATTTTCTGCTAGTTCTTTTTTATTTATGCCATGTTTTTCAATTTGACCTATATCAGTACATGGTATTCCATCTATTTTTTCTAGAACCATAACGTTGGAAGTTGTTAGATCCCAATAGACTTCTGGTATATAAAGCTCAGCTGAGTCAAGAAAGTTTTTTCTTGTTAAATTTGTATTTGATGCTTCAAGTTTTAAATCAAGTTCTTTAAATATTGTAATTTCATAGTCTTTAATGACTTCATTTGGTTTTAGTCTATAACTTTCTTTATAGATGTAAGAAAAAATCCTCGCAGCAGCTTTTAAAAGCCTTAAATTTTTTTTAACACTTTTTTCTATATTTGGACGAAGTACCTTAATTACGACTTCGTTTCCGTTTTTTAGTTTTGCTGAATGAACTTGAGCTAATGAGGCGGCTGCTAAAGGTATTTCATCAAAAGAATCAAAAATATTATCAATCGAATCGCCTAGCTCTGATTCTACGATTTTCTTGAATGTTATTACATCGAAAGGCTTGCAACTATCAGTTAAGCTCTCAAGCTCCTTTGCTGTATCAAAATCAAGTATATCTGTTCTGGTTGAAAGTAATTGCCCGAACTTTGTAAAAATTGGGCCAAGAGACTCTAAATAAACTGCTAGCTTTTTACCATCAGGCTTATAAAAGATACCTTTTTGAATGCCAATCAAGGACATTTTTAATAATTCGTATATTACTATTATGAAATTCATGTTCCGTTAATTGCTTCTAATCTATCAAGTCTTATTGAAATATCCCTTAAACGTTTTCTTAGGTTTCTTTCCTCATCATCTTTATATATCTCAGCAGTATTAAAGACTTTATTAACAATAGCATATGTAAATACTGCTGGTAAATTACCAAAATATTTATCAATTAGATAAATAAAATCAATATTTGATTTATAAAGCATATTAAAAAAGACAATTGCTAATTCAGCATCACCTTTAATAAGGTTCGTATTTATTTTGCCAGATATGATTGTATAGAGTATTTCTAATAATGATCCATTTATCTCAAATTGAGTATTATTCGCTTCGAAGGATATATCTGAATTATTATCATTTATAGATATAAATATCTTCTTATGACCCTTAAGGCTTATGCAAAAACTTATAGGAGATATTTCTTTTAATGTTTTCTTAAAATTTGGAGAAGATTCTTGTATATCTTTTAAGAGTTTATTAAATCCCTCTTTAAGATTAATCATTATATGCAATATGTATGGCAACCACTCCATTTACAAGGTTATAGAACTTGCAGTTACTAAAACCTGAATCAAGCATCATTTGTTTTAATAATTCTTGATCTGGATGCATGCGTATTGACTCTGCAAGATATTGATAGCTTTCAGAATCACTTGCTAATAAAGAGCCGAGCTTAGGCAGTATATTAAATGAATACCAATCATATATTTTTGAAAATATTGGATTCATTGGCTTTGAGAATTCAAGGACCAAAAGCCTACCATTTCTTTTTAAACACCTTTTCATTTCTATTAAACCATTTTCTTTATTTGTAAAATTTCTCAAACCAAATCCAACAGTTATTAAATCAAAAGTATTTTCTTTAAAAGGTAGAACTTCTCCATTTAACTGACAAAATGAACAATTGGATGCAAAGCTTTCATCAATAGCTCTATTTCTTCCCTCATCAAGCATTTCGAAATTGATATCACTCATTAAAATATTTGTATCAGGGTATTCTTTAGAAATTAGTTTTGAAATATCTCCAGTTCCGCTGGCGATATCTAAAATCATATCTCTGTCTCCTACTGAGGCTAATTCAACAAGTATTTTTTTCCATAAACGATGCATGCCAAAAGACATTGCATCATTCATAATGTCGTAGTTTTGTGCTACTGAGGTAAAAACGTCTCCGACGTACTTAGCCTTATC
>CACDCN010000023.1 GCA_902551185.1 uncultured SAR86 cluster bacterium | reverse complement strand
AATTGTACTCATTTTTAATATTCACTATTTAAATAAATGGATCGTAGGCCCACTGGAGTAAAGCTTGTCTTTGTTTTGTTCTTTTATGATATTGTCCTGGGCAATGTTTTCTAATTGCTCCAGCATGTCTTGGTCCAAAATTGTTATGTCGTTTAATTTGAAATAAATCAACATCAGGAATACGTCTACCCATATGATATCTGCAATACCATTGAAACCATCCTAAAGGATCATCACTAGTAATCCACCCTTTTGATATCCATATCTCCATGGATTGACCTGAGGCCACACCAAACTTATTTAAGTTAACATTAAATCCATCTTTAGATAATTTTGCATTCTTAAACCATTCTGCAGGGAACTCTTTCATATTATCTTCGGTTTTAAAATACCAACCACCAAATACACCCAATTCAAGCATTTCTTTTGGTGATAATTGAGGTTTAAATTCCAGCATATATATTAATAAATATTTTAATTAAACTAATAGATAATTTATACAATAACATATGTAAACAAAAATTAATTCATCATGTATACTTCAAAATTATGGTAACAATTGATAAAAAATTACTTGAAATATTAGTATGCCCAGTATCAAAAAAATCTTTAAAATTAAACGAAGAAACAAATGAGCTGGTATGCGAAGAATCAGGACTGGCTTATCCAATAAAAGATGGAATTCCTGTTATGTTACCTGAAGAAGCTCGAAAAATTTAATAATCGCGCCCGTAGCTCAGCGGATTAGAGTACTTGGCTACGAACCAAGGGGTCGGGAGTTCAAATCTCTCCGGGCGCACCATCTAATATTATTTTATAACCATTAAGTCTGCAGCAATGATAGTTTCACCATTAAAATTTTTTCTCACATCTTTTAACAACGACTCTTCAGATGCGCCCCAAAATAGTATGTGTGATAAAACTAGTTTTTTTGGTTGAAGCTCATCTGCAATTATCCCAAGATCTATAGATGAGGTATGGTGAGCTTGATGATATATCTGCCAATCTTTAGTTTTATTTACAAATGTCTCACTAGAAAAAACTTCGTGAACAAGAATATCTAAATTTTTACCATATTTCATTAAGTTATTACTAACTGCTGTATCTCCTGAAAATAATATCCTTTTATCATCTGTAATAAATAAAAAACCAAATGAATTTTTAAAATCACCATGAGCATTTTTAAATGCAATTACTTCAATATTCTTATCTTTAAATATAGTTCCATCATCTGATATTTCAGTTACATTTGTTGTAAAACCTAACTTATTAGCTGGTTGGGATCCATAAAGTCTGTAATTGATATCGTCTATATAAGCCTCTGTAATATTTTCTGACATTGCTTTTAAACCTTCAGGTCCATAAAGATTGAGAGGCTCATCTCTGCCCATAATCCATGGTGTAAGAATTAAATCTGCTAATGCTCCACTATGATCAGAGTGAATATGGGTTAAAAATGCTATATTTATATTTTCTAGCTCCATAGAGGGAAATTCACCTCCCCATGTTGGCGACATTGCTGAAATCCTTCTTACAATTCCAGGGCCAAAATCAACAATATATGCATCATCATTTACAACAACAGCATAACCAGAACCATATCTTTCTGGATCAGGGTTTGGAGTACCAGACCCAAGAATAATTAACTTTGTTTCACTACTTACAAAAGATGCAAAAAAGATTACTGAAACAATAATAAATCTAATCATATGCATTAAATAAATAAATTAGAAAACCTTACTATAACCCAATAAAAGCCCATAGAGCCAATTGCATAAGATACTGAATTTGCTGTGGACGAATAATAATTTAATCTATAAGCAATCCAAATTAATATAGAAAATATAGGTATTAAAATTAACTGTCCTAATTCAATCCCAATATTAAAAAATAATAATGATAAAAATATGTTTTCATTAGATATGCCTATATCCGTCAATGCTCCAGCGAAGCCCATTCCATGCAATAATCCAAATCCAAATGCTAATCTCCATGGGGTGAAATCTATTTTTTTTGAATCATTAATTTCTAATGCAAGATAAACTATTGTTAAAGCTATAAGAATTTCTACAGTTGCTTGAGGCAAACTGATTATATTCAAGACAGTTAATCCTAACGTAATACTATGAGCTAAAGTAAATGCAGTAATTGTTTTGATAATATTCCATGTGCCTCTTACTAAGAAAATTAGTCCTAATATAAATAAAATATGATCTATGCCATTTAATAAATGATCTACTCCTAAATATAAATATGTTGTTGGATAATATGATACTTCATCAGGAATAATAATTATTGGTTCTTTATTATTAACAAGTCCTTCATAAGTTGAGCTATTTGCATAATTAACTGTAATTAAAGCGTCTGTTAATACACTTAAATTTATTATTTCTATCGACTTACCTTTTAATGAGGTATTACAATCTAGTGTAATTTTTTCAACAATATACTTTCCGTCAACAAACGGACTTGTGCCTTGTATATCACATATATCAGGAAATATAACATTCCCTCTAATACCAATATTTTTTACAGGATATAACCATGTAGCCTCATAAAGATTTTCATTAATAGATGACTGGTCAATAATGAGATGGGCTGGATTGAATTCATGACTATGAATATTAATTGAAAAAATAAATAATATTATCTTACATAGGTACTTCATTCGATTTTAAAGTTTGGATTAATAATAATGTTATATTCAGCTCTAACATCCATGATATATTTTTCTAAAAGCTGCTCTTTTATATTATTTGCATAATCTAATTCAACTTGAGAAAAGATATCTTTAATATCAGGTAAGTAACCCTCTTGTTTGTCTACTATCTTTACAATATGGAAACCAAAAGAAGACTGAATTGGTTTTGACCATATATCTGTCTGCATGATATTAAAATGATTTGAAAAATTCATACCAAAATCACGATCAATTTCATCTGAACTTTTGTAAGCAAAATTCTTTCCTAATAAGAATGGATCAGATTTTGATAAAGTTGTTTTATTTACTAATTGTTCAAAAAAAACTTCTGCTCTCTTTTTTCCATTTTCTTCATTCGAAAAAAAATAATGAGTAAAACTAAAAGTTGGATTTATATAATATAAATCTATATTAGATTTATAAAAATTTATAATCTCATCTATAGGTGGTTTTTCTAGGAATGTTTCTTGTTTTAAAAACGTAATTTTTTGAGCAAGACGTCTTTTAATTATCCTATCATTTTCATCTAAACCAAGAGCAAGCGCTTCTCTGTATAATATTTCTTCTTGAATATAATCATTAATGATATTAATTAATTCATTTTGGTTAGGCTTTCTTCCTACTTGAGATTCCCAAGCAATAACTAGACTGTTTATTTCTTGGTCTGAGATATATATATCTTTTGTATACTTATCATCATTATTAAGAATATCAATAAAATAAATTAATAATCCTAAAATTAAAAAAATGGTTATTTTCTTTTTCAATTATTCTTAGAAAAAATTACTTAATCAAAGTTTCTTAGCTCTACCGTTCCGCCTAATGGTATAACATCAATATCTTCATATGCAGGTATATACCATATTGGTGAAGACCAAGCTCTTTCTTGTATTGTTTCATGTAAGTCTTCTCTGGGTTTATAACCTGCTTTAATAGCATCCCAAGTTGACCATCTGCAAGTTGGGTTTTCTAGAACTCTTACATAATAAAAAGCCTTTTGTGAAGGATCGAAGTCAGGATCTTCCCAAAGAGTCTTTAATTCTGATGCTCCAACATTTTTAGATATTGAACAGTCATTAATATTTACTCTAGCCCCGTTATCAGGACATCTATTAGTAATAGGATCAACTTCTAAACCATCAGAACACGCTACATCATAAATTTTTTCACTAGGTTTTCCGCTATTCATATTCATTTGACCTTTAATTATTTGAACGCGCTGTAATGGCGCACTATTTTTATCTTGCTGTGCCCAAATAATGAATTGTGGATGTCTTTTATCTTCATTATGTAATAATTCTGATCCCATGGTTACGCCACTCTCATAAGCTTCCGAAATTAATGAATCAGAATCTAAATCTATTTTTTCTAAGTTATATCCAGCAAAAAATCTTACAGCCATTCTTGTACCAGTGGTTGCAAATGTTTCTTTGCGTTTAAATGCATTAAAAATTGAATCTCTTGAATTTTCTTCTGACCAAACTGCAGCCAGTCCAGATGCTCCCCATTGAGTAAAACCAGTATTTGCATATTCACCTTGTTCAAGAGTTTTTGTTGAGTCTGGTTGATTAAAAGCTTGCATATATTCTTCCAGCCTACCAATATTTTCTTCAGATAGTGGAACGGTCCCTCTATTTTCTGCAGTTCCATCTAAAACGCCTACTTTCATCCAAAAATCAGATTCATCAAAAGATGCTGCAGCAACATGGGTATCACTTGATCCTATTAAACCAAATTTATAAGGATTACCCTGTAACATAAATTCGAGGGTTAGTCCTCTTAAATATGCATCTCTTACATAACTTCCTGCAGGCATACTGTATGTTGGAGGTCTACTTCCAACTCTTCTATCCATAATTTCAAAATCAGCCCATTCATCATCTGGTGATAAAAGCGGATGAGTATCTGAAGTTCCCTTAACTTGAGTTATCTCGACAATAGGTTCATTTCTCATTCTTTTTTCTGCATATTCTCTATCTAGAGCTTCTCCATAAAAACTTTCAACTTCAAACATTTGTCCGTTTGATCCATTGCTGTTATGAGGAATGGCAACAGAATCCACACCTTTTGCTCTTAAATTATCTTGCCAAGTCCATAAATCTTCAGGGTTTATAGAATCAATTCTAGTCCATGGTCTAATTGGACCTTTTGATGAATTAAAAATAACATTTCTATGTAAATTTCCACCCTCAACATCAGATGAAGTTGTATATTCATATCCAAGAAATGTAGTAAATGTACCTGGATCATTATGCTCCTCTGCAGCTCTTGCTACATCAGCCCATGCAGATTTGTGAATACGATCATCAAATGCTCTTAATGCAAATTGTGTATGATTATTAAAATAAGCTTTTATTACTTTTGGATGCCAAAGTGGGTATGGGTCAATAATTGCTGCTGCTAATATTGAACTAAAAATATTAGATCTTTGGCCTGCTGATTCTACTGTTACATTTTCTGGATCATTTAAATTATGAAAAGCTTTAGTAAATTCATAATTAGACATCTTGCCTGATGGATCAGCATATGCTTGCATCATCCCCATAAAAAAACCATGATCTGTTACTGCATAAAAATCTAATGGCTCATCATTCTTCATATCAAAACCTAAAGGGTGTTTAATTGTTTTTCCCTTAGCCCAGCTGTATGCATCATCAGGAGATGCTGTTACACCAAAAATGTAAGCATCAAAAGAATGTTTGGTGTGAACATGCAAATCGCCATAATATGCATTACGATCTTTATTAGATGAAATAGGTGTTTTTTTCTTATCGGTTTCATCTAAGGCATAATCTATGACCTCTAGTGATGAATTAGATTGAAAAAGTTTGAATAAACTTATAATTGGTCTTTTCTCTTCAAGGTCTAAATAAATAAAGAATAAGGTTGTCACATATAAACCAACTACTAACAATGCAACATTTTTAATATATTTCATTTTTGATCCCCTATTTCTATTATCTAATTATATATATTTAACTTACTAATTGGACAATTTTTTGATAGATACTAACATATGCATTAATTTATAATTTAGATTAGCGCCTGTAGCTCAGTTGGACAGAGTACTTGGCTTCGAACCAAGGGGTCGGGAGTTCGAATCTTCCCGGGCGCGCCATTTAATAATTTGAATTTGGCTGAACTTCTCCTCCATTATTAACCCATTCATCAAATCCACCTATATTAAATACATTATTAAATCCTAAATCTAATAAGCTTTTTGCAGCTAAAGCTGACCTATAACCGCCTGCACAATAAACTAGAATAATGGTGTCTTTATTAATATTGCTAGGATTCTCTTGTGAATCTGGAGCTAATATAAATTCTATTAAGCCTCTTGGTATATGGATTGCATTTTTAATCATTCCATTTTGATTTAATTCTGATTCCTCTCTAACATCTATGATTACTGCTCCATCTTCAATCTTTATACATGTTTCTTTATAAGATAATCGTCTAACTATCTTATTTGCTTCCTCAAGTAAGCTATTTAACGTATTAGTTTGCATGAACGTCACCTTTAAATTTTTTATTTTTATTAGATGTTGCTAAAAATACCCCAATTAGAATTGTCATACAACCTACAATAATACTAATTGTAATAACCTCATCTAAAAAAATATAACCCCAGATAATACCAAATATTGGTAAGAAATATGCAACAGTTGAGGTTTTAACAGCTCCAATTTTATCAATCAATCTTACATAACCTAAGAATGCTAAACCTGTTGATATTATCCCTAACCATGCTACAGATAAAAATGCATCTATAGATGGCATTGATTCGGGTAAATAAAATAATGTTAATGGGACCATAATCAAAGAACTATAAATAATTGACCAACCAATAAGAACTAATTTGTTAGTTTTAGCTGAATTTTTTTGAATAAATACAGTTGAAAATGAGTAACATAATGCACCTATTAAACAAAATAATGCTGAAATTATTGAAGTTGATGAAGTTTGTGGGTTAACTAAGATTACTATTCCAATAAATCCAAGAATTAGTCCAACCACTTGTTTAATTGATACATCTTCATTTAACCAAAAATATGCAATTACCATTGTATTAAATGCAGTAGTAGCATTTAAGATTGCAAGAATATTTGAATCTGCTCCCAGGCTAGCTAATGAAAACATTACAAAAGGTATAGCATTATTAGTAATTGCTAATATCATTGAATATTTCCAAATTGGTTTTAAGAGTTGTAAATATTTTTTAGTTAATAGAACAGGTAAAAATATTAAAGAAGCTAAA
>CACDCN010000022.1 GCA_902551185.1 uncultured SAR86 cluster bacterium | reverse complement strand
AGAAAGGATTGAAAAGTATGGACTTGCGACAGATCGTGCAGATGTTATTGGGTTTGCTATGCGAATTTATGAAAAAATAGTTAAGCAACTAGATATTAAGACTATTCAATCAACTAAATGGGGGGTTTCAGATTCTATTGCTGTAAAAACTTTTCATGAAATTTACTCAGCAAAGATATCAATTTATGAAGATAAGTAAATACATATCAGAATTTTTAGGTACTGGATTTTTATTTTGTGCCGTAGTTGGATCTGGAATAATGGCAGAAAACTTAAGTAATGATAATTCTATTATTTTATTCATAAATGCGATTGTCACTTTTTTTGCACTATACTTTTTAATTACTGCGTTTGAGTCCTTTAGTAATCAATTCAATCCTGTTGTTTCATTTGCTCTTTTTTTAAATAAAGAGATTTCTTTAAAAATATTCTGTATTTTTTGTTTGCTTCAAACATTTGGAGCAATTGCTGGAGTTATCATTGCTAATATTATGTTTGGCATGGATATTATTGAATTTTCTGAAAAAAATAGATTTGGATCAAATATTTTTCTATCTGAAATTATTGCTAGTTTTGGATTGGTATTTTTTATACTGATATCGAACAAAGAAAAAATAGCATTAGTCGTTGCATCCTATATAGGAGCTGCATATTGGTTCACATCCTCAACTTCTTTTGCAAATCCTGCAGGAACAATTGGAAGAATGTTTTCAAATAGCTTTGCTGGTATAAATCCAGAAAACGTACTTAATTTTTGTATTGCACAAATATTTGGAGGCATTTTGGCTTTCTTAATTTACAGATATTTCTTCAAGACTAATTAAAAAAAAGTTTCGTTATAGAGTCTTCTTCGTTATTTGAATAAGATATTTTGTTCAGCTCCCTTCCCAATCTAAAAGCTATTTCGTCTGAAATCAAAATTGATTCGTTTAAATTGTTTGTTTTAAAGGAAACTATCAGTGAACTCTCCTCTTCAACAATTACAAGGTCGGAAATAGATTCTGGGAAAAAATTCCCTATAAACAAATCTATCTCCTCAATGCTTGATGATTGGCTTATTGCATTATTGCCAAGTAATTCTGCCTTTGAAACAACGTATTCATAATCAGACTTAGCTTTATCTAATTGTTTTGATGAGAAATTCAAATTTGTAACAGTATTATTTACTAAAAAAAATAATGCAGCAATAACCATCAAAGATGATGCAATAAAAATTAAATTTTTTTCTCTTGTATTAAAATTATCTAAAAAATTATTCATCTTTTATCTCAATTTTAATTTCACCTGAAATTTTGTTATTTTCACTAATAATATTCTCTTCAATGATGTTTACATTAAATGTATCAACAGCATTTTTAACTACTGCGTATTGCATTTGAGGTAATTCTAATAAATCTAAAGTTGCCTGATTTAATTTAAAATCTATTTCAATAGATTCTATATATTTTTCTCCAAGAGAAATTAAAAAACCGTAATTTTCAAACTTTGATTCATCTCTTGAAGGTTGTATCTTTGATGATCCAGGTATTTGTTCAATTAATTGGTCGATTTGAATTTTTGGAGTAACGACTCTATTTGTATTTTTATCAATCATTTTAAAAATATTGAATATTTCAGTTTCATATATATCAATCTGCTTATTATTTTGAGCAGTTAAAATATATGGCAAAGCGATTAATGAAGTTATAAAAAAAAGACATGCATACAACTCAACTTTAGAAAAATTTAACTTATTAAAAATATTTTTGAATGAATATTCAAATTTATATAAATTGGGTAGATTATTGAGCATTGATGATGCAAATTTTTCAATAGAGACATTATTATTACGTTTATATCCCTCAAGTTCTTTAATTTGTGTGGAGGTAAAAACATTAGGTTCAAAATTAATATATTTCGATTTAACCACTTCTAGATATTGTTTCAATGATGCAAGATCTGTTGAAGAGCCAGTACCATCATCAAATGAAAATAAGAATCTATTATTGAATTCAGTAATAGTATTAAAATCAACTGTTCTATTAAGAAAGTAATCAGGAACTAAAATTACCTCACATTTTAATTTGTTTAGCAAAGAATTTAATTTTTTATATAACCCTTTATCCATTACAAATCCAATATCCTCAAAAATAAAGAATTCATTCTCTGACATATCATTTACGATAAACGAATCAATATCAGACATAAAATTTGCTAAATTATTTTGTGCTGACAAATTATTATTTTTTTTAAAGGGATAGCTGCCAATTGTTGATGAGGGCAGTAAATAAATTAATTTATCCTTATGTGTAAATGATGAAAAGTCATCTAAACCAGAGTAATTATAGGATTGTTTATAATCATCAGAGCTTTTATGGAAAATTCCACGATTAAAATCTTCATTATCTGGGTATGCTATATAGGTATTCATTAAATTCCATTATAGATTCTTGAAATAATAAAAACATTATTATTATCTTCGTAAATTATTATACTTTTTGAAGAGGATATGAATTCTTTATAGCTCATCTCCGAATTAACCTCAAAAATATTTGATGAAACTGTTATCTTTCCGTAGGCAAGTTTTAAATCTAAATCAGGAAAACTGCCTATAAAATTATTTAAATCATCAAAGCCTGATTTTGGAATGTTGTCCAAAATATATTCAGCATCCTTAATGGTTAAATTTGAGTAAATTGAACTTAATAAATATGCATCCTCTAAATCTAATGTATTAATATTTAAAGATAATTCATCTAGTTTTGGTATTGCACAAAAATAATTTTTAAAAATATTCCAATCTATTTTTTTTACAGCTGGTATGCTCTTTAATTCTTCAATTGATATCATTAATCTCATGCCAGTATATTCTCTTGGACTATGTAATGGACCTGAATAGTAATAATCTTCAAGGCCAAAAGCTCTTGGGTTTGCATCTTGATCAATCCAATCAATAGTTTGATCAATCACCTCTTCGATAATGTTATTGTCTATTTCATTTAAAGATAAAATTTTTCTAAATGCGGTTATTGTTTTTATATTTTCAACATATTGATCACCATCTAATGTAACAATTGAATTAATATTGAAACAATTTCCTGAATCTGTAATTTTTCCAATAATTTCTGCCCCATTTAAATTAAATGCCATTGGCTCACTAATTATTGGATTATTTTTTGTTAACTTTTTTTTATTAAACCTTAGCTCTTTGTCAATTTTATCTTTTGCCAAAGACTCGATATTTCGAAAGATGTTTAATGATATGCTTTGGAATTCTATATATTGAGCCCTCTTAAGTGATAAAAAATATTTATTGCCAAATAAAACAGCAACTGAAGACAATAATAAGACTATTAATAAAATAGAAATTAAAACAATGCCTTTATCTTTTGAATACATAATCAATATTTGGTTCAATAATCCATATGTATTCATTGCCGTTCTTTTTGAATTCAAGCTTTATTAAAGTTGGTATTTGTCTTTCAGTTACTGGGCTTACAGGCCACTTGTCATACCAACTTCTTTCATACATGAATTTAATATCTAGCTCAGATATGTCATCTATAAAATTTGTTTCTATATTTTCACTACTATCATAAGGATTAGATGAAAAAAACTGTTTTCGAATTAGCTTGTTATCATCAAGCACATATTCAATTCTTTTAATTGGTGATATTTCATTAGAGATAGATTTTATTTTAGAATTAAATGAAATTCTTTTATCATCATTGCTTCCTAAAAATGTGCCATTTATAGGATCACCATAATAATCTCGTAATGGAACATTTATTATTTGCCTTATGTCCCTTCTTAAAATTATAGACGAGAAATTTAATGCTCTCGCTGACTGTAATCTTTCAGATGAAATTTGCTCAGTCTCTAGAGAGGATTGAAGAATGTTTGATGAGATAATAGTTATCATTGAAAGAATGACCAACGACACTAATACTTCTATTAATGTAAAGCCTCTATTCATTTTGTATAAAAACCTTTAGTTGAGTAGATATATGTTTCTTGATTTTCAGCTCTAACAAAAATTTCATACACAAAAAATTCATCACTTGGTCCATTGTTTATAGTTTCATTCCATTGCCATTGCTGGCCTCCCATGACCATTTGACCACTTCTTTCTATTGGCCTTAATGGTTTTTCAAGAGTATGGATTAAAGAAATACGATTATTTGCAACTTCTTTAGCTAAATATCTTTGTTCTAAATCATAGCTAGATACAGCTGTTGATATTATTAAATTATAAATAGTGATTACAGATACACTTAATATCAATAATGAAACTACCACCTCTATGAGACTAAATCCTTTATTAATAGCTGATAACTTCATTGGTAACCTTTCCATAATTTTTTATAACTATTCTTTGAATATATTCTTCATAATAAATATCGATCTGACCTCCTGAATTTTCACCTGAAGGGTAAAAAATCATTAAAGGAAAATCTTTCTGTATTTCTTTGATTTCAATTATAGTTCCATCTTCAAATCTAAATGTCTTCTTTAAAGATGCTATTTCATTTAAGAAGGAATCATCGAAATCATAATCTATTTTTTTATTTTCGTTATCAAAAATATAGTTTGCATATTGTTTATTTGAACTCAAATACCAGGAAATTATATTTCCGGTAACAATACTTTCCTCCGTTAAAAAATTTACAGATTTTTCAAATGAATTAATTTGAGACTCTATAGATTTAAGTGAACTGAAGTTTAATGTAATAAGAGTAGTTGAAATACCAATGATAACTAATACTATAAGTATTTCTATTAAGGTAAAGCCTTTTTGATATTTATTACTTCTGCATCCAGTTTCCGACATCAGAATCCTCGCCTGAGCCTCCCTCAATACCATCCGCACCAAGGGTATATAGATCGTATTTTAAGGATCTTCTTGAGGGATATTCGTATATGTATTCTCGCCCCCATGGATCTTTAGGTATAGAAGAAATATAACCACCTTCGGGATACAAGAATGGATTTTTTAATTCAGAATGGGGTTTTACTAGGGCGTCTAGTCCTTGAGATGTTGTAGGATAAGATAATTCATTAAATTTATAAATTTCTAAAGCTTTATTTGTATTTGCCATATCAGCTCTAATTTTTTCAAGATTGGCTCTTTGAAATACTGGGTCTACACTGACCACCACGACGGTTGCTAAAATACCAAGTATAACCAAAACGGCCATAAGCTCTATAAGTGTAAACCCTTTTTCTTTATTCTTCATATTACTAATGTATTCATCTGCATAATAGGTATAAGTATAGCCAGAACTATTAACATAATAAAACCACCCATAAGAATTATCACAACTGGTTCTAGTAATGACAAAAATATTGCTCTCTTATTTTCGATTTCAGATTTCATAAAATGGGAAACTTTATTAAACATTTTTGCTAAATTACCAGATCTATATCCACTAGAAATAAGTTGAATGAATATATCAGGGAAAATTTCTTCATTTTTTAGGGAAACAATAAAGTCTTTACCCTCAACAACATCATTTTTTGCATCTACTACTATCTTCGAAAGAAATTTATTATCAAAAATTTTTGAACACTCATCAAGAGCGACGTCAAGATTAGTGCCTGAGGCAAGTAATAATTCCATCGTACTAGAGAATCTTTCTAACTCTGAATTCAAAATAAAATTACCTAATAAGGGTATATTAAGAACTCTTTGATCAAATGAGATTTTATTCTCTATCTTACGAACATAATTTTTATATGAATAAAAAATAATCACACACAAGACTGCAAATATTATCAATATTGGAATTATATTATTAGAAATTCCTATCAAAAATTTTGTTATGAATGGTAGCTCTGCTCCAGCCTTGATAAATTGTCCAACCACTTGAGGTAATACAAATGCTAAAAGAGAAATTATTACAACAATTGAGAAGCCTATTAAGACTATCGGATAGGTTAATGCAGAAATAACTTTCTGTTTTATAGATGCACCTTCTTCAAGATAATCTGCAAGTTTAGAGAACACAATATCTAAATTTCCAGAAGAATCTCCTGCTGTAACCATTGAAATATATGTATCTGAAAATACTCCTGGAAATTTTTTCATGGAACTTCCAAGTCTTTTTCCTTGAATAATTTCTTCTTTAAGATTGTATAAAATATATATCAAATTTTTATTTCTTAATTGTTTTGCAGTTATATTTAATGCCTCCACAATTGGAGTGCTTGCCTCAAGTAGTGTTGCCAGTTGTCTTGTCATTATGACTATATCTTTATCTTTTATTTTTAAAGTCTTACCTAAATCTTTTGATTCAGAAACTTTAAGTGGGGTAAGTTTTAATTCTTTTACGAGCTTTCTTGCTTCACGCTCTGATTCTGCGCTGAGTATGCCTTTTTTTTTCGAACCATCTTGATTGATTGCAGTATAACTATAAGCTGGCATCTTCTTTTATATTGTTAACTCTTATAATTTCTTCACAAGATGTTATTCCATTAACAATCAAATCTATAGAAGCTTGGTCAATTGATTGATTATCTTTAAAAACATGATCAGCTATTTCATTTTCTGAAGCATTATTGTGAATAAGGTCTTTTAATTTCTTATCTACTTGAATGCATTCGGCAATTGCGATTCTTCCTTGATACCCAGTATGATTACAATGATCACATCCATTTGGGCTATAAACAGATTTATTCTTATCTAAATTAAAAATATCAACATATTCTACAGTTGGTTTATGTTCTGTTTTACATTTTGGGCAAAGTCTTCTAACTAACCTTTGAGAAATAATTGTTCTTAGGCTTGATGCAAGTAAAAAAGATTCAATGCCCATATCCCTTAATCTAGTAATAGCAGCAACTGCACTATTAGTGTGAACAGTGGATAATACTAAATGACCAGTCAAACTTGACTGGATACCAATCTGAGCAGTTTCAACATCTCTCATCTCCCCAACCATTACTACGTCTGGATCTTGTCTGAGTATTGCTCTTAATCCTTTTGCAAAGGTATATCCAGTTTTTGTATTTACTTGGGTTTGCCCTATTCCGTTTAATGTGTACTCGATTGGATCTTCGACTGTAAGAATATTTTGAGAAGAATCGCTTAAAAATCTTAAACCAGCATATAAAGTAGTTGTTTTTCCTGATCCCGTTGGTCCAGTAAAAAGAATAATTCCCTCAGGATTTTTAAGTGAATTTTTATAATTA
>CACDCN010000021.1 GCA_902551185.1 uncultured SAR86 cluster bacterium | reverse complement strand
TTTGGCATCTTAGGTGGTTTTATCCCATCAACGAGAGGCTTCATGCCTTTTTGCTTAATATTGTCATCTCTCCAATCTGTATCAGGTTGAGGACTGTCAGGCGTTAATTGGTATGAATCAATGCTTTTTACATCACTAGCTTTTACTCTTACAACTTTATAATATGGTCTTGTTTTATAAGGGTCTGCTATGACAAGGACTTTAATATTGCTTGTCTTTTCAATATTAATAATTTCATATCTTTTTTCATTTAAAAGATAACTTGCAACATCTGCTGGTACATATACATGGATTTCTCCAGTATTATCTTTTGCAGCATCTTCACCAATAATTCTTAGGATTGATTGGCCTAATGATCGCGGGCCTCTAACTAAAACATGCTCTATGTCATATGATTCATTTAAAGATGGTCTTAATCTTTGCCTCGAAACCTCCAAAAGACCAAATCTAGAAATATTAGATAGTTGTACCCTTGCTCTATCTGAATAAACAGCTTTTCTGAATGCTGTTTCTACTTTGCTTTGATTTTCTTCTTTTAACATATCAATAAAGTCTATTACAACCAATCCTCCAACATCCCTAAGTCTTAGTTGTCTTGCTATTTCTGATGCAGCTTCAATATTTGTTTTAAATGCTGTATCTTCAATATCCTTACCTTTGGTTGATCTTGCTGAATTGACATCAATAGTTGTCATGGCTTCCGTAGGGTCAATTACAATCGAACCACCAGAATTTAGAGATATTTCTCTTTGAAATGCCAATTCGATTTGAGATTCTATTTGATATCGGTTAAATAAAGGTATTTCTTCATTATAATATTTAACTTTTTCTGTATGATCTGGAATTACAGCTTCAGTAAATTCTTTAGCCTCATTAAATGTATCCATATCATCGATTAAGATTTCTTCAATATCATCTTTAAAATAATCTCTAACTACACGAACAATTAATTTGTCATCTCTAAATATAAGAGATGGAGATTTTGCATTAGGCATCGTATTATTAATTTCATCCCATAATGCTATTAAATAAGCTAAATCTAAACTGAGTTCTTCAGCAGTTCTACCCAAGCCGTTGGTTCTGACTATAGCGCTCATATTTTCTGGAATTTTTAATTTATTTAAAGTATCTTTTATCTGATCTCTTTCTTCACCACTAATTCTTCGTGAAATGCCGCCAGATTTTTTAGAATTAGGTATTAGTACTAAGAATCTACCTGCAAGACCAATTTGTGTTGTTAATGCAGCTCCTTTTGAGCCTCTTTCTTCTTTGGTTACCTGTACAACAATTTCTTGACCTTCCTCTAAAGTACAAACGAATTTTCCTTTCTTATCTTTTTTATAATATTGATTAGATAAATCTTTTAATGGAAGGAATCCATGTCTATCAGAGCCAAAATTTATAAATGCTGCATCGAGACTAGATTCTATTCTGGAAACAGTTGCTTTAAAGATACTTCCTTTTAATAAAGTTTTTTCAGGTGATTCGGTATCAAAGTCATATAATTTTGCACCATCAACTAACGCAACACGTAGCTCATCACCATATGATGAATTAATAAGTATTCTTTTCATTTTATTCTCCCTACAATTAGGAAGATAATTCAGCAGTATGCTTTTTTAAGCTTCTATCAGTAAGTCTTACTTATATTTGCTTACATGATTAACTCTTTTAAGAGTTGCAATAATTAACTGTTGTATTTATCTTTCTTTTTAATTTTTACTAGTTTTTCCTAGTTATTTAGCTGTATATCCTATAGATTTAGGAGATGTCTGTCAAAAAACTGGTAATTAATAATGATAATTCTGGCCGTAGATTAGATAATTATTTAATATCTACTTATAACTCTGTTCCAAAAAGTAAAATCTATAACATCATTAGAAAAGGTGAGGTAAGAGTAAATTCATCTAGAGTAAAGCCTAATTATAAAATTAAAACTGATGATATTATAAGAATTCCACCTAATTTAAATATAGACCAACCATTAACCAAAACCATTGGAATTGATTTAATTAAAAAGTATGCTGGAAATATCTTGTTTGAGAACGATAATTATATTGTTATTAATAAGAAAGGTGGTATTGCTGTTCATGGTGGTACTAAAAATATAATTGGGTTAATAGATATAATTAGAGAGAAATACGGAAAAAATATTGATTTATGTCATCGGATAGATAAAAACACTACTGGATGTTTAGTATTTGGCAAAAACAAGAAGGCAGTTAAATTTTTTAACAATTTATTAATAGATAATAATGTTAAGAAAACATACCAAGCAGTCCTAAAAGGTAAATTAAAAAAAAATATTATTATAAATAAACCAATATATAAAAATAGCGCAATTAAATCCAAAAACTCTATTTCTAAATTTAAAATAATTGAGCATTTAAATAATGCAACTTTAGTTGAGGTTCAAATTTATACAGGAAGAAGCCATCAAATAAGAATTCATGCAGCATCTATTAACCATCCTATTATTTTTGATAATAGATATGGAGATAAAGATTTTAATAAGAGTGTTGATAAAAATATAAGAAAAAAAATAGCTTTACACTCAAAATCGATTTCCTTTATAAACTTAGATTCAGAGATACTAAATATTGAATGTAATCCACCAAATGAATTCAATGATCTGGTTAAAATGCTTAAATAAGAATTTCTATCAATATTGTTCAAATTTTGATAGGATACATTTTTTTAAATGGTGAAGTATGGCTGTACAGAAAAGTAAAGTAACAAGATCAAGAAGAGGGCAGAGGCGTTCGCATGATGCGCTAAAAGGAAAAACTTTGTCTGTTGATCCTGTATCAGGAGAAAAACATTTACGCCATCAAATGACAAAAGATGGTTTTTATAAAGGTAGATTAATTAAAGATTTACGTAAACCTATTAAAGAAGATTCAGAAGAAGTAACATCATAGTTATGCCTAGGCATATAAGCATTGTTTTTCCTGGTCAAGGGTCACAAACCCTTGGAATGTTAGATCCTTTACCTAAGGATTTAGTTAATAAATATAAAGATGATGTTATAGAAGCATTAAATTTTGATCTAATTGATTTAATTACAGATAGCTCAAATGAAGAGCTTAATAAAACCTCAATAACACAACCCGCAGTTCTATTAACATCGTTTTTATACTATGAATATATTTCACAGTTATTAGATATAACACCTGATTTATTATGTGGTCACTCATTAGGAGAATATACTGCACTATTGGTTGGAGGAGGTTTAGACCTTAAAGATGCATTATCCTTAGTCCATAACAGAGGTTTGTTAATGGAGACTGCTGATAGTGGATTAATGTATGCAATATTAAATGTAGATTTTAGTTTAATTAATGAAACATGCTTAAAAATATCTAATGAAACAAATTTAATAGTTTCACCAGCAAACATTAATTCACCAAACCAAGTTGTAATTTCAGGAAATAGCGAAGCTGTTAAATTAGTTATCACTAATTTAAATGAACAAGGCCATAAAAAAAATATTAAATTAAATGTAACTGTGCCATCTCATTGTAAATTAATGAATGAACCCGCATCTAAATTTAGCAAGATTTTAGATAAACTTTCATTACAATTGCCTAAACATAAAGTTATTCATAATATAAATTCTGATACGTCATCATCTATAGAAGAACTTAAATTAAATTTAGTTAACCAATTAATCGAACCTGTTAGATGGGTTGATACAATGAATTATGTTAAAAAATTTAATGGTATTATTATTGAGTGTGGCCCGGGTAAAGTATTATCTGGATTAGCAAAAGGAAATAATATTAATAATAATGTCTATACAACTTCATCAATCAATTTTTTTGAAGAAATTAAAAAAATTATATGACTAAAGGTAATGTATTTATTTCTGGTGCCTCAAGAGGTATTGGTAAAAGTATCGCAAATCACTTTGCTGAAAATGATTATAAGGTAATAGGCACATCTAGAAATGATTTTGAATTTGATAATAAATCAGAAAATCTTATACCTATAAAATTAGATATCACCTCTAGAGATGATGTTAAGAAATGTTTTAATGATCTTAAATCAAAAGATTTACTTCCAGATATATTAATAAATAATGCAGGGATTACTTCTGATCAATTATTCTTGAAGATGAAAGACGATGATTGGGATAGTGTTATTTCAACGAATCTTACTGGTACATATAATTTAACTAAAATATTTATTAGAAATATGATAAAAAATAAAAATGGAAGAATTATAAATATCTCTTCAGTTGCTGGACTCATGGGAAATCCAGGTCAAGTAAATTATTCATCATCAAAATCAGCACTGAATGGCTTTACAAAGTCATTAGCAAAAGAAATTGGATCAAGAAACATAACTGTAAACTCTATCGCACCAGGATTCATAGATACTGATATGACATCTTTTTTAGATGATGATGCAAAAAATGGAATAATTAAAGATATACCTTTAAAGAGGTTTGGTGAGGCTAGTGACGTTGCTGAATTAACATTATTCTTAGCTTCTAAAGAGGCATCGTATATCACAGGTCAAACCATATCTATTGATGGCGGATTATTAATGTATTAATTTATGTGCAACTTTGAACTATTAGATGTAAAATGTGTCAAATTTCAATATAGGGTGGAGAAATTATGAGCATTGAAGATAGAGTAAAAAAGATTGTTAGCGACCAATTGGGGAAATCAATGGATGAGATACAAAGCGATTCATCATTTGTTGATGACTTAGGTGCAGATTCTTTAGATACTGTTGAGTTAGTAATGGCCTTAGAAGAGGAATTTGATATTGAAATTGCAGATGAAGATGCTGAAAAAATATCTACAGTTAATGAAGCAGTAGAATATATCAATTCAAATTCATAAAATTTTTTATAAATTTATCATATAAATGTATAAAATAACTATTGTTATTTAATGCATTTTTTATGATATATATCAAAATTACTTTATCTATATTCGTATTATTATTTTCTTTCATTGGCCCATATAATAGCTACTTAAATTATGTCCCTTTCAATAACAGTTACTATTTAAATGTTGTTAAAGGAGATTCTATAGATGTAACAATATCTAAAATATCAAATCTTAATTTTATAAATAAATTATTTTTACGAATATACTTAAATAATAATAAAATTTATCAGTTTCAAGCTGGTGAATATCAACTTGCTAACAAAGTCTTAAAAAATATTATTAACGATTTAAATAATGGCAAAACTGTTACACATAAATTATCGATTACCGAGGGCATGAATATTTACCAATTAAATCAATTAATTGATGATTCTTATCTTATAAATGATTGTCATATGCTTAAATGCATAAAAACGGATCTTTCTTTTAAAGAAGGTATCATTTTTCCAGATACATACTATTACAAGAAGAATATGCTTGCCTCAACTATTCTTCAAAAAAGCCATGATATTTTAAATGGGCATTTAAATTATTTTTTTAAAAATAAGGATTTAAATAACGAACTTAAAAAAGAAGAAATTTTAATATTAGCCTCAATAATAGAGAAAGAGGCTGGTAATAATGATGAAAAATTTGATATATCTAGTGTTTTTTTAAAAAGATTGTCTATTGATATGAAACTTCAAGCAGACCCTACAATTATTTATGGTTTGTTGCCTAATTTTGATGGCGATATTAAAAAATCTGATATTCTAGATAGAAATAATAAATATAATACATATATGATTAAGGGATTGCCTCCAACACCGATAGCTTTAGTGTCATTAAGCTCATTAGATGCTGCAGCAAATGCTACATTGGGAGAATATTTATACTTTGTGGCTGACTCACCTAGCTCACATTATTTTTCTAAAACATATCAAGAGCATTTAAATAAAATTAATGATTTGGGTTTAAATAAATGAAAATAATTTCATTTGAAGGAATTGAAGGTGTTGGTAAATCTACACAAATTAATCTATTGAAGGATTATCTTGAATCTAAAAATTACTTGATAGAAATATATAGAGAGCCTGGATCAACACCTGTTGGCGAAAAGATAAGAGATATTTTATTAGATTCTAATAATGATTTATCAAATGAAACAGAGCTTTTGTTAATGTTTGCAGCAAGGTCAGAACTTATAGATAAAAAAATAAATACTTCTCAGTGTGATTATTTATTATTAGACAGGTTTTATGATGCATCTATGGCATATCAAGGTTATGGAAGAAAATTATCAAAAGACTTTATAACCTCATTGACATCATTTATAAATTGCCCAATTCCAGATTTATCTTTTTTATTAGACATATCTGTAAAAGAGGGCTTTCAAAGAAAAAATAGCGATGTAAAAGATAGAATAGAATCATCTAGTAATGATTTTTTTAATAAAGTTAGAAAAGGGTATAAGACAATTGCAAAGGCAAACAATAATAGATTTGAAATAATTAATGCTGCTAATGATATAGATAAAATTCATCAAATTATAATTAAAAAAATTCAATCGAAGAATGAACATATCTAACTTATATTGGATAGATAAATTATATGAAAATATAAATTTTGATAATTTACCCCATGG
Organism: uncultured SAR86 cluster bacterium; assembly: GCA_902551185.1. GTDB lineage: Bacteria > Pseudomonadota > Gammaproteobacteria > Magnimaribacterales > D2472 > SAR86A. The sequence goes on along the minus strand of CACDCN010000021.1, from coordinate 836 downwards.
AATAATAATTAACGGTCCTGATGGAATCGGAAAAGAAAGATTAGCAATAAAAATTTCATCAAAATTACTTGTAAATAAAAATAATAATAATGAAAACATATCTATATCTAAATCTAATAATCATCCCGATTTTTTTGTTCTCGATAAAGAAAGAATTCTAATTAAACATATTGCTCTAAGGGAGGACGATTGGGATGAAGAGATAGGCAAAAGAAATGTAAATGATTTTTTATCAGTAACACCATCAATCTCAATAAATAAAGTAGCTTTAATACTAAATGCTCAATCAATGAATGATGCAAGTCAGAATGCATTATTGAAAACATTGGAAGAGCCAGCCCCTCATTCATACATTATTATGACAACTAATAGACCAAAATCTTTATTGGATACAATATATAGCAGATGCCAAGTGATAACAATTCCTCCGCTTAATGAGAACGATATTAATGAATGGTTAGTTAATAATGGAATTTCAGATATTAGTGCAAAAGATTTCCCTACTTTTATTTCACCATTAAAAATAATGGAAGAGATTCAAAATAATGAACATCTTAATTTCAAGAATTTTATAAAAATCTTAAATGATTTTATCGATAATAAAATTAATCAAGAAACAGCAATAAAAGGAATTAATAATCTTGAAATAGACTTAATCACTAAAACCAATTATTTAATTGAATTTTTAAAAATATTATTAAAATCTAAATTATTATCTGAAACATTAAGTGGTATTTATGAGAGGTTTAATTTAAGTACTTTTAATAACTTAAAAATATCAAATCTTATCAACGAACTTAATAATTTAAGATATGATTTTTTCAAGGTGCCTCAAA
>CACDCN010000020.1 GCA_902551185.1 uncultured SAR86 cluster bacterium | reverse complement strand
AATGCTTGAAGAATCTTATGGAAGAAAAATAAAAACCAGCAACTACAAATCTGTAACCATAAGTGGATCTCGATTATCACACCATAATATAGAACATTCATTGCAACACAATAATCTTGGAGCTGATGATCCATTTGAGTTAATTGTTATTCAAGGAGGCAGTGGCGAAACTAACACCAGAAAAGAAAGGAAAATGTTTAGCAATGAGATTGAAGTAATGGTTAATAAAATTCATGAGGCTGGAGCTGAAGCAGCTTTATATATGATTCATGCCTATGTTGAACCCCATAAAGATACTAATCCAAAAATGATTGAAGATATCAAGAAAATGTATATTCAGGCTGGAAATAAAAATAACGTATTAGTATTTCCTGTAGGTATAGCATTTGAAAATGCATATGCAAAACGCCCAGATATAAAATTACATAAATACTATGATGGCAGTCATCCAGACATACTAGGGACATACTTGGCCGCATGTGTTCTATTCTCATCAATCACTAACAAATCACCAATAAATATTAATTATGATTATTTTGGAAAAATCAACCCAGACGATAAATTATTTCTTCAGAATATTGCTCATAATACTGTTGAAGATTTTTTCAACATAAAATTAAAATGAAATATGATATTTATTATATAGATGCTTTTACTGATAAACTTTTTTCAGGTAACCCAGCTGCAGTAGTATTTTCAGATATCTCTGATTCAACACTGATGCAGAATATCGCTGCAGAAAATAATCTTTCTGAAACAGCATTTATAAGAGAAGATGAGGGAAATTATCATATAAGATGGTTTTCTCCCCATTGTGAAATTGATTTGTGTGGACATGCTACTCTAGCTTCCGCTTATGTGTTCTTTAATTATATTAGCCCTGATGAAAAGATTTTTAGCGTACGTTCCTTAAAGAATGGGATTTTAACAGTATCACAAAATGATGATTTGTTATTACTTGATTTCCCAAAAGACCAAATAGAACTATTTGATGATATATCTTCGATTGAAAGTACCATTGGAGTAAAGCCTATTGAAGCTTTTAAGGGGAGGGATGATATTTTAGCAATTTTAGAATCTGAAGATGTTATTAAGAATTTAAATGTAGATTTTGAATCATTAATTAAGCTAGATGCTAGAGGGTTGATTGTTTCTTCAGCAGGGACTAATTATGATTTCGTATCTAGATTTTTTGCTCCTGCAACTGGGGTTGATGAAGATCCTGTTACTGGATCAGCTCATACCACGCTAACCCCATATTGGAGCCAAAAGCTTAATAAAACAAATTTAACTGCTGCTCAATTATCAAAAAGAGGCGGGGTTCTTTATTGTGAAGATAAGGGTGATAGAGTGATTATCGGTGGAAAAGCTACACAATACTTAAAAGGCAATATTTTTATTTAAATCTCAATTATTTGCTTTCCAAAATTTTTACCTGTTAAAACATCTCTTAATGCTTGAGGCGCATTTTCAAAACCTTTGGTAATGGTTTCTCTGTATCTCATTTTATCTTGAGATACTAATTCTAAAATTTCTTTAGTTGCTGCCTCCCATTCATCAGCCCATTCTGTTACAACAAAGAATCTATGTTTAGGTTTTACCTCAAGTGACCCCAATACATCAAAGGGTGTTTCTGCTTTTAAGACATCCTTTGCATTGTATTGAGAGATAAAGCCACAAATAGGAACTCTAGAGCCTTTATTTAAAAGTGGAGCAATGGCTCTAGTAACTGGGCCTCCAACATTTTCAAAGTAAATATCTATTCCATTAGGACATGCATTTTTTAAATCTTGTTCTAAGTTTCCAGCCTTATAATCAATACATTCATCTAATTTAAGAACATTCTTTACATAGGCACATTTTTCAGGACCACCAGCAATACCTATAACTCTACAACCGTATATTTTTCCAAGTTGACCAACTACTGTTCCTACGGCCCCTGATGCGGCTGATACAACAAGAGTTTCGCCAGATTTAGGATTTCCAACTCTGTTAAGACCAAAATAGGCAGTTCGTCCAGGCATTCCTAGAGTTCCTAAAAATGATGAGAGTCCAATATTGGTTTCAGGAACTTTTAATAATGCTGTATCTGTATCCTTTGCTTTAATGTAAGTTTGCCAACCTTTATGTGCACATACTTTATCGCCAACACTATATAAATTAGAGTTACTTTCAATGACTACACCAGCAGTTTCTCCAGTCATCGGTTCTCCAATTTTAGCTGGTGGTGCATAAGACATTGAATCATTCATCCGTCCTCTCATATAGGGATCGATAGAAAGATATTTAACTTCTATTAAAATCTCATTTTTTTTCAGCGATGTAATTTTTTCTTCATTTAATTTCCAACAATCATCATCAGGCATACCCACAGGTCTTTTGTCTAATAAAAATTGTTTATTTATGTATTCCATATTTTTCCTTTATATTAAGTTTGTTAGTTCTCTAAAATGTTTTCTACAGACAGTTTTATATATTTCGTTTCCACCAACCAATATTTTTTCACCCTCTAGAATAACATCCCCGTTTTCATCAAGCCTTACTACCATAGTAGCTTTTTTATCACATTCGCTGCATATAGTTTTTAATTCGTTTAGATTATCTGCAATGGCTAATAACTCAGAGCTGCCATGAAATAACTCACCTTGAAAATCTGTTCTAATGCCGTAACACATTACTGGTATATCTAATTTATCTGAAATTTTGCTTAAATTTCTTACTTGTTCTTTTGTTAAAAATTGCGCCTCATCAACAAAAATACAATTTATATTCTTATATTCAATATTTTTGATATATTCATAAAATTTAAACTCATTATCTATGGAAATTGCTTTTGCTTTTAGACCAATTCTCGAGACAATATTTGAATCAGCCTTATCTGAAATTTCTTTTGGTAAAAATAAAAGTGTTTTTAAGTTGCTTTCTAAATAATTATGATTTGATTGAAGCAGGGAGGTTGATTTACCAGCATTCATTGTTGAATAAAAAAAATGAAGTTTTGCCATATAATTAATTATATATTGAGATTAGGGAATAGTGGATGAATGTTTTTTTAGAAAATGGTATTACTCATCTAGATCTTCATGGTGAGCGCCATCATAATGTTGATGATTTAATAATTGATTTTGTATTTCAGTATCAGAGTGAAATTCCTTTGATAATAATTTGTGGTAATAGTCAAAAAATGATCAAAATATGTGAAACTGTTTTAAATAAAAATTCAATTTCATTCTCTATGGCAAGATTTGGTATTATACGAATAGAAAAAATATAAACTTATGGAAATACAAGACATTTTACTTTTTGAAGAACAATTATCTGAAGAAGAGCTAATCATTCATAAATCAGCTAAAGATTATTGCCAAAACCAATTATTGCCAAGAATAATAGATGCCAATCGTAATGAAAAATTTGATAAGTCTATATATAAAGAATTAGGCGAGCTTGGATTTCTTGGCGCACCTATTAAAGGTTATGGTTGTGCTGGAGTTAACTATGTCTCCTATGGTCTTATAGCTAGAGAAATTGAAAGAGTTGATTCAAGTTATAGGTCTGCTTTTAGTGTCCAAACATCACTTTCAATGCATGCTATTTATGAATTTGGTTCAGATGAACAAAAGGATTTTTATCTACCTGATATGGCTAAGGGAGATAAACTTGGATGTTTTGGGTTAACTGAAGCAGATGCTGGTTCTGATCCTGGATCTATGAAAACTAAGGCAACCGAAAAAGATGGCGGATATGTTTTAAATGGCTCTAAGAATTGGATAACAAATTCTCCAATTGCAGACGTGTTGGTCATTTGGGCAAAAGATGAGCAGGGTATCTTAAGGGGCTTTATAGTAGATAGAGATTCAAAAGGTATTTCAACTCCAACTATAGAAGGCAAGTTTGCGCTAAGAGCTTCAGTTACTGGACAGATCTTTCTTGATAATGTTTTTGTTCCCAAAGAAAAAATGTTGCCTGAAGTTCAGAGCTTTAAAGGACCGTTCTCATGTTTGAATATGGCTAGATATGGCATTGCATGGGGAGCAATGGGCGCTGCAGAGTTTTGCTGGAACGCTGCACTTGAGTATTCAATGGAAAGAGTACAATTTGGTAAACCTCTTGCTGCAAAACAATTGATACAAAATAAATTAGCTGACATGCAAACAGAAATAACTTTAGGAATGCAGTCTGTATTAAGACTAGGTAGATTAATAGATGATGGCAAAATGGAACCACATATGATTTCTATGCTTAAAAGGAATAATTGTCAAAAGGCTTTAGAGATTGCCAGAAAGTCGAGGGATATACATGGAGGCAACGGAATAAGTGACGAATACCATGTTATTCGTCACTGTATGAATTTAGAAGCAGTGAATACCTATGAAGGCACTTACGATGTTCATGGTCTTATACTGGGTAAACAGCAAACCAATCTAGACGCTTTTTAATTAAACAGATATTTCTCTAAAAACTCATCTTGTTTATTTAAATACTCTAAATTTGCCATTTCACCGCATGAAGTAACACAGTGTCCATCGTAAGCTTGGAACATAGAATCATATTCTTTATCTAATGATTCCAGTTTACGTATTAAATCTCTTGCATGAAAAACAGGAACTACATAGTCATTCGATCCATGCAAAACGAGCACAGGAGCTTTAATATTATTTACATGCAAAATAGGTGATATTTCTTTAGCATATTCTTGACCTTCTGGAGTTGATAAGTCTCCCCATTCTAATAATGGTTCTTCATCCCAGCTTTGAAATCTACTAGCTTTTTTAGCAAAGTTATCTAGGAGCTGTTGTTGATCAGTAACACCAACAGAATTAATACCACATCTATATAAATCAGGAGTAAATACTAAGCCTGCCATAGTTGCATAACCTCCATAACTTGCACCAGCTATACATATTCTATCTTTATCTGCATAACCATTTTCTATGGCCCACAATACGCCATCGGTGATATCGTCTTGCATTTTTTTGCCCCATTCTTGGTTGCCAGCAATGTAATGATTAGTTCCAAGGCCAGTGGAACCTCTAAAATCAGGTTGGAGAACGTTTATTCCTCTATTTGCAAAAAATTGAACCCACGTATCGTAACCAATGTATTGTTTAGTATTAGGCCCGCCATGCGGCAATATAATGAAATAGTTTTTATCTGTTTCTTTTGTAGCAAGTGTAAGGAGTGCAGGTATTTCAAGACCATCTCTTGCAGTGTATGTTACCGGTTGTGCTTTTGCTAACTTAGACCTATCAAGCCAAGGTCTGCTTTGATACAAAAGATTTACAGCATTCTTATATAAATCAACAATATAATAATCTCCAGGGTTATTAGTGTTTGATACTCTAACTATCATTACTTTTCCTGAAACGTCAGAAGATTCAAGGCTTACTTGATCATCAGGAAATAATTGCTTTATAGCTATATATGTAGCTTCGGCATCTTTGTCAAAAAATACTACTTCTTGTTGGTATGATTCATATCCTATTGCAGCTATTTCAGAGCTTCCATATCTTGAAAATGAACCACCAGATGCTTGCCTGCAACTTCCAGTAAGACCGTCCACGTCATATCTAGGGTCTTGATATAACTTATTTGAAAACTCTCTAGTATCCATATCGTAAAAATAAATAGCGTTAGTATCATTTTCTTCTAATAACTTGCCAGAAGGGCTAAATTTAGAACCTGAAACAACTACTTTACCTTTATATGTTCCAATAGGTGTAAATCCTGGTTGTTGGCATGCAAATCTAAAGTGTTCTTTCCATTCTTTATTTTTAGAATCATATTCATAAAGAACTCTATCAAGACCTACATCTATAAGCATTCCAAGTGGTAATTTAGTTTCATGGTTAGTTAAAGAACCTAATATTGCTTTTCCCTTCATATCTCCAATATCAGGACCAAAAGCAATTCTTGTTTTTTTACCTGTATAAACATTTAATCTATAGTAATCCCAAATAATATTTCTTCTTTCATTATTTATTACATAAACATGATTTGGATCATCATAATCTGCGTCATAGATTACTTGTCCCCAAAAACCACCTTCTTTAATAATGGTTCTTCTAGTGCCATCGATATTCATTGCAAATGTAGCCATTGATTTCATAGTTTTACCTGTTTGGTACCTTGGGGTATACCAAATACGGTTACTACTAAGCCATCCAGCATCAGAAACTCCGCCTCCAGAACTTCCATCACTAATCATAGTTGTTTCCATAGTATCAAGATCTAAAAGCAAGAGTCCTCTATCAAACATCTCATCTTCAACGCCTTTCTCTTTCTCTTTTTCTACATCGCATTCATTATTTTTTACTGTATTTCTAATAAGTAGATATCTGCCATCTGGCGAAACCATCATTTTGTTAAAATTTGAATAACAGGCAAATTGTTCATTTGGTATTCTTTCATAGGCTAATAACGAGGTTGAAGTAAAGATAATTACAATCGATAAGATAAAATTATATATTTTCATATTTAAATATGTCCTAAATTAGTTATATGTTTGAAAATGTATTATATTTTAAATGTTTTATATACGAAATAATAAAGTCTATAAAATTAGCTAAATTCTTGATTAATTGCTATATAAAGTACAAAATAAGTCTGGGATATAACTAAATTCATGTTTTTAACATGAATTATTTACTTAATTAGAGGAAGATCCATTATGGAATTTAAAAAAATTTTTTCAATTTATATACTATTTTTCTTCGTATCTGGCTATGTTATTGCTGATAATCCAGGTGAGGAAGTTGTAGAATCACAAGCTGAAGAAACAACTCAATCAGATTCAGAGGCTCCTGCTTCAGAGTCAACTGGAACAAGCACATCTAGCGGAGATGAAGAAGTAGTTCAGTTACAAAAAGTTGTGGTAACAGGTTCTAGAATTAAAAGAACAGACCTTTCAGGCGCATTACCACTTCTTGTTATTACAAAAGAAGATATTGATGCTGGTGGTTTTAGAAATATAACCGAAGCATTGCAAGCTATTCCAGCTGCAAACGCTTATAACCAGAATGAGCAAAACACAAACTTATTTACACCAAACGCTAACTCTCTTAATTTAAGAAATATTGGTCCTAGTAAGACTTTATATTTAATTAACGGAAGAAGAACAGCTGATTATCCATTACCTTATAACAATGCTAGTAATATTGTTAATACTTCAACTATTCCAAATGGATTAATTGATAGGATTGAAATTTTATCCCAGGGATCTTCTGCTATATATGGATCTGATGCAGTAGGTGGTGTTGTAAACATTATTACTAAAGATGGAATGGATTATTCTCAGGTTGATGCATATGCATCTGTTACTGAGCATGGTAATGACATGATTACTAATTTTACTTTCTCAACAGGTGGTTTTTTTGGTGCATCAAGTTGGACATTAGGTATTGATGCTTCGCATGTTGATCCAATGTATTTATCTGACAGAGATGGATATAACGACTGGAAAGATGATCCAGATTATGGATTAGATTATATAGGGCCAAGATGGGGAGCTGCAATGCAGGTTGTCCCTTGGTATCTTGGAGGCGGAGATGCTGCAACATACTCACCTGAAGATTTTGGATATGCTTGTGATAGTACAGCTCTTTCAGGTGGAGTCTTTAGGTTATTTAGTAGAGATAAGCCAGAAGTTTACGGTATAACTAATTATCCTGGGTCTTATCAAGGTTATGCATGTGCATACAATAGAGGTGCTAATGGTGGTGACTCAACTACAATAGTTAACGAAAGAGATGATTACACAATAATGGGTACTTTTACTCATAATTTTGATAACGGAAATCAATTTAAAGCAAGACTTTATCATTTTAATGAAGAAGCATATTTAAGAAGTTCAGTTTCTAGATATGTTTCGCTTGGATCAATGATTGACTCAAGAATATATCAATGTATGACTTTGGGTTGTGGTGATAGTGATGGACCTGTAGGTAATGACTTAGTCCCAGCTGGAAACCCAGTTCTTAGAGCATCATATCTTTTAAGATACTTTACTCCTGCCATGGGTCGACCATTTGAAGCAAGATCAGATTATGAAGAAGATATGACTGACTTCTATATGGGAGTATCAGGCACAATGGATAGTGGTCATGAATGGTCAGTCGGCGCGAACATGACTAGATACAATTCATTCTATGCAGATTCAACACTTACACAAAAAGCTAAAGATTATATGGCTGGTGTAGGGATGACAAATCCAGATGGCTCTCTTGCAACTGGTTGGTATGCAGGCGATGTTTGTCAGCATGCAGACTCAGGAATGGGTGGTTTATTAGCTGGATTTGGTTTTTCAAACTGTTTCTTCCCTGAAAGAATATGGGGAGCAATTTCAACAGATTTATTCCAATCATGGTTAGTAGATGACTCAGTAGACGCAGAGTCATATCAATATTTAATTGATGCGGATATTACAGGTGAGGTCATGGCTGGTAATACGCCAGTTGCATTTAACATTCATGCTGAATATCAATATCAAGATTATGAAGTTATACCATCAGCTGGTAGATTAGATGATGAAATTTATGGTGGTGACGATGCAATCAAGATTATCCAAGGTTCAACTAGATATGGTTTTGGTGATAGATCAAGAATGTCACTTGGTGTTGAATTAGCAGCTCCAATAAATGACAAATTAGAAGTTACATTTGCTACAAGATATGATTCATATGACGATGATTCATCTAGTGTTGGTTCAAGAGTATCTTCAATGTTTAATTTTGCATATAGACCAACAGAAGATTTCTTATTAAGAGGTTCAGCAGGTCAAACCTTTAGAGCACCTGATATGCACTATATTTATTCACAACCAAGTTCAGTATTCTCATACGGTACTGATTATCCACAGTGTTATGCAAACTTCCTTGCAGGAGCCACAGGTACAGGGCCAATTGCTCCTGGTGATTTAGCTACCAAAGCTTCATTATGTGGATTCCAAGGTAGTTATGGTAGTTATAGAAAAACATACCAAAGTGGTGATAAAAACCTTCAAGAAGAAGAGGGTGAAAACTATTCTATAGGTTTTGTTTTAAATATTGGTGAAAATGTGAGTTGGCAGTGGGATGCTTTCCATGTTTATCTAGAAAATGGTGTTGCTCAAGAATCAAATACATCTCAGTTAGTTGCTGAGGGTGTTTGTTTATATGGTCAAGCATTTAGTGACTGGTATGATTTCTCAGAAAATATTCCAGCAAGAGACTGTGATACTGTTGCTTCTAATATAGAAAGAAGTGCTACGTATTTCCCTGGAGACGCGCCTACATCTCTTACTAATATCGTATCTATTACTAGAAATCCAAGAAACCAAGGGTTTATTGAGTATGTTGGTCATGATACATATATTAACTGGAGAAAAGAGACTGAAAGTGCTGGAGATTTTGCTATTTCAATAGGTTCTACAACTATTGACCATATTAATTATCTAGCTGACCCATATGGTGAACAAATAGAATTTTTAACATATTACTATTATGAGCCAAGGTCTAGACAGAATGTGAATTTCAACTATAAGTATGAACAACATAACGTTTCTGTAAATATGACAAGAATGGGACATATGAATATTTATGGTACAGCTGGCGGTGGTACCAAGTCAGATCCACACATTATGACTAATGTTTCATATTCATATGACTGGTCACCTGATATAGACACATATGTAAGTATAAGAAATATCGACGATGTCATGCCGCAAAAAGATACTGGTTATAGTTATCCTTTCTTTAATCAAGGATACTACAGTGCTTTTGGTAGATACATGACAGCTGGTATTACTTACAGATTCTAATTTAATCTAAATTAAAACATCCTCTTTAATAGAGGATGTTTTTTTTTGTATCATGTAAAATAGATTTATGGGGATAAATAGTAAAAAATATATATTCTTATTTATATTTTTCTGCGTAAATATAAATGCACAAGAAATTGTTAATGAAACAATTGATACACAAGTTTCTGCTAGTTCTTTAAGCCAAGATGCACAAAAGAAAATAGATAACTTAGACATTAGATCTAAAGAAATATATTATGAATTTAAAGATACGGTAGCTGAATATAAAAGTCTAAAAACATATGATGATCAGTTACAAGAGATAATTAATGCTCAAAAATCAGAAATTAAGAGCATTCTTAAACAAATTGATTCTTTAGATTCAACCAATAAAGATATATTACCTTTCCTCAAAAGAATGATTGATGTTTTAAGAGAATTTGTGCTCTTAGATATGCCATTTTTAAAAGATGAAAGAATTGCAACAGTAGATAATTTAGACGAAATTATATTACAAGCAAATGTAACAACAGCTGAAAAATTTCGAAAAGTTTTTGAGGCATATCAATCAGAATATAACTTCGGAAATACTATTGAAACTTATAGTGGCACTATGGAGTTAAATAATAATGATACCGCAGTTATATTTTTTAGATTAGGTAGAATCGGTTTATATTATTCTTCATTAGATTATAAAAAGACTGGCTATTGGGATAATTCAAAACAGGTATGGGTTCATACAAAAGGAAAACTTAGTAATGAATTAAAGGCTGCTATAGATATAGCTAACAGACAAGCCCCACCCAATTTTATTAATTTACCAATACAACCAGTAGATAGGTCAGAGTCATGATTAAGTTCTACTTATTTATTTCGATTTTACTTCCATTGACCTTATTCGCACAAGAAAATGAAGAAGAGATACCAATAGAAGAGCAACGTAATAACGCGATTAAAGCGCTTTTGCAGACGGTAGAAATTAATAAAAGTATTTATGTAGCAGATGATCAGAAGAGAATTAACAAATTTTTAGATCTAATTGATGAAAGAGAGTCTATGCTTGCTAAGGCAAAAAATGATCTTCGGCTTGAGAATGAACGAAACGCAAGACTTGAAAAAGAATTTGAAGAAAATGAAAAAGTTTTAGCTGAATTAGAAGAAAGATTGCAAATTAAGATAGGTGTTTTAGGAGAGTTATTTGGTGTTGCAAGACAATTTGCAGGGGAATTATTATCATCTTCAGAATCAGCTTATACATTTACTGAATTTCCAGAAAGGGGAGATAAGTTAAAAGAGATAGGGAAGATACAAGTTCATAGTATCGAAGAGTTAGAAGTTTTATGGCTTGAATATTTTAATGAGATAGTTGCATCAGGTGAGGTTAAAGAATTTAAATCTAAAATAATAAACTCAAAAGGCGATTCATTTGAAGATAATATTGTTAGATACGGTCTATTTTCTGCTTCCTATAAATCTAAATTTATAAAACCAATCAATGAATTAAATGGCTTTGAATTACTTCAAAGACAACCTGAAAAAAGCATACTAAGGAATCTGAAAAGGCACCAAAGAAGCGATGAATATAAAACTGCTTCTATAGATCCAACAAGAGGCTTTTTGCTGTCATTATATTTAGATAAGGCTGGTTGGATTGAAAGAATAGCACAAGGTAAATCTGTTGGATTTATTATTATTCTTATTGGTATTATCGGAGTTGCATTTTCATCTTATAAAATTTATTTCTTGAATGAAAGTAAGAAAATTTTA
>CACDCN010000019.1 GCA_902551185.1 uncultured SAR86 cluster bacterium | reverse complement strand
CTTTCAATTCCATTTAATTGGTCAGAGCCAATCCCCCTACCCCCAACCATATGTCTCAAATGATCATTCGATATTTCGTTGCTGGTGTAATCACTAAATTTGTATTTAAGTTTTTTTAATTTTTCTTTTAGCTTCAAAAAGCTTCCCTCTGAAGAGGTTCTAATCCCCACTAATACGAAAGCATCTTTATCACCTGATTTTCTATAATTAAATTCTGTTACAGGCAATTTACCAAAAACCTTTGATAGCTTTAAAAAACTTCCTGGCCTTTCAGGAATTTTAATACTTAGAATTTTTTCTCTATTTTCACCAAGTTCAGATCTCTCTACGATAAAACCAAGTTTTTCAAAATTTACATTTGCTCCTGAGCTAATTGCTAAAAGATTTTTATTCTTCATTTTTTTTGAATAAATTTTTAGTCCTGCTAAAGCAACTGCTCCTGAAGGTTCTGATAGAACTCTAGTATCTTCAAAAATGTCTTTAACTGCTGCGCAAACCTCATCTATATTTACAGTTACAACTTCATCCACACATTCCTTAATAACGTCTAGATTAAGTTTACCTATTTGCGAGACTGCTACTCCATCAGCAAACAAACCTACTCTCTTTAAAAGAACTCTTTTGTTTGCTTGGAGGGCCTCAGTTAGACATGCAGAATCATTAACTTCTACACCTATAATCTTAATTTTCTTTTTATGTTGCTTAATCCAAGCAGAAATACCAGCAATCAAACCCCCGCCTCCAACTGGAACAAAGATCGCATCATATTCAATACCATCCTCTAGTATCTCCTTACCAATTGTTCCTTGCCCAGCAATTGTATAAGGGTCATCAAATGGATGAACAAAAGTATATTTTTTCTTCTTCGCCACCTCATCAGCTTTAACCAATGCCTCTGCTAGATTTTCGCCATATTGGGTAATTTTTGCCCCTAGCCTTTTTACAGAATTTAATTTATTTTCTGGTGCTGTAACAGGCATAATGATATTACATGAAATATTTAATTTCTTGCATGCAAGAGCAACACCCTGCGCATGATTACCAGCTGATGCAGCAATAATTCCTTGAGATTTTTGCTTATCAGACAAGTTAACTATTTTGTTATATGAACCCCTATTCTTAAATGAAAAAATTGGTTGTAAATCTTCTCTTTTTAAAAAAATATTATTTTTTTCTTTTATAGATAAATTTATTGCATGCGTGGTAGGCGAATCAATAGACACATCGTAAACAGATGCTTCATTAATTAATTTAAGATATTTTTTTGAACTCTTAAATTTTCCAGTTTTCTTTATTTTTAGTCTCAATTTAAATCACATGCATTATTTTCTTGTATTATAACTGTATGAGCGACGCAAAGATAAGTGTTTCAAAAAAAGCAATAGGCCATATAGAAAAAAAACTTACCAAAGATATGGTTTTAGGAATTGGGACTGGCTCAACAGTAAACTTCTTTATTTCAGAGTTAGCTAAATATAAAGGTCATTTTTATGGTGCTGTATCTAGTTCAGAGGCATCAACAAAATTATTAGAAGAGATAGGTATTGATGTTTTTAGCCTAAATGATATTAATGAGGTTGCTTATTATATTGATGGTGCTGATGAGGTTTCTCCTGAAAATTACTTAATTAAAGGAGGTGGTGGCGCTCATACTAGGGAAAAAATAATAGCATCAGCTTCTAATAAATTCATATGCATAGTAGATAAATCAAAATTGGTTAAAAAACTTGGAGAATTCCCTCTTCCAGTTGAGGTAATACCTGAAAGCAGGAGCTTGGTTGCAAGAAAAATAACCTCATTGGGAGGGACGCCTATTTATAGAAAAGGTTTTACTACAGATCAGGGCAATCAAATATTAGATGTTAAGGATATTGATATATCTCAACCAGAATCATTGGAAGCATTAATTAATAATATTCCTGGTGTTGTTGATAATGGAATCTTTGCATTTAACAAGCCTGAGCTTGTGCTTGTTTCTGATTAATTTCTATTTATAGAAGTTTCTCTATTTCATCAATAAGTTCTTTAGAATCTGGTTTAACTTTTGATCCATAAGTAGAAACTACTTTTCCTTCTTTTGATATTAGATATTTATTAAAATTCCATCTTGGACTTACGCCACTTTCCTCAAGCAATTTTTTGTATAAAGGATTTGCCTTTTTTCCAGTGACTTTTGAAGTTGCAAACATTGGAAAGTTGACTCCATATTCAGTAGAACAAAATTCAGCAACATCTGTTTCATCAGAATATTCTTGAAAAAAATCTCTTGAAGGTACGCCTAGAACTACAAAACCTTGGTCTCTATATTTTTCATAAAGTTTTTGTAACGACGCATATTGGTATGTATATCCACATCTGCTTGCTACATTTACTATTAATAAAACACTGTCTTGATATTCACATAAATTTTGTTCTTCACTTGAGTCCAAAAGTCTCATATCTGTATTAAGAAGATTTGAGCAACTATAAGAATAAAAGGAAGTGCAGAGCACTATTATTAAAAATAGCTTATTCATTTTAAATATATTACTAGGAAATCGGAGTTATTGCAGTCAGAGATGATATAAAAATAACCGTTAATAAAATTATTTCAATATTGGCCTTAAATTTTTCCATAAAAATAACCTCTTTTTAAAAGAAATGGAGGGTATAAATACCCTCCACAATCCAGAGTGTCAGCATAATCAAATAGGGGGAGAGGAGTGCTGACAGTTATTATTATACATACTTATAATTAATTATCAATACTATTTATAAGAAAAAACATGTTTTTTTTATGTATAATGCTTTTTTACAAATATTTAGGGAGAAATGCTTTGAAAGGTACAGTTTTATATGAAGTTAAGGATGAAGTAGCAATACTTACAGTAGACAATCCACCTGTAAATCCTTTAAGTGATGGAGTTAGAACAGGTTTACATGAATCATTAGTTAAGGCCGAAGAGGACGATACTGTAAAAGGTGTTGTTTTAACAGGAAATGGAAGAGCGTTTATAGCAGGCGCAGATATATCCGAATTTGGTGGAAATGTTGAAGGAATACCATTGAATGAAGTATTTAATAAGCTTGAATTCTGTAAAAAGCCAGTAGTGGCTGCAATTAATGGTGTAGCTCTCGGCGGAGGGCTTGAAACAGCATTGTGTTGTAATTACAGAATTGCTTCTAAAACAGCATTTGTAGGGCTGCCTGAAGTTAATTTAGGTTTATTGCCTGGAGGTGGCGGTACTCAAAGATTGCCACGATTAATAGGTCCAGGAGAAGCACTTAAAATGATGCTTTCTGGGTCACATGTGCCTTCAAAAAAAGCTTTAGAAATGGGTATCGTAGATAAAATATCAGATGACGTAGTAGCAGAATCAATAGATTTTATAAAAGAAATGGCTGGAAATAATGATAATCACCCTAGAGTTAGAGATAAAAATGAGAAAATGCTTGAAGCTAGAGGGGATGAAAATGTACTTTTAGATGCTCAAGCTATGGCTGCAAAAGCTAGGAAAGGTCAATTTGCACCAGGACAAATTATTAAATGTGTAGAAGCTGCAATTAATATTGATGATTTTGATGAAGGAATAAAAAAAGAAGGTGAATATTTTATGGAATGTCTGTTACACCCTCAAAGAGAAGCAATGATCCATATATTCTTTGGAGAAAGAGCAGCATCAAAGATTTCAGATGTACCAAAAGATACAAAAATTAAAGATATTAAAAAAGCTGGAATTATTGGATCTGGAACAATGGGTGGCGGAATTGCAATGTGCTTTGCTAATGCTGGAATACCTGTACATATAATTGATCAAGATGAGGAAAACTTAAAGAGGGGAGTATCTGTAATAGAAAAAAATTATGATTTTATGGTTAATAAAGGGAGACTTACTGCTGAGCAAAAAGATGGTGTTTTTAGTTTAGTAACCTCTAGCTTGGATTATAAAGATGTTTCAGATTGTGACATTGTTATAGAAGCTGTATATGAAAATTTAGAACTTAAGCATGAAATTTTTAAATCTTTAGATGAGCATGTTAAAGAAGGAGCAATACTTGCCAGCAATACATCTGGTTTAGATATAGACTCAATAGCATCAGTAACTAAAAGGCCTGAAATGGTAGTGGGTACTCACTTTTTTAGTCCTGCAAATATAATGAGACTTTTAGAAGTTGTTCGGGGTGAGGCAACATCTGATGAAACATTAGCAACTATAATGGCTATAGGTAAGAAGCTTAAAAAGGCTGCAGTAGTTTCACTGAATGCCCCTGGTTTTATCGGTAATAGAATGTTATTTGGATATACTGCACAAGCCAATATGTTGCTTCTAGAAGGAGCCCTTCCCCATCAAATTGACCAAGCATTAGAATCATTTGGATTAAATATGGGTCCATTTAGAATGATGGATCTTGTTGGATTAGATTTAGGCTGGAGAGCTAGAAAGCTAAGCGGTAAAGAATCTCCACTTCATGCAAAAATTGGTGATGAGCTTTGTGAACAAGATAGATATGGTCAAAAAAATGGAGCTGGTTATTATAACTATTCTGAAGGATCTAGAGCACCTAATCCTGCGCCTGAAAATGAAGAAACATATGAAAGGATATCTGAAGAGAATGGTTTTACTAGAAGAGAAATATCAGATGAGGAAATTGTAGATAGATGTATATTAGCTCTTATAAACGAAGGTGCTGATATATTGTCAGAAGGTGTATCTCAAAGAGCTGCTGATATTGATGTTGTATATATAAATGGTTACGGATTCCCAATATGGAGGGGTGGTCCAATGCATCATGCTAATGCCATGGGATTAGATGTTGTAATAGAAAAACTTGAAAAATATAAAGAGATAACAGGTAGTGACGTCTACAAACCTAGTGAGATGCTAGTAAAGCTAGCTAAAAATGGCGAGAAGTTAGGTGAAGCACCAGAAAAGGATAATAGAAAAGAAAAGTTAGGATTTGAAATGTCTTCAGTTGCTAATAATTTCTAAAAAGTAATAATCTAAAGCTTTAAGCTCTAATATAGACTTTTGTTCCTTTTTTAACAGTATCATAAAGCTTTACAACATCATTATTGAACATTCTTATGCAACCATGAGATGCTTTTTGGCCAATCAAACCCTCCTCATGAGTTCCATGTATATATATAAATCTATTGAAAGAATCTACGCCCTCTCCTTTATTAATGCCTTCTTCAAGCCCATCAAGCCATAATATTCTAGAGGTTACATAATCATCTTCGGAATCATCTAAAGACCTCAGAATATTTGCCTTTTCATTAGTATTTACCCTTGCTACAAAAATAGTATTCAATGGTACTCCATACCCAATTTTTTCTTTTATGATATGTTTTCCTAATGGTGTTTTAAAAGAGTTTTCTATACTTCCTTCTCCATATTTAGATGATGATATTGGGTAACTTTCAATAATTTTACTATCCTCTAGCAAATATAGTCTTTGATCTGAAATATCCACTATTATTTCTATATTGTTAAGTAAATCATTAGCATTAATAACATTAGAAATAGAGAATAAAGCCATTAAAAGTGCTATTTTTTTATAAATTTTGTCCATATCAACACTAGTAAATATAATGTAATAAATAAAAAAGTAAATATATATGCAAATAAGTACCCTATTTTATTAAAAAAACTGTTATCTTTTATTAATGAGACATTACTTTCAAGTATATTTGAATCTCCTTTTTCTAATAAAGAAACAACTGTCCCTTTATTTGAAATAAAAGCTGAAAAACCATCATTTGTTGCCCTTACCGTCCATCTATTATTTTCTATAGACCTGATTCTTGTTATTTCTAAATGATGATGTGGCCCTATAGAATTACCGAACCATGTATCATTAGAGATGTTTATCATTAAAAGTGAATTTTTATTCATCTTTCTAATTGTTTCTTGAAAAGTTATATCAAAGCATATTGGGGTAGCAACCTTCATGTCACTTAAAATATGTAGATTATTTTGATTTTTCATTCCCCTAGAAACATTTGACATAGGTAGATTAAAAAATGATATGAAACCTCTTAGGCTTTCAATAAATGGTATATATTCACCAAATGGGACTAAATGAATTTTTTTATATAAGTCTCTATTTTTTACACTGTATATAGAGTTATAAAGCTCGTTTTCTTCAATACTCCATAACCCCATAACTATTCTCTCAGATTGAGGGACATTATTAATAAAACTATCAAATCTAGGATTGTCTAAGGTATAAGGTAACTCTGCTTCAGGTAATACAATTAATTGAGTGTCTTTTGCAGTTTTCTGGATTAAGTTTAATAAATTTTGTTCTACCTCATAATAATAATCTGTTTTATATTTTAAAAATGGATCTGATGATGGTTGAATTATAGATACTTTAATTCCGTCAGAAACATTTTCAATTTTATGACTAGGTACGATGCTTATGACTAATAAAAAAATTATGATATAAAAAATTCTACTTTGTTTATAAAAAATGACCAGATTAGAGCTTATTAGATATATTAAGATTGATGCGCCTGAAACACCTAATAATGGATATATATTTTGAGTTACTGTGTCTAAGTAAATATTTCCAGGTATAAGCCAAGGCACACCATTTAATAGATAGTATCTACTTAATTCACTAAGCATTAAGAATGATGAGATGAGTATAGTTTTATATATATTATTTTTAATATTAATTAAATTTAATAATTTCTTAATTAGAATAATGGGGCAGGTAAATACTATTGAAAGAATGCAAACTAATAATACATATATTATAAAAGTTATTGCTATTGCTGTTTCTCCGTAATAGTAAACACTTACTATTATCCAAGACATACCGAATCCCCAATGACCTATACCCCATATAAAAATTTTAAATAAATCATTCTTTTGATCAGAAATTAATATGTAAATTAGATATGAATATGAGATAAAAATTAGGAACTTAATTGAAAAGGGCGCAAACGATAATATTCCAACCAGTCCAAATATAAATGGAGCTAGAAAGTTAATAAATCTCATGAATTTTTGGTTACTTTAAATTTTTTAATTCTTCTATTATCGGTATCTGAAACTCTTATAGATATATTGCCTAAATTAATTTTATCTCCAATTTTTGGCAAAACACCATGCTTTGATATAAATAAACCTCCAAGAGTTTCAGCGTCGATAGATAATGGATCAAGGTCTAACTCAAAAAAACTAATAAAATCTTCAAGTTCAATTTTTGAATCAATGATATATTTATTCTTTGAAACTTCGATAATCTCTTCTTCTTCAACATCATGCTCATCTTCAATTTCCCCAACAAGCTCCTCCAGGATATCTTCAATAGTAATTAAACCGCATATTGAACCATACTCATCAATTACAACAGCCATGTGAGACCTATCTTCTTTAAATTCTTCTAATAAAGAATCTACCTTTTTAGTTTCTGGAACTATATTTGGGTCTCTTAACATCTGACCTATATCAAATTCATTAGTTCCTTTGAATAATTTAGGCAAAATATCTTTTGCTAGAAGGATCCCGCTAACCTCATCTCTTTCATTACCCAAAACTGGATACCTTGAATGACCTGAATCAATAATCTTCCTTATAACTTGATTTGTATCTTCATCAATTTTAATGGTAACCATATCAACTTTTGGAATCATGATTTCTTTTGCCGTAATATCTCCCAATTTAATTGCTTTAGTTGCAATTGATTCAGCTTCTTTATCTATAATATTTTGGTCAAGTGCCTCTTTTAAAAAATCAGTAACCTCTGATACAGATTGTGTTTTTATAAAAAAGGGGTTTCTAAAAAATTTTTTTAATTTAGCAATAACACCCGATGGAGGCTGACTTTCTTCGCTATTTAATTTTTCGTTCATTTATTTATATGGGTTATTTATATTTAATTTCTCTAAAAGAATTATTTCTTTATTTTCCATAATATCTGCTGTTTGAGCATTTTCATGATTGAAGCCTAATATATGATATATCCCATGAATTAACATGTGAATCATGTGGCTATCAAAACTTTTATTATATTCTTTTGATTCTCGTTGAACATATTCATAATTAATTGCTATATCACCCATATTTCCTGTCATTTCCTTAGAAATATCTTCATTTGTAAATGATAATACATTAGTAGAAGAGTCTTTATTTCTAAATTTATTATTTAGATCTTTCATTTCATGATCATTTAATATTTTCAAATTTATTGAACATTCAGGTAAATTTTCTTCATCACAAATAATAGTAAAAGCATTCTTAAGTTTATCTATAAGCTTGTCTTCTATTAGATAGTCTTTGTTTTGTAAAATAAAAAGACTCAACTTATTTGCCTATCTTGTCTTCGAAATATTTATATGCATCTATGATTTTTTTTACTAATGGATGTCTAACAACATCTACAGATGAAAAATTTGTAATGCCTATGCCCTCAGTACCTTCAATTACCTCAATTGCATGAGATAAGCCAGATTTAATATTCTTTGGTAAGTCTATTTGAGTAAGATCGCCATTGATAACTAAATATGACCCAAACCCCATTCTAGTTAAAACCATTTTCATTTGTTCTTTAGTAGTATTTTGACTCTCATCAACAATGATAAAAGAATTATTTAGGGTTCTACCTCTCATATAAGCTAATGGCGCTATCTCAACTATTCCTCTGTTTAAAAAATTTTCTGTTTTTTCAATACCTAGCATTTCATATAGCGCATCATAAAGAGGGCGGAGGTATGGATCTACTTTTTGTGAAAGATCGCCTGGTAAAAATCCAAGCTTCTCTCCTGCCTCTACTGCCGGTCTTATAAGAATTATCCTGTCTACTTTCTCATTTAATAAAGCATCCACTGCGGTCGCTACTGCAAGATAAGTCTTACCTGTTCCAGCTGGACCAATTCCAAAATTAATCTCAAAGTCTAAGATCTTATTTACATAAGATTTTTGATTCTTACCTCTTGGAATAATACTTTTTCTTGGTGTCTTAATAACAATTTCTTTTCCTTCATTATCACTATGTGAGTCTTGAATGCATAAATGTAAGGTCTCTTTAGTAATTTCTATACCTTTACCAGCAGCTTCATAAAGTCTTTTTAAAGCACTAGCAGAGAGATTGACATCTTTTTCAGAGCCCTGGATTTTTAAATTATTACCATTTTGGAAAATTGTTACGTTAAATGTTTTTTCTATAAATTTTAGGTTCTCGTTAAGTTCGCCGACAAGCCTAACCATAACATTTGCATCTGATGGGTTTAACTCAATATTAGTTAAAGCAGAATCTTTTGACATTAATTTTGTATATTACCCCTTAAACAATTTGGTAGTGCTTCATTTATATGAATATTAATGATTTGGCCAATTAAATCAACATCACTCGAAGGAAAATTAACAATACGATTACAAATGGTTCTTGCTTGTAGCTGTCCAGGATCTCTTCTTGATTGGCCGAAAACAAGACAGCTCTGTGAAGATCCTACTTTTTTTCTACTAAATCCAAATGATAATTGATTCAATCTACTTTGAAGGATATTTAGTCTATCTTTCTTCTCTTCCTGAGTAACATCATCTGGCATATCTGATGCTGTTGTATTTGGCCTTGGACTATAAATAAAACTAAATGATTCATCAAACTTTACTTCGTTTATAAGATCCATAGTACCCATGAAATCTTCTTTAGTTTCACCAGGGAATCCAACAATAAAATCTGAAGAAAAACTCATACTAGGCCTAACTGTTCTGATCCTTTCAACTAAATTAAGATATTTCTCAACATTATATCTTCTTCGCATTAATTCCAAGATCCTATCAGATCCGCTTTGAACCGGTAAATGAACATGACTAACTAATTCTGGAACTCTGTCATAAACTTCTACCAAATCATCTTTAAATTCATGTGGATGACTTGTTGTATATCTTATTCGTTCTATATTTTCAATCTTAGAAGTTAGCTCAATTAATTTTGCAAGAGAAGACTTCTCTCCTTTGTATGTTCCTTTAAAATTATTTACATTCTGTCCAAGCAAGTGTATTTCTCTTGTTCCTTTATCTGCTAATGCAGAAACTTCATTTAATATATCTTCAATTGTTCTGGAAACTTCATGTCCTCTTGTTTTAGGTACAACACAAAAGGAACAGTACTTATTGCAACCTTCAATAATTGATACAAATGCTGACGGCTCTCCAGTACCTTGAACTGGGAAGTGGTCAAACTTCTCTAATTTTGGAAAAGATATATCAACTTGATTTATGTTGGTTTTATCTTTCTCATTATATAACTCAGGCAACTTGTGTAGAGTTTGTGGTCCAAAAACTATATCGACTGCTGGAGCTCTTTTAATTATTTTATCTCCTTCTTGAGAGGCGACACATCCTCCGATTGCTATTTTAAGATCAGGTTTTTTATCCTTAATCTTTCTCCATCTTCCTATCTGATGAAAGACCTTCTCTTGTGCTTTTTCTCTGATTGAACATGTATTTAATATTAATAAATCTGCCTGATCTTCAGATTCCGCCATTTCGAAATTTTCTTTTTCTTGAAGAAGATCAAACATTTTTGCAGAATCATATTCATTCATCTGACAGCCATGGGTTTTTATAAATAATTTCTTCGTCATATTTAATATGTTATCGATAACTTTATATCTGTAACCTTATTCTCATATAATTAAGTATTATGAAAACAAAAAATGTTTACAAGATAATTTTTATACAACTTGGTGAGATTTATGAGGTTTTCGCAAAACAAATCTACCAAAGTGATATGTATGGTTTTATCGAGGTGGAAGAGTATATCTTCAATAAAGATAAACAGCTAGTAGTAGATCCTAGTTCAGAAAAATTAAAAAATGAATTTTCTAAAGTTGAAAGAAGTTATTTACCTATAAATTCAATAATCAGAATAGATGAGGTCAATGAGTCTGGGGAGGCTAAAATTAAGGAAAATAAAGGAGAAGTTAAGCCATTTCCTTTAAATATTCAGCCTTCTAATAAGAAAGATTAATTTAATCTGGCATAAAAAGTTTTTTATAGAACTTAAGTTCTTCAACAGACTCTTTAATATCTCCTAGAGCCCTATGAGAGCCCCTTTTTTCATAAACCTGAGCTTCATTCATCCATCTAACTGCTACTTCCTTAAAAGAAGATACATCTATATGCCTATAGTTGAAATATTCTTCTAATCTGGGCATATATTTCAACAAAAACCTTCTATCATGCGAGACTGTATTACCACACATTGGCGAAACCTTTTCTCCAACATATTTAGATATAAAATCTAATGTTTCAATTTCTGCAATTTGCTCAGTTATATCGCTTTTTTTAACTTCATCTATCAACCCAGATGATCCATGCTGATTTTGATTCCACTCATCCATTGCATCAAGAATTTTTAAAGATTGGTTAATAATAATATTAGGGCCCTCTGCAATAATATTTAAATCAGAGTCTGTAACCAATGTTGCTATTTCTATAATTTTTTCTTTATCTGGATCTAAACCAGTCATTTCTAGGTCTATCCAAATTAAGTTATCTCTTGATTGCAAAGTCTTCATCTCTTTTTATAATCACCTCTTTAGTGTATTTTGTTCTTATTATGGAAAAAGTTCAAACTGGACAAGTAATAGAATTCTATTCAAATAGTTGTCTGGTAAAAACAAATTTCGGCGAATTTAGGTGTATGGCAATCAAAAACGTTGTTGTTGGCGACTTTGTGGAATTTGAAATTATCCAAGATAGTAAGCAACTTCAAGGCAAGATTATTAAAATTCAAGATAGAATCTCTAATCTGTCTAAAAGAGATGGAAATAAAAATAAGCTATTTGCAGCAAATATAACGCATGTAGGAATTATTTTTACTCCAAAACCAAAAACATCAGCTGAATTTATAGATAAATGGATCTTAAAATCCATACTCTCAAAAATTGAGCCTTTTATAATAAATAATAAAATCGATATAGATTCAGGGCAAGAATATATGGATAGGTTAAATATATATAAAGGTATTGATATTCCTATAATAAATATTTCAGCGAAATATGGGGATAATATCGAAGAACTTACTAATTATTTAAAAAATAAATGTGTGCTCTTTGTGGGGAATTCAGGCGCAGGGAAATCAACTTTATCATCAAGAATAATAGGCAAAGAACTTAAAACAAATACTCTTTCTAATGATCAGGGGACGCATACAACTTCAATTTCATCTTTGTATGAAACAGAAGATAATATGAAAATTATAGATTCACCCGGTATGAGGGATGTTGAATTAGCAAGCTATAAATCAGAAGAAATAATCTATG
>CACDCN010000018.1 GCA_902551185.1 uncultured SAR86 cluster bacterium | reverse complement strand
ATTATCCCTGTCAAAAGATAACTCCTCCGTTTCCTGATGTTATATATATATTGATAGGACCACCTCCATGTTCAGGGTAGAAATAGAATATTTATAAGTCCCCTTAAAAAACTTATAAATAAGACACCTATTTAAATTATATAGAGAATGATTATTAAATAAAGTAGATAAATAATACTAAAATGCAAATTCTAGTTGTGGTTTTTCTTTAACATTTTCAATAACTTTTTGTTTTCTTTTGTTTGATGAATTTTTTTTGTTTAAATAATCATTCAACATATCTAAATCGTTATTAAAATATTTGAAAGCTAACATTCTTTTTGCAGATGCTTTATCAATTGAATTATCCAATTCTTGTAATATTGGATCTTTTTTAATGTAGATTATGTTATTCATAAATACATTATACTGTATAAATATACAGTAGTAAAGTATTATTTATTATCAGGTGAGATGATCAGTCTTGTATCAACTAAAGTTGTGAAAATAACCCATATGGCGAGCATTACTGATAAAGCTCCTAATATGTCTCCAATAAAGAATCTTAATACTGTTATAACTTCTATTGTTACATTAGGATTTATTGCTGTAATAATTGAGTTGGCAAGCAGGCCATTAATTAATGCTGAAATAATAATTACTAAAATTATAAATTTATAGTTTTTAAAATTAATCGGTTTAAAGAAAGAAAATGTACCATTGGCTGCTTTACTCCATTTTATCAATTCAACAGCAATGACTACAGAAAGAACTGAGCCTATAGCTGCTACACTCCAACCATCAATATAATCATTTGGTCCGACAATAACAGGGCTAGTTATTTCAGCTAAATATAGTGCAGGTATTGAGTAATATCTAAAAAAACAAAACATTAATACTCTTACGCCATGTGGTAAATAACATACACTTCCAAGCCATTCATTATTTGGATTAAGATTAGCTAAATCTAAGACTTGTAAGTAAGACCAAACTGCATAAATTAAAGTATAAAAAATATATACAGTGATTGTAACTTTAAGAAAATGAAATATACGTTCATTTAACATAATGAATTATTCCTTGGTAATTAATATAAATACTTAAATTTATGTAGCTAGTATTAAATTAAACTCCCTTTTATCATTAATCGACTGTTTTAGAATGACCATATTTTCGGATTCAAATTTTTTTATTGTTTTATATACGGTTGATCGAGAATATCCAGATTTTTTAATCACGTCGGTAATATTACAATGACCAGTATTAGAGATTTCCATTGCAATCGTATAATAAATTTTCTTCTCGTTTTCTTTGAAATTAATTAAATTAAGATCCTTTTCAATATTTAATAACATCCGAAGTATGTCAGTTAGATCGTTTGTATATTTAGAATTCATGAATTGATAATACATATAAAGATATTTTCAGACAAGTTTTTTTTAGCAGTATAATTATGTTCATATGGAAGGTTGGCAGAGCGGTAATGCAGCACCTTGGAAAGGTGTCGTCGGCAACGACGCGGGGGTTCGATTCCCTCACCTTCCGCCATATTAAATTTTATTACTGGTTAAATTCTCTAAAATTTAGAAATAATATTTTTGTATTTGTTCCCCTTATAGGATTAATATCTATTCCACCCCTTCTTTGAAATCTCCCACATATTTCTAAATGATTACAATTATATTTATTTGAAATTTCTAAAAAAATATCATCAATGCATTGTTCATGGAAATGTCCTTTATTCTGAAATGAAATTAAATAATTTATAAGCCATACTGTATTGATAGGGGTATCGCAATATATATAGATATTTGCAAAATCTGGTTGGGAAGTAACAGGACATATAGATCTAAAACCATTAAATTTTATGATTCTATTTATTTTAGTTTTATCATTTTTATAATTATTTAAATTTATTGATGATGGTTCTTGATTGAACTTTTTGATAATTCTTAATTTTATTTTTGCATTCAACAACCCTTCTAAATCTTTTTTAATTTGTTGAATGACAGTCTTATCAGATTTAAATGATTGATTGTAGAAACCGTTTAAATACAATTTCATCGATTTTGATTCAATAGTAAATAAACTAGTTGATGGAATTTTTATTTCTAAGACTTTTAAAGATGGTAAATCATTATTTAAATATAAAAAATCATAAACATTCCATATATCAGTCCCATACTTAATATCTGATTTATTTCTTTTTATTTTTTCTAATAACTTTATACCTTTTAGTTCTAATTTTGATGTATTTTTTCCTAGTAACTTTGTCTTCAATCTCTAATTCCTGTTCCCTTTTTAAGTAAATGCAAAGAAAAAGTAGTAAATATGAGTATAAAGATACCTATCATCGATAAAGAAAAAGTTATTGAAACATCGCTAATGCCTAACATGCCTTCTCTAAAAGTATTAACAACATATAACATTGGATTTGCCATAGATATAGATCTCCAGATATCAGGCAAAATATTAATTGAATAAAAGACACCTCCTAAATATATTAAAGGTGTTAAAACAAATGTTGGTATGACAGAAATATCATCAAAACTGTCAGCATAAACTGCATTAATGAAGCCCATAAGTGAAAATAATATTGCTGTAAGAAATAATACAAAAATAGTTAATGGCAAATTTGCAATTTGAAAATCTGGGTAAAAGAATAAGCTTACAGAAAATACTATAATTCCAACTATAACTCCTCTACAAACACCACCAACAATGAATCCCAATAAAATACCCCAGTTTGGCATTGGAGATATTAATAATTCCTCAATTGATTTTTGAAATTTTACGCCATAAAAAGATGAAACAACATTTGCATAAGCATTTGTAATTACAGACATCATAATTAATCCTGGAATCATAAATTGAATATAATCAAAGCCATCCATTTCACCTATTCTTGGTCCAATCAGAGATCCAAAAATAATAAAATATAATGACATCGTTATAGCTGGAGGTAATAACGTCTGTTTCCAGATTCTCATAAATCTTCTAACTTCTTTTGAGATTAAGGTCCAAATAGTAGTTGCTATAACTTTTTTATTTATTTCTCTCATGTTATTTTTTTATCATATCTATAAATAATTCTTCTAATCTATTTGATTCATTTCTCATAGATTTAATCTTGATATCGTGATTATTAAGTTCATCGAAAAGATTGTTAATAGATTTATCTCTATTTATGGCGGTAATCAAAGTCAATGAATCTTTTAATTTTAAAGGGAATCCATCTATAGATGGCGCTTCTTCTAATGGATCCTCTAGATCAAGCACAAAACCTTGAACATCTAGTTTTCTTAAAAGTTCCTGCATACTGCTATCAACAATGATCTCACCTTGATCAATAATTCCTATATTCCTACATAGTTGTTCTGCTTCTTCAAGATAATGTGTTGTTAATATAATAGTGGTGCCATTTTCATTAATTTCTTTAAGAAAATTCCACATCTCTCTTCTTAACTCTATATCAACTCCTGCTGTAGGTTCATCAAGTATAAGAAGTTTTGGTTCATGAATTAATGCTTTAGCTATCATTAATCTTCTTTTATAACCACCTGATAATGTTCTAGCTTGTTCATCTCTTTGATTCCATAAACCTAATCTTTTTAAAACTGCTTCAACCCTCGGTTTTGATACCGATCCAGTTATGCCGTAAAAACCTGCTTGTGTTGTCACAATATCAATAACTTTCTCAAATTGTGAAAAATTAATTTCTTGAGACACAACTCCAAGCATTGATTTTGCAATAGCCGGATCTTTATCAATGTCAATATCGAAAATTTTTACGTTTCCAGATGTTTTTGTTACTAACGTTCCAATTATTCCAATGGTTGAGGACTTTCCGGCTCCATTAGGACCTAATAAAGCATAAAAATCACCCTCTTGAACTTTTAGAGATATTCCTTTGAGTGCTTCAGTGCCTCCAGAATATACTTTTTTTAGATTTTCTATTTCTAGTGCAAAACCAGCCAAAATATTACTCGTGTTTCTTATTATCAACTAATGCGTAACTTAAAATTAGTCCAGTTAATATTCCTAACCACATGTACTCGCCTCCAAAAGCAATTAAAACAGCAGTAACAAGCGCAACCGCTTTTTCAGAATTTTTTACAGCAAGTGACATTGCAATATATGAGCATGCAAGACCAGTTAAAATAAGAGTTACTCCTAAAGCAATTATCATTAAGGGTTGCATAATATCAATAAATGGCACTACAAAAAATAAAAAAGGAATACCCATTAAATAATACGAATGAATGCCATCAAATAATGATCCCATAGCCTCTCTTCCTTGTTTCCATCTTTCAACTACTACAACATGAACACCTGTCCATAAAGCGCCTTGTGTTGGGAAAAAAGGATTGATCATAGCTCCAAGCGCATTTCTAATTCCTACACTATTGTGAGATCTATTTATGTCTATATCTATTATTTCGTCAGGTCTTTTTTCTTGACCCTCTTTAATAACTTCTATAGCTGTAACAAAATCACCAAATAATAATAAATAACCAATAATTACTAAAGGTAAAACCTCTAGGTACATTTCAGTGGGTGGAAAACCAATCGACAATGGTGAGGTTCTTAGATATACATCACCAACAGCTGGAGCAGCCAAACCCCATTCTATACTCCAGGTAATTTCACCTGTGAAGTAACCAACGATTGCAGCAACTATAAAACCAGGCAGTAAGCCCAAAGATCCAATAGTGGCAAGAATTTTATTTTTTTGAGCCAATCTTTTGAAAGGTTCTGAAAATGTTGTAATAGTACAAATTAATAAAGCAGAAATCATAGATACTGGTGCGTTACCAATATATCGATCAAAATCGCTAAAAAAGATTTGGTAAAAAGCAGCCAAAGCAGCACCTAAAATGATTCCAGATTTAAGTCCATTTGGAACTTTTTCTACAATTAATTTACCGATACCTGTTAATCCTAAGATCAAGACAAGAAAAGTAAACTCAATTGCCATAGCAGACATGTAATGAAATGTATCAATTCGATAAACTCCATCAAACATACCTTTTGTCATAAAAAATGCTATGACTAGTGGTAAAGCTGGAGTTATCCATCCAGAAGCCATTGGCTCGCCGAAGATAATTGGACTTGAAGTTATTAAAACACTAGCTATAAAACAAACAGCAATTGCTTCATCTAATGATAATCCTAATGCTATTCCAATAGGCGCCGCAGCAAGAGCAGTTGCGCCTGATATGACTAAACCTTGAAGAAATTCTGCTGTCAATAATTTAGTATGAATGAAGGGAATCCGTAATGTAAATGGACCCCATTTTATTCCGTTTTTATTCATATTTTCTCCCCATAATCATTTTGATAATTCTGCCATACCCTCTTCCAAACCTTTAAGTGTTAAAGGATACATTCTATTTTCAAATAATTCTTTAATAATACATATAGATGAAGTGTAATCCCAGTGATCGTCAGGGACCGGGTTTAGCCATGCCATATTTTCAAAATGATCAGACAGTCTTTTTATCCATACATGGCCAGCTTCTTCATTCCAATGTTCTATGCTACCACCTGCATTTGTTATTTCATATGGAGCCATTGTTGCATCGCCAACTACAATTACTTTATAGTCAGACTGGAATTTATTAATTATATCTTGTACTAAGAATCTTTCTTGTGATCGTCTTCTATTATCTTTCCAAACAGATTCATAAATACAATTATGAAAATAAAAATATTCTAGATTCTTAAATTCTGTTTTTATGGCTGAAAAGAGTTCCTCACATAATTTAACATAAGGATCCATAGAGCCACCAACATCAAATAATACTATTACTTTTACTGAATTTAATCTTTCTGGGACCATCTTGATATCTAAGTATCCAGCATTTTTTGCAGTTGATTTGATAGTGTCATCCATATCTAACTCAAGTTCATTTCCTTGTCTTGCAAATTTTCTTAAACGTCTTAACGCCATCTTTATATCTCTAGTACCAATAATGACTGAATCGTCTAAATTAGAGTATTGTCTCTGCTCCCATATTTTTACAGCCTTTTTTTGACCACCTGGGCCACCAATACGTATTCCTTCAGGATTTTGACCCCCATGGCCATATGGAGATGTACCATTAGTGCCTACCCATTTGTTACCTCCTTCATGACGTTCTTTTTGTTCTTCAAGACGTTTTTTAAATTCTTCTAATAATTTCTCTAGTCCACCTAACGATTGAATCTTTTTTAGCTCTTCTGGGTCTAGTTCTTTCTCAAAGGCTTTTCTGAGCCAATCTTCAGGTATTAGGGCTTGAAATACATCTTCTAGTTTTTCTATACCTTTAAAATAAATATCAAACGCTTTATCAAATTTATCATAATACTTTTCATCTTTTACTAGCGTTGCTCTAGACAAGTAATAAAAATCATCAAGATCTGCATAAACCAATTGATTTTCAAGCGCTCCTAATAAATCTAATAATTCTCTTAGTGTGCAAGGGACGCCAGCAGATCTTATAGTTTGAAATAAATTAATTAACATTTATTTTGAATTTGCTTCTCTTCTTGACATAAATGCAAGCCTCTCAAGCAATTGAACATCCTGTTCATTTTTTAATAGAGCTCCATACAATGGCGGTATTGCTTTCGAAGAGTCTGCATTTTTTAATATTTCATCAGGCATATCATCTGATAATAGTAATTTTAACCAGTCAATCAGTTCAGATGTAGATGGTTTTTTCTTTAAACCCGGGATTTTTCTTAAATCAAAAAATATTTCTAAAGCATCTTTAACTAATTTCTTTTTAATTTTAGGGTAATGAACAGAAACAATTTTATTCATAGTCTCTCTATCTGGAAATTGAATGTAATGAAAGAAGCATCTTCTTAAAAATGCATCAGGCAATTCCTTTTCATTATTTGAGGTCATGATTATTAATGGTCTATGTTTAGCTTTAATAGTTTCACCAGTTTCATAACAAAAGAATTCCATTCTATCAAGCTCTTGAAGAAGGTCATTCGGGAACTCAATGTCTGCTTTATCAATTTCATCTATTAATAAAACTACTTGTTTTTCTGATGTAAAAGCATCCCATAGTTTTCCTTTTTTTATATAGTTGGATATATCTTTTACCCTTTCATCGCCTAACTGAGAATCCCTTAAACGAGTTACAGCATCATATTCATATAGTCCCTGTGATGCTTTAGTAGTAGATTTGATATGCCATTCAATTAAATCCATATTAAGAGCATTAGCAACCTCTATAGCTAATAATGTTTTACCTGTACCTGGCTCACCCTTAACCAGCAAAGGTCTTTCTAGGGATTTAGCTGCATTAACTGCCATACTTAAATCTTCAGTTGATATATAGTTCTTGGTACCTTTAAATTGCATTTGTTTTCCTTTTAATCAATAAATTAAGATATTTTTTCTTCTGACTTTAGTATTCTAGTTAGTTGACGGCTCGAAGCAACTAAATTTGCATCTAAATCCCAAATATTACAATCTTGTTCAAAATATCCTTTGTTGATATCTGAGGCTTTGAAGTCTGCATATAAAACTGATGTAGATGGCATCTTTCTAATATGAGTTGTTAGAGTTATGGTTGGAATCCATCCTAAAGGGCCATATTTATTACAAACTACTGGAGGCAGGATGTCTGAAAAGAAAGATAAACAAAATTGATCTGGTATACCTCCTTCCATTTCTAAAAAAGCAGAACATCTTGCTTCATTATCTTTATTGCTAGAATCTGGCTCTCTGTTCCACCATGCATGGTCTGGATGAATATCACATTCTAATTGTTGGATAAATGCTGGGGTAAAACCTTTAGAAATCTTATCGTAATTCATCTTTACGTAATCATTTTTATCTTTATCATTAAAAATATTAGGTAAAGGCTTTTGAAGATCATCATACCCTTTCATAAATTCAAAATCAGAACAAGTTCCAGTAAATGTAGTACAAATTTTATCGTCTTGAATTAACTTAACAATACCAGATGAACTGCCCTTACTTGTCTTAAAGGTTTCTACCTGAAGCTGGAAAGGCTTAGCATCAATTCTATCCAAATATTGCACAGATGAGCTTATGGCTGTTGAATGAGGTAGTATGCTTGTAAGAGCCTTGTGCATAACTGCCATTAAATATCCACCATGTGGTGTATTACCTACAAAATAATTAGTATCTGGATTAACCGAAAATACACTATCTTCAATATTCTCTAATTTTAGAGCATGTTGAAATCTTTCAAATTGATTCATGATAGGTTAATTTTAGTTCATAATTTATATTATTAGAAATTAATAAAGAAACATATGCATGAAATAGCTGATATAGCTTGCAACTTTACAAGTGAAAGATTTAATAAAGATCTTAATGAGGTTATTAATAGAGCTATAACAAATAAAATTACTAAATTTGGTCTGATATGTAGTCAATTAGATGATGTAGAAAAATTGATGAATATATATAACCAATATTCTAATGATATTTTTTTTACAATTGGTGTACATCCTCATCATGCAAAAGAAATTAATGATGAATATTTGAAAAAGCTTAAAGAAACAGTAACTAATAATAACCCTCATGCTATTGGTGAAACAGGATTAGATTTTTTTAGAAACTTATCTACTTATGAAGAACAAATATATGCGTTTGAGGAACAAATCAAGATCGCGATTGATGAAAACAAACCTCTTTTTTTACATCAAAGAGATTCACATGATGATTTCATAAAGATTTTAAGAAAATATTCATCTAATATTAGCAAAGCAGTTGTGCATTGTTTTACTGGTACTCAAGAACAATTAGATGATTATTTGGAATTAGATTGTTATATAGGGGTTACTGGTTGGATATGTGATGAAAAAAGAAATGCAGAGCTTCGAAAAACAATTAAAAATATCCCTCTATCAAAGATAATGGTAGAAACTGATTGTCCTTATTTAATTCCTAAAGATCTTCCTCATAAGCCTAAGAATAATCGCAATGAGCCTAGCAATCTTAATCATATAATCTCTGAAGTAGCTTCACTTATGGAAATTGATGAAGAAAATCTTAGGAAGCAAACTTTTGAAAATACTATAAATTTTTTTTAAAAAGCATCTTTTGATAAATTAAATTCATTGCAAATATCATCTAGGTCGACTCCAACCTTTTTAGCGTTATATTTAATTTCTGGTTTGGTTTTAGAATATCTTGGTGATGCATTAGGCTGATTAAAGCCATCTATACTTATAAAAGCTTCTCTTTCTAGATTATGTGGGTGGGCTTGTGCCTCTTCCATACTGAGAACTGGAGAAACGCATGCATCACTGCCTGAAAATATTTCAACCCATTCAGACCTTGATTTTAATTTAATTATTGATGTCATCTTTTCTTTTAGCTCTGGCCATAAATCTTTGTTGTGCTGGTCTTTAAATCTTTCATCATCTATTTGAAGTTTTTCTAAAAGTTCGTTATAGAATTGAGGTTCAATAGATCCTATAGCAATATATTTATTATCTGAACATTCATAAGTATCATAGAAGTGGGCAAAGCCATCTAGTAAATTAGATTCCCTCTTATCTTCCCAGTGCCCCATTTCTTTTAAAGAATAAAAGAAAGACATTAATGATAAAGATCCATCAACCATTGCTGAATCAACCACCTGTCCCTCTCCTGTCTTGAGAGCATGAATTAATCCTGAAACTATACCAAAAGCTAGATGCATTCCACCCCCTCCATAATCTCCTATTAAATTTAATGGAGGTATCGGATTTGAGTCTTTTCTGCCAATAGAATTTAAAGCTCCAGATAAGCTGATATAGTTGATGTCATGTCCTGCTAAATTAGACATTGGACCTTCTTGACCCCAACCAGTCATTCTTCCATAAACTAATTTAGAGTTTCTTTCTATACATACATCTGGACCAAGGCCTAATTTTTCCATAACGCCAGGTCTATATCCTTCAAAAACAACATCAACTTGATCTATTAATTTAAGTATTTCATTAATTGTGTCTTTATCTTTTAAATCAGCTGTTATAGAGCGTTTTGAGCGGTTATGTATATCAAATTTATTTTCAAGCCCTTCAGATCCTTTACGGCCAACCCTAATTACATCAGCTCCTATATCAGCTAACAACATTCCACAATATGGACCAGGTCCAATTCCTGAAAACTCTAATATTTTTATACCTTTAAGTGGTCCCATTATTTAAATACCTCATATTTTACTAATAGATTAGGTAATAACGTTAATGAACTAATAAAAGCTAATATCATAGCAATCGCAGTAAAAAATCCAAAGAGGATTGTAGGAAAGAAATTAGATAAAGATAATATTAAGAAACCTGCTGAAATAGTAGAAGCTGTATAAAAAATTGCTCTTCCTGTTGTAGCGTGGGCGTTACTAAGAGCTAATGATGTCGAGCCAGTAATCTTTAATTCTTTTTTATATCTATAAATATAGTGAATAGTATTATCCACTGCCATGCCAACACTTATTGCAGCAACTGTTATTGTCATAATATCTAATGGTATTCTTAAAAGACCTAATAATCCCATAACAGATGATGCAACAAAGATATTTGGTATTAATCCAATAATCATTACCTTTGTGGATCTGAAAATTAAAAAAAGCATTATAGATATAACAACAAAAACTATTATTAAAGATCCGATCTGCGATCTAAATAATGACTGCAACATATTATTATATAAAACTGCTAGTCCTGTTATCTCATACTGAGATGGTTCTAAATTAAATTTATTTTGCAGATCTTCATTTATCATCTTTAATAGATCATTTCTATTTAGTTCTGTAGATGACTCATTAACTCTAGTTGAAATTCTAACAACCGAGTCATCTTTATTTATATATGAATACAATAATGATTCTCTAATATCTTCTGGTAAAACTGACCTTAATAAAGCTAACTCAAGATCATTTAAATCTTTACCGTCATTAATTTGTCGAGCAAGTTTTACACCGCTAGCAACGCTAAGCACTTTACCAATTTCTGGTATTGAATCTAAATAATCATGAATATCTTCTAATTCATTTAAAGAATAAATATTCCACCAATAACCAGCAGCAGTGCTTGTTTCATCATAAAATAAGTCATCTTCAAAAAACTCGTCTTCAATTTCTATTGATTCAAAGGTATTTTCTGGTTGAGAGATAATAATATCTAAAGTTGCTGTACCACCTAATTTTGAATCAATCTCTAACATTCCTTTGTATATTTCTGTATTTTTATCAAAGTAATCTATAAATCTATTTTCAACTTCTAATTTCGATATTCCTATGAATAAGATAATAAAAGAAGTAAAAAATGTAACTGATACTAAAGATTTATTACTTTGTGAAAAATTTAATAAAGTATTTGTTATTTTATGCAGTGATAGGAAATCTTTAGTGCTACCGGCTTTGATTAAATAGATTGCACAAGGCAAAA
The DNA here is from genome assembly GCA_902551185.1 of uncultured SAR86 cluster bacterium. Classification (GTDB taxonomy): domain Bacteria; phylum Pseudomonadota; class Gammaproteobacteria; order Magnimaribacterales; family D2472; genus SAR86A. Next base: position 2,069 of record CACDCN010000018.1, on the reverse strand, counting down.
ATGTAAATGTAAGAATAAAAGCAATAGAGATTCCAAAAGCCATCATTTTTCCAAATTCAATGACAGGTTTTAATTCTCCAAAAGTTAATGATAAGAAAGCTACAGCTGTAGTTAGGGCTGCAAAAAAACATGGTGCAAACATTTGATCATAACCATTAATAATCGCATCTTTAATATCCATTTCTTTTTTAATTTCATTAATTTTTACCAATAGATGAACCGTCAAAGAAATTGTTAGTATAAGTAATAGCGCTATAAAATTAGATGAAACTACACTTATTTTCCAATCCATATAACCTAAAAAACCCGCAGTTATAAAAGCAGCAAGGAATGCATTTATTAATGGCATCACTACATACCAGAGTGAACCAAAAAATAGATATAACATTAAGGCAAAGATTAGAGCAACCGCAGAGCCAAAAATTATAAGATCTGATTCAATATAATCCATCATGTCTGATGCAATCATTGATGGCCCCCCAAGATAAATTGTTGCATCATCTCGATACTTGTCTAATGTAGACCTAATATTTTTTATTAATATTTTATTAAAATCAGACTCTTGATCGTTTAGCTCACTTATTCTCTTATTAATAATATTTAAATCATTTTGAAGAGTTGTTTTTAATTTATTTGTAAGTGGTTCTTTTGAAGATAATTGTTCAAGTAACTCATATCTTTTATCTATTAGTCCGTTATATTCGTTATTACCCCTTAAGACCACTTGCATAGCAGTAACTTTTCCATCTTTGCTTATGATTAATTCTTTATAAATTGGATTATTAAGAATCTCCTCTTTGGCAAGTTCTAAATTTATCTCATCTGAAGTTAAATCTTTTAAATTATCTGCAACCTCTGCAAGTCCAACCTTAGGTTGAAAAAATATTGGAGCATCCATCAACGAAAGAACAGAATCAACACCATCAATAGTTTTTAAATCATTTTCTAAGTTTGTAATTCTATTTATTGAATAATCAGAAAAAATATCCTGCTTTGGCTCATAAGTAACAATTAAGAAACTTGAATCTCCAAATTCATCTTCTGCCTCTCGATAAGTCTTAAGAGATTGATCGTTTTCTAATACTAGAGCATCTGATGATGCATCTAATTTAAAATTATTTAAACCTACTCCTGAAATAAGAGTGACTATAAGAACACACAATAAAATAATTAAATAATTATTAATTAATCTTGATGCTATATTTTTGATCTCAACTCGCATAATTATTTATTAACACAATTAGGTGAGTCTAAAATCATGGGATTATTTTTATATTCTTCGTTATCAAAAGAATGAATTGATAGTGCGTGAATAGATTTCATTACTTCACCAAGAACTTTATATACTTCTTGGTGCCTTTTTACATTAGATAAATTTTTAAATTCATCACTAACGATAACTAACTTAAAATGACTTTCAGATCCCTCAGGTACATTATGCATATAACTTTCATTAACTATCTTTAAAACTGACGGACTAAACTCCGAAAGTAATAAATTCTTTATAGTATTTTCTCTATTCCCCATAATTTAATCTTTTAAATGTAAAAATTGATTATGATCTTTTCCATATCTTGTTATAAATTAATGCAAAAATAACAATAAAAGATGCCCCTATGGCAACAGGCATTATAACGAATTCAAAAGACTTTGCTCCAAGGATTGCAATAATTGGATTGCCGCCTGCTGGAGGGTGCACGGTGTTAGTTAACATCATAGCCATAATAGCCAAGCCAACACCAAGAGCTATTGAAATAGAACTTTCTCCAATTAGATAAAAAATAAATACGCCAGCAGATGCTGATAGAACATGACCAAAGAATACATTTCTTGGTTTGGCCAAAGGACTATCATGAACTACCATAACTAATACCAAACTAGCTCCAAATGCTGGTATTAACCATACATTACTTTGATCTAAAGAATTAAGATATGCTATAAAAAAAATACATAAAGCCGCTCCAAAAGAGGAAATAAGTATATTTTTTAAATTATCTGAAAGAAAATTAAATTTCATACTTAAATAGGTTAACCTATTATTGTAAATATATGAATTGATGTAACATTTT
>CACDCN010000017.1 GCA_902551185.1 uncultured SAR86 cluster bacterium | reverse complement strand
TAAAATTTTTACCAATTACAAATTCTTGACTCAAAATTTGCATGGCTGCTAATACAGCATTTCTTATTGGTATCTCTCCGGATTTTGAAATAAGACTAGTAACAAAATTATTTGGGTCTTTTGACCACTCTGGTGGTGTTGTGACAACCTTTCCAGCAAGGAGTAGGCCCCAAGTTGATGCGTTTACAAAAAGACTATCAGCCTGATTCAAATGGTCTATCCATTCACCCTCTGATAATTTTTCTGAGATTATTAGATCACGAGTCTTTTTATCTGGAATTCTTAACACAGACTCAGCAAGACACATTAGAGCAACACCTTCTTTATTATCTAGACCATACTCATTTAAGAAAGCATCGAGTTTGGTGCGTCCACTTTTATTTTGTCTGCAAAGTTCAATAATATTTTTTGCATTATTTGAGATTGATGGTTCTTTTAAAAATTTAGATGTATCTGTGAGGCCTAACAAGATCTCAGCATCAGGTATAAATTTATTTTTTGCCTTTAACATAGCCAATATTTTAATCTTTAAGTACCAAGTAGCAACTTTGTGATTCTAATAATCATTTAAAAATACTATGATAGTAATATGAAAGATGCATTAAAGCTTATTAAAAGAGGTGCGGACGAGATTCTGACAGAATCTGATTTAAAAAAGAAATTTGAATCAGGTAAACAATTGGTAATAAAAGCAGGATTTGACCCAACTGCTCCAGATCTTCATTTTGGACATACAGTATTATTAAATAAACTTAGACACTTTCAAGACTTAGGTCACAAAGTCATTTTCTTAATTGGTGATTTTACAGGCAGGATTGGAGATCCATCTGGAATTAATAAAACAAGGCCGATACTAGATGCAAAAGATTTAGTTGAGAATGCAAAAACATATGAGAAACAAGTTTATAAAATTCTTAAAAAAGATCTAACTGAAATTAAATTTAATTCTGAATGGTGCGATAAATTAGGTGCCGATGGATTGATTGGGCTTGCATCAAAATATAATGTTGCACGCATGCTTGAAAGAGATGATTTTAATAAAAGATTCACATCAAATAAAAGCATCGCTATCCATGAATTTTTATATCCTTTGGTTCAGGGTTATGACTCAGTTGCTTTAGAGGTAGATGTAGAATGTGGTGGAACTGATCAAAAATTTAATCTTTTGGTAGGTAGAGAACTTCAAAGGGACTATGGACAAGAACCACAAGTGGTAATAACTGTCCCTATATTAGAAGGACTAGATGGCGTAAAGAAGATGTCCAAATCATTAGATAACTATATTGCTATTGATGAAAACCCAGATGATATGTTTGGAAAAATTATGTCAATTTCCGATGAGTTAATGTGGCGTTGGTTTGAATTATTAAGTTTTATACCAGAAGAAGAAATAGCAAAATTAAAAGCTGAAATGGAGTCTGGTAAGAATCCACGCGATATTAAATTTCTTTTAGCTGAAGAATTGGTAGATAGATTTCATAATGAAGGCGACGGTGAGAAATGCAAGGATAGCTTCTTGAAGAGATTTCAAAAAGGTCAAATGCCAGATGATATAGAAAGCATTCAGGTAGATATAGAAGGCGATTCTATTCTTTTAGTAAATCTTCTTAAAGACACCAAGATGATTGCAAGTGTATCTGAAGGCAATAGGTTAATTGAGCAAGGCGGTATTAAAATAGATTCTGAAAAAGTTGAAGATCAAAAATTTGAGGTTAACAAAGGTTCAGAGAATATTTATCAAGTTGGCAAAAGAAAATTCTTAAAAATTAAAGTATAGATGAGAGCTTTTGTAATAATATTTAGTTTTCTTATTTTAGTTTCATGCTCTCAAGACAGCCCAAATATCCAACAAATTGAAAACTTACAATTCTTTATTGATAATAAAAAAAATGATCAAGTTGTTGAGATAGAGCCTGGACTTCAATATTTAGTTATTGATTCAGGAGACCCCGACAGTGAGACTCCTGAACTAACGCAAACTATCTCAGCTCACTTTCATGGGACACTTACTAACGGAGAAGTTTTTTGGAGCTCATTAGATTCTGAGCCTTTAGAAATTGAACTATCAAAATTAATTGTAGGATGTCAAAAAACTATTTCGTTAATGAGAGCAGGAGATAAATGGATGGTGTATATTGATCCAACCATGGCTTATGGAGAGGAAGGCAGACCAGGCATTCCATCAAACTCAATCCTTATCTTTGAAATAGAATTATTAGAAATTAGTTGACCTGCTTAGAAGTTCTAGATTTTTACTAAAGGATTATAGGTAACCCTATCAGGAATTTCTTCTGCACCAGGAACCCCTCTAGCAATTAAGAATGGTTTTAATTCTTCTATAGCTTTAGGCTCATCATAATGCCCAATATTTGGATGAAGGTGGTGCACAAAATGTAATTGCATTGAGTGATTAATATATCTTGGCATCCAATGTTGCCAAAATCTTGTGTTTTTATATCTACCAATTTCCGTACCAATGTGTGGATAATATGAAAAGAAAAGAGTTGTGTATAAGACACCTATCTTTGCAGGCAACCACCACAAAAGTAATGTTTGAAGTGGGAAAAGAAAAACTAGTGACATTAAAGTTAATCTGTAAGCTAAAGAAACTTTTACTCCTTTTTCAAAAGCTTTTTGGAATGCAGCATCACTAGAATATACCTCTTTGTATTTTTGATAGTCTGGAGATGTACCATCAAGTGAAAGTAAGATAACTTCTTTTACAGATTTTGCATTCGAAGTTAAAAAATCAGGATCTTTATCATCATGATTTGTATATGCATGATGCTTCATGTGCGTCACTCTCAATATTTCATATGGAAACATTACGGTTATCAGAGTAATGTGCCCAACTAATGCGTCAATCCATCTTTTCTTAGGATCACCTCTTGAGTAGTTTCCATGCTGTGCTTCATGAGACGGTAGGTAGGCCATACAGGCACAAAAGCAAGCTACAACAAATCCTAACCATAGAGGAATAATACCGAACATAACCAATGGCCATAAACTTAACCATACACAGGCTTGACCAATGCCAATTAGAATCATTTCCCATTGAAATCTTTGAGCATATTTTTTAGCAACAGCTTTTTCTTTTTCAAATGAAAACTCTTCAGATACAGCATCTTTGATATCTACACCCATAACCATTTTCCCCTAATATGCGCTACAAGCCCAATAACAAAACCTGTTAGAAAACTAATTAATGAAAGATATGGAACTTGATTTAAGACAACAAGTTCTTGAGAAACTGCATTTAATACACTTCCAATAAAAATTAGACCAAACCATATCTTGTTATGATCAAGAATGATTTCTAGAAATTTTTCCATGACTTATTTTATCAGAACTTTTTCAAAAAATGGTGGGCCTGGGAAGACTCGAACTTCCGACCTCTCGATTATCAGTCGAACGCTCTAACCAAAACTGAGCTACAGGCCCTATCAACGAATGAGCATTCTACCTTTGAATTACATTTTCGACAATTACTCTAACTGACTTTGATTGATTTATAGAGTGTAAAGAAAATATATCCTAATGGAATCATAAAAATATATTCAGTTAAAGCAAGCAGAACGATTTGGACAATACCCTCAGGAATTATGCTGGATAGCAAAAGCGCAGTTAAGAAAATTAAAACAACAAACACTAAAGTAAACATAAATAATCTAGATCCGTATTCATCTGTTTTTTCCCAAGACGCTCCAATTGATTCAAAAACTTTATTATTCTCAAACATTATCTGTGCAGCAACTAATCCAAATCTTGCTGTTAAATATATTCCAGGGAGTATCAACATAAGAAACCCTAGTGCAGACACCATAGTAACAATAATATAAGCACCAAAAAGCGGTAAGAATTTTGAAAAACCAACTTGTAATGCGGCAATTGGACTAATATTTTTTCCAGTATCTATCGACATGTATCCAACCCATAGACCACCTAAGAATGATATTTGCAATATAAGACCAACAATTCCAACCATTGCTATGATTAATGAGTTAGCTTGAAAAAAATCAACAAAATCTTCAGGTTGTGTTAGGCCACCTAAAGGCATAACAAGATAACTTGCTAAAGACTCAATCGCTATAACAGGTAAAGCAAGCATTAAAAAGAATTTCCAATTTGCAAAAGCAAATTGCCAAGCAGATTTAAATTGATTCATGGATTAATTGTAAAGTAATATGTTTTGTATGTATAAAAATTTTTTAAGCTTAACTTTACTTATATTGCTAATTTCATGTGGCAATCAAAATGATGAGATTGTTTATCCTGATTCAAAGCAAATAGATTTCAATGAAACTATTCACGGATATCAAATTCAAGATTCGTATAGGTGGCTAGAGGACTTTACAAGTGCTGAGTCATTAAGGTGGGTAAAGAAACAGAACAAGTTTACAAAAAAGTTTATTGGAAAGAATAAATATAAAAATGATATTACTAAATATTTAGAAACGATTTGGGAGAATGAATCAATCTCGATTCCCTATGAAGAAGAAGGTAAAACTTTTTATTATTTTAATGATGGATCATTCCAACAAAGCAAGTTAATGATCAAAGATTGTAACGACTGTGATGCAAGAGTTTTAATTGATCCAAATTCCTTCTCTGAAGACGGAACTATTTCATTAGGAGGTACCAGTATAAATAATAATGCTGATCATATTGCCTATTCTATTTCTGATGGTGGTTCTGATTGGAGGAAGTGGAAAGTAATGAATATTGAAACTGGCGAAATTCTTGAAGATGAAATTAGATGGGCAAAATTTTCAGGGGCCGTATGGGAAAATGATGACTCTGGTTTTTATTATCAGAAATATGATGAGCCTGATGGAGAGGTCCTAAAGGATCTTAATCAGTCACCAAGGCTAATGTTTCATAAAATAGGAACCAATCAATCAGAAGATAGGGTTATTTATGAGAATCCTGACCAACCTAGATGGGGTTGGAGCATTAAAGTAATTGAAGATAGTGATATAAAAATACTCTCAATTTCAGAAGGAACGGACGAAAGGAATAGGATATACCTTCAATTAAGCCCTGATACTAAATTTATACCAATAATTGATGAATTAATTGGGACCTACTCTTTTATTGATAATAAAGACAATGTTTTTTGGTTTTACACTACCGAAAGTGCTAAAAATGGAAAAATAGTTAATTTAGAAATAAAAAATGGGTCCTTGGTTTGGAATGATGTCATAAGTGAATCTGAACATGCCATAAGATCGGTAAACCTTGTTAATAATCTTTTTGTAATTAATTATTTAGTTGATACTTTTTCAACTATTAAATTTTTTAATCTTAAGGGAGAATTTATTTCTGAAATTGAATTACCCAAAAAAGGAAATGTAAGTGGGTTCGGCGGAGACATAGAAGATACCAAATCTTATTATTCAATAACTAATTACGTTACTCCAAGAGAAATATATGAATTTGATTTTAATAATTTCACATCAAAGTTATTTTGGAAAGAGGAACTTGATGGATATAAATCAGATGACTATATATCGAGTCTAAAATTTTATGAATCAAAAGATGGAACCAAGATTCCTATTCATATCAGTCATAAAAAATCATTAGATATAAATGAGAAGACACCATTATTAATTTATGGTTATGGCGGTTTTAATATTTCTATCCTTCCAAATTTTAGCAAGAGTCACACTGCTTGGAAAAACCAGAATGGAGTTTATGCTGTTGCAAATTTAAGAGGCGGCGGTGAGTATGGAGATGCATGGCATGCTGATGGTATGTTATTAAATAAACAAAATGTCTTTGATGATTTTGCTTATGCAGCAAAATTTTTACATGATCAGAAAATTGGATCTCCGGAAACAACCGCAATTGATGGAAGATCAAATGGCGGACTTTTGGTTGCAGCAACGATGTTACAAAATCCTCATTTATATAAAGTTGCTATTCCACAAGTTGGCGTCCTTGATATGTTGCGGTTCAGTAAATTTACAATAGGTTGGGCATGGGAAAGCGATTATGGTTCAGTAGATAAAAAAGATGAATTTGAAAATCTGCTTGCTTATAGCCCATTACATAATATTAAATCAGATGTTTGTTATCCAACCACTCTTATAACAACTGCTAGCAGAGATGATAGAGTTGTGCCGTCACACTCATTCAAATTTGCAGCAAAACTTCAAGAGAATCAATCATGCAATAACCCGATTTTGATTCGTATTGAGGATAGGGCTGGGCACGGAGCAGGAACGCCGAAAGACAAGAGAATTAATCAAATAGCTGAAATTTATGGATATGCGTTATTAAAAATAAATGAGACTTAATACTTATTTAAATAACTGATATGCGGTAATAATTTTAATTAATTAAAAATTAATTTTAGTAGAAATACTGGTCGATTATTTTTATTGTTCTTACGTTGTATATATCTTCAAATGTAATAAGACCATCTTAAATTTAATATAAAAGATCTATCTCATAGAATACAATTTTATAAATAATGGAAAAATATATACAAATTAAAATTAGATTTATATTCTAGCTAGATTTCATTTGAACCGCTTCCAAATAATAGTTTTTTCAATTAATATATTTTTAATGTAAAGGGGTGGCAAATATAGCCTGAGATCATTAGGAACTCTTTGAACCTGATCAACACAATTGTTGCGGAGGAATTACAAATGTATATTAAAAAAAAATATATCTTTTTATTACCATTAGTTTTTTCATTATTTAACTTTGCTCAAGAAATTGAAGAAGTTATTGTTCAAGGAGAATATCGTAAAACATCTTTAAGTGAGAAAGATTCAAGTATTGTTGTAATTCAATCTGAAGAAATTAAATCTCAAGCAATTAAACATTTTCAACAACTATCTTATTTGATACCAAATTTAAATTATGCAGCTTCAGATTCAAGGGCAAGATATTTTCAGATAAGAGGAATTGGAGAAAGATCTGGATATCAAGGAACTCCAAATTCTTCAGTAGGATTTCTAATTGATGATATTGATTATTCTGGCCAGGGAGGAATTGCAACGACTTTTGATATTGATCAAGTTGAAATTTATAGAGGGCCACAAGGATCGAGATCAGGAGCAAATGCTCTTGCCGGATTAATCTATATTAAGACAAAAGATCCAACTGATAAATTTGAGGGAACATCTGAATTAACATTTGGCGATTATGGGATGCAAAATATTGGTCTTGCATTTGGTGGACCAACAAAAAATAAAAATCTTAAATATCGTTTTGTTATTAGAACAGATTATGCAGACGGGTTTAGAAAAAATATTTTTTTGAACAAAAAAGATACATCAAGAAAAGATGAGCTTACATTAAGATATAAATTAGATTGGGATATAGATAACACAACTAAGATTAAATTTTTAGTTTCTCAAGTTGACATAAATGACCCTGCAGATATTTGGACTATTGATGGAAGTTTAAATACTTTATCTGACCGCCCAGGGATGGATTCACAAAAAACAAATACCTATGGAATAAAAATATTTAAAAATTATAAAAACTTTGATTTGCAAAGTTATACGAGCACAACAAAAACAGATGTTATTTTTAGTTATGATGCAGATTGGGGCAATCAAGACTCGCATTTTCCATATACATATGATTATTTCTCAGAAACTTTACGAAATAGGGATACTTTTAGCCAAGAAATACGTTTTTTGTCTAAAAATGGTAGTTTTTTATCAAAAATGCCACTTGAATGGGTTATTGGAGTAGATTTTACTCAATTAAAAGAGACAAATTTAACAAATGACGATGGGATTTATGGAGATCCTTCAGATTTATATAGTCCATATGTAAGTAAATCTTCAATTTTAAGAAATTATAAGTCTCAAAATTTATCAATTTTTGGAAATATAGATTATTTTTTAAATAAGCAATACAAATTAGCAATTGGAATGAGATGGGAAAATTGGGATTCAAAATACAATGACTCAAACAATGAATCATTTAATCCTTCAAACTATATGAATGGAGGCAAGCTCTCACTAATAAAAAATATGAATACGAAATCAAATATGTATTTATCAATAGCACAAGGATATAAACAAGGTGGATTTAATTTAGGGCTAGATGCATTGGATAATTCATTAAATAAAAATTTAATATATGATCCAGAATTTTTGACTAATTATGAATTTGGTGTGAATTCTAAATTTGATAACCAAGATCTAAATTTATCAGCAGTGATATTTTTCTCAAAAAGGAAAGATCAACAGGTTTTGATTTCAAGACAAGTAGACCCAGCTGATCCAAATACATTTTCATACTTAACTCAAAATGCAGCTAATGGAAAAAATTACGGATTTGAATTTAATTCTAATTTTTTATTAAAAGAACGCATATTGATTTATTTAAATTTAGGGATACTTAAAACACAAATTAATAATTGGGAATCAAGAGAGGATTTAGAGAATAGATCGCAAGCTCATGCACCAGAAAGAACATTCTCAGCAGGAATAAATTTTGATATGAGTAATAATAAATATTTAAGAATTGAAACTAATGGCAAAAGTGATTTTTATTATTCTGAGTCTCACAATAATAAATCTAAAAGTTATCAATTAGTAAACCTCACTTTTGGAAGAAATAAAAATAACATTACCACTGAACTCTGGATAAGAAACTTATTTGACGAATACTATTCAACACGTGGATTTTATTTTGGAAATGAAGCACCTCATTTCGAAAATACCTTATACAAAAGACAGGGCGATCCCAGACATATCGGCGCCTCAATTAGATATGAATTTAGAAATTAATAATAAGTTTAAAAACTAAAATAATTAAAGTCATCAAGGTAATGAACATTAAAAATATTTCATACAAAAGACAGGGCAATCCCAGACATATTAGTATCTCAATTAGAGATGAATTTAGAAATTAATGATAAGTTTAAAAACTAAAATAATTAAAGTTATAAAGGTAATGAACATTAAAAATATTTCCTATAAAAGACAAGGCGATCCCAGCCATATTAATATCTCAATTAGAGATGAATTTAAAACGGTATGATAAATTTAATTATTGAAATAATTGCAGTTATAAGCGCAATATTATATTTATTACTAGCTGCTAAAGAAAACATAAAGTGCTGGTATGCGGTTATAATTAGCTCATCATTATATTTCTATATTATGTATGATGCAGGATTAATTATGGAAGCATATTTACAAATCTTCTATATAGTTATGGCAATATACGGCTGGTTTAAATGGACAAAATCAATTCAGATTAATTCTAACAATAGAATACGAACTTGGAGTAATATGAAACATTTCATAACAATAACTTCTGTAGTAGTACTTGCCCTAATAACTGGTTTTATTCTTAAAAAATATACAAATGCAGAATTACCATTTTTAGATGCATTTACATCATGGGGAGCAATTATAACTACGTACATGGTAGCTCAAAAAATTCTTGAAAATTGGATATATTGGTTTGTTATTGATTCTATTTCAATTTATATATTTTTATCTAGAGAATTATATTTGACGGCACTGTTGTTTTTTATTTATTTAATTATTATATGTTTTGGTTATGTATCCTGGAGAAAAAAATATTTTGATACATATGATTAATAATAGGGAAAGATCAAATGAACTAATTCTTCAATTTGAGTTATTGGAAGGAAAAAGTAAGAGATGAAAATTTGGAAGGAAAAAGTAAGAGATGAAAATATTGTATAGACATTTTTTATTAAGTTTAAAAATAAACATTAGCCCTATAGAGAATATTTAGAGTCTTATGATTGATATTCAAAAAAGATTAAACGATTTAAATATACAATTTGAATTATTAGGTGAAATAAGAGATGGAGAAACATCAAAAACATATCTAGGAAAGTTTGAAAATAAAAAAGCTATTTTTAAATTATTTAATCTAAAAAATTTGAGTATGAAAACTAATGGATATCTTGACTTAAAAATAACCAACCAACTTATTGAAAATAATCTATTTCCTAAAATTTTTTACTTAAGTAAACAGCATGATTTATTAATTTATGAATATATTAGTTCTAACAAGAGGCTGTCCTTAACACCTAAATTTATAAAACAACTAGGGACAAAATTAAGTAAGGCTCATTCAATAAAATTACCTATTAAACATATTAGTTTTAAATCTCAACTAATTAACTATAAAAAAATTTTATTAGACCATCCAAAAAAAAATATTGTTAACAAAGCTATTAAATTATTTAAAGATATTCCAGAAGATAAAACTGATCTAGTTTTTTCTCATAATGATTTAAATCCAACGAACATACTTTTTAATAATGAAGATATATATTTTATTGATTGGGAATACTCGAGTATTAATAGTCGATATTATGATTTAAGTAAGATAATAAATTCATATAACTTAAATAACTTGGATATTAAAAATTTTTTTGCCCATTATGGTCTAGATACAGATGAAAATACTTTTAAAGTAATCAATTACTGGAATCTATTAGATAAATACTTAGAGTTAATATGGTCTCTGGTTATTAATAAGATTTACAGTAATTATTTTTCAATTAACTTTATAGAGGATCTTGAAGTTAAAATAGAGGTTCTAGAAACTAAAATTAGACAATAAAGGCTATAAACAAGGTCAAAATAGCTATAGTAATAGGGATAATGTTATCAATTTTAACTATTAGATCGTCTTTATCGGGAAATTTGGGTACTTTTAAAGAAAATATTGTATATCTATCATCTTTTTTGTACTCATCTATAGTATTTTTATCATTTTTTTCTATGGGTACACTATTATTATGAATATTTAGATCATTTTGATGACTTTTTTCATTATTTACTATAAATCCATCTATATTATCGGGATTATAAGAAATATCTTGATTGCTTGGCGTTAAATAATCAAGTTCTTTAAGTATTTTGTCCCTTTTTTCTCTTGCAATATAGACATTGGTAGTTTCAAGAGATTTCTTAATAAAATCCTTACCAAGTATTGATGCTTGTTTTTTAGACAACCTCTTTTGAATAAAATAAATATCTTTATTTTTCCCTCTTAAAACTAAGTATTTGTCGTTATCTGTACTCATAATGTACCCACTATAGTACAATATTTTATAATTAAATTCAATTTATGTACTCATTTGTAGCTATTTGTACTCATATTTATGTATGTACTCATAATAAATATCTTATTTTGGCCTATTAAGGCTCTAAATAAGGCATCACTTTTATATCTATTTTACTAATGAAAATGTATGCGTATCTTTATTAAATTTGATACCTTTTGATATTTTGGTATGATATGCACTGTATATTAACGGGGGGGAGTAATTTTACTCCTGCTTATCTTATAAGGAGTTATATATGAAATTTTTATTAACTTTAGCTGGCGTTGTTGCGCTACCTGCCTTTGCTGCAGATCTCAGCACAGGTGATATGACAGGAATGTCATTTTGGATTGTAACAGCTGCTATGCTTGCTGCTACTGTGTTCTTCTTTGTAGAAAGAGACAGAGTACACGGCAAATGGAAAACTTCATTATCAGTTGCTGGTTTAGTTACTGGTGTGGCGTTTTGGCATTATCTATACATGAGAGGCGTTTGGGTTGAAACTGGAACATCTCCTACTGTATATAGATATATTGACTGGTTAATTACAGTACCACTTCAAATAATTGAGTTTTACTTAATTCTTAGAGTTTGTACTAATGTTGGTTCTGGTCTTTTCTGGAAATTACTTGGAGCATCATTAGTAATGCTTGTATGTGGTTTCATGGGAGAAACTGGAGTTGCAAGTGCAAATGTAATGGGTATTGTTGGAGTATTAGCTTGGTTGTACATTGTTTATGAGATATTCTCAGGTGAAGCTGGACAGCTTAATGCTTCTAGTGGCAATGCAGCCGCACAACAAGCTTTCAGTACAATTAGATTAATTGTTACTGTTGGTTGGGCTATCTATCCTATTGGATATTGGGTAGGTGTAGGAGCTAATGCTGACATGGGTAATGCTAACTTGATCTATAACTATGCTGATTTTATTAACAAAATCGCATTTGGTTTAGCTATATATGTAGCTGCTGTTAGCGACTCAGAATAATTTAACTTTATTCAAGAAAAACCCAGCTTTAAGCTGGGTTTTTTTATGGTTGTATTTCTTCACCGTTCCAGGAAAATAACTTACCACTATCTTCATAATCAAGTGAGTTAATTACTTTAAGCAATTTTTTTGCAGAATAATTAGGAGTGAAAAGCGTTTGGCTGTTTACATTCTTTTGAAAAGGCTTGCTTAAAAAACTTTTAACGGTTCCTGGCTGAAGGCCTACGAATATTGCATTGTTATTATTTCTTCTTATTTCAATGCTAAAATTTTTAATGATTTGATTTAATGCTGCCTTACTTGCTCGATATGAATACCATCCACCAATTTTGTTATCACTAATACTTCCCACTTTTGCACTCAAAAAAGCAAAAACACTTTTAATATCTTTTTTCATTAAGGGAATAAAATACTTACCAATTAATGCAGGACCTATGGCATTCACTAATAAAACTTTTTGAAACATATCAGTATTAATATCTTTAATACTTTTTTCAGGAAATATTTCATTCTCATTGTGCAATAATCCTGTAGCTACAAAAATTAAATCAAATTTAACATCCCTTGGCATATCTTTTAAAGATTCTTTGATTGAGTTTTCATCTTCAATATCTATCGCAATATTTTTTATTTTATCTGTATCTTTGCTCTGAATTTTTCTTGAAAACTTATATAGTTTTTTTATTGGATACTCATTTAGTAATACTTCACATATCGAATTTCCGATAGCTCCAGAAGAGCCAATTATGGCAATAGTTTTTTTCATTTAGATATTATATGGGGCTGATAATATATTTAAATAACTACTAGAAACAAACTTTACTATGTCGTTTCTAGTAGCTATTTTTTAGATTATTATTTCTTAAATTCAGCAGCTTCCTCAGAACCATCAGTTGCAGTTCCTTTTGTATAAGAATGGGCTCCCATTCCTGCTAAATCACCATTTTGTACTATTAAATATGGTTCTCTAATTGGCTTATCTTCAAAGAAACATTCTAATATTTCTCTAACACCAGCTGCATACCTTGCTTGTGCTGATAATGATGTTCCTGATGTATGAGGCGTCATTCCATGGTTCGGCATTGACCTCCAAACATGGTCATTAGGCGCAGGTTGTGGGAACCATACATCTCCAGCATAACCACTTAGTTGGCCACTCTCCAGACCCCTTGCAATTGCATCTTTATCACAAATTTTACCCCTAGCAGTATTTACAATATATGCACCGCGTTTCATCTTACTAATCATTTCATCGTTAAATAAATGCTCAGTTTTTGGATGTAAAGGGCAACTAATATTCACCACATCACATACAGCAACTAACGATTCAACCGATTCATGATAGGTGAGGTTTAACTCTGCTTCCACCTCATCTGGAAGTTTATGAATATCAAAATAATGCAAATGAACATCAAAAGGCTTCATTTTTCTTAACATATCAATACCAATTCTTCCGGCAGCGACAGTTCCAACATGCATACCTTCAACGTCATATGATCTTTGAACAGCATCAGCAATATGCCATCCACCTTCTTTTACAATTCTGTGTTGATTATGATAGTCCCTGACCATTGATAAAATCATCATTACAATATGTTCAGCAACAGATCTAGAATTACAATAAGTAACCTCAACAACATCTACGTTATTATCCATGGCAGCTTGTAAATCTACATGGTCAGAACCTATGCCTGCAGTTATAGCCATTTTTAGGTTAGGAGCAGATTCCATCTTTTCTCTTGTAAGATAGTATGGAAAGAATGGCTGTGATATAACTATATCAGCATCAACCAATTCTTTATCTGCTTCACATCCATCCCCATCCTTATCTGAGGTTACAACAAGAGTATGACCAGCATCTTCTAGAAATTTTCTTAGTCCTAGTTCACCTGATACACAACCAAGAAGCTCACCAGGAGTGAAATCAATAGCACTTGGTGATGG
>CACDCN010000016.1 GCA_902551185.1 uncultured SAR86 cluster bacterium | reverse complement strand
AGACCCGATTTTGGTTGCTTGCACAGATGGTGTGGGCACAAAAGTATCATTAGCTCAAGACTTTAATGACTTAAGCGGTATTGGCCAAGATCTTGTTGCGATGTGCGTAAATGACCTAATAGTTTGTGGTGCAAAGCCTTTATTCTTTTTAGATTATTATGCTTCTTCAAAGCTAAATATTAAGGAAGCTTCTGTTGTGATTAAGAGTATTGCTAATGCTTGCAATGATTCTGGTTGTGCATTGTTGGGAGGCGAGACAGCTGAAATGCCTGGGCATTACATTGATAATAATTTTGACCTAGCTGGTTTTGCTGTTGGTTGTGTTGATGAGAAAAAAATAATAAATAATGAGAATACTAAATCGGGAGATATTTTAATTGGCATCGAATCAAGCGGACCACACTCAAATGGGTTTTCCTTGATAAGAAAAATAATTAACAATTCAAAAGCTAATAAAGAAGAAATAAGTGCTATAAAAGAAAAGGTCTTAAAGCCAACAATTCTATATCCTAAATTGATAATGAATTTAATTAATGATTTTAAAATTAACTCTATCTCACATATAACTGGCGGCGGGTTAACAGAAAATTTACCAAGGTCGATTTCAAAAAATTTATGCGTGGAGATTAAAACTGATTCATGGGACATGCCAAAAGTATTTAAATGGTTAAAAGAAGAAGGTGATATATCAAATAAGGATATGTTTAGAATATTTAACTGTGGTATTGGTATGGTTCTTATAGTTGATAAAAAAGATGTAAAAGATATATCAAATAAGATATCTGAAATGAATTTAAAAAATTATGTGATTGGAGCTGTAAAAGAAAAAAATCAAGAGCAATCAGTAATATATTCATAATAACTAATGAAAAGAATAGCAGTACTAATATCTGGTAGTGGTAGTAATTTGGAAGCTATTATAAATGCATGTAATTCAAATAGTATAAATGGAAAAATTGTGTGTGTTATTTCAAACAACCCAGATGCATATGGTCTAAAAAGATCAGAAAAATATAATTTAAGAACAAAAGTAATAAAGCATGGGGATTATTTAAATAGAGATAATTTTGATGCAGCTGTAGATCAGTATTTAACTAAATTAGATATTGATTTAATAGTATTGGCTGGTTTTATGAGGGTGCTTGGAAAAAAAATTACTGAGAAGTATAACGGCAAAATAATAAACCTTCATCCTTCACTTCTTCCTCTATATCCTGGATTAAATACTCATAAAAATGTAATCATAAATAAGGATAAAATACATGGTATCTCAATCCATTATGTCTCTGCTGAGTTAGATGCAGGGCCATTGATTGCACAAGGTATAATTAAGGTTAAAGAAGATCAAAATCTTGATGAACTTATAGAAAGAATTCATAAAATTGAACACATGTTATTACCCGAAATAATTAGTTTAATCTGTAATGAAAATATTACTCTAAAGAATAATAAAGTAAGTTATAAAGAAATTGATAATATTACTAATGATATTTTAGTTAAGAATTATGAAATATAAAAAAATACTATTTACATTGATATTTACAATCAATATCAGCTCAAATGATATACCTTTTTATTCAGCAAAATATAAATTTGAATCTGATGAAATAAAAATAACTGGAGTTCGAGAATTCAAAAAAAATAATGATGCCTATGAAATGACATTTAATGCATCAAATTTAATAGCTAGCATGAATTTCTCTTCAGAATTTCAAATATCTAACGATAAGGTTTATTCAAAAAAATATAATATAAAAATTAAACCTAAATTTCTTAATAGAGATCAGTCAATAAATTTTGACTATGCAAATAATATTATTGAATCATCAGGTGAGAAAAAATGGAAAGAGAGTATCGATCTTAATAAAATAATTCTCGATCCTCTTAATGCCCAAATTATGATTAGAACATTTGTTAAAAAAGGTTCTAAGAAATTTTCATTAAACATCATAGATATGCAACAAGGTGGTTCAAAAAAATATTTTTTTAAAGTTAAGAGTGTCCAAGATTGTATCTTTAATGACTCAATATTAACTTGTCATGTTGTAGAGCGTGTTAGAGACGGGAGCAGAAGAAAGGTACAGTATTATTTAGCAGAAGAATTGGAGTATATGTTTATTAAAATACTAGATAAAAGCCCAGAAGTGACGAACAAATTAGAATTACAAGAAATTTTAAGCCTTGGGTAGTGTGACACCTGTTTGACCTTGGTATTTTCCACCCCTATCTTTATAACTTATGTCACATTCTTCATCTGACTCAAAAAATAACATTTGGGCGACCCCTTCTCCAGCATAAATTTTTGCTGGTAAATTTGTTGTATTTGAAAACTCAAGTGTTACATGGCCCTCCCACTCTGGCTCAAGCGGAGTAACATTTACGATAATTCCGCATCTTGCATAAGTAGATTTACCTAAACAAATGGTAAGAACATTTCTTGGTATTTTAAAATACTCAACAGTTCTTGCTAGAGCAAATGAATTTGGAGGAATAACACAAACATCTGAGGCTATATCTACAAAACTTTTTTCATCAAAAGACTTCGGGTCTACAATTGCAGAATGTATATTTGTAAAAACTTTAAATTCATTTGAACATCTAACATCATACCCGTAACTAGACACCCCATAAGAAATTAGCTTATTTCCATTCTCATCCATTCTTATCTGATCCTCAGAAAAAGGTTGAATCATTTCGTGATTAGTAGACATTAATTTTATCCATTTATCAGATTTAATCGACATTTATCTCTACCCTTCCCTCTATAGCCCGAGCAATTGTTGTTCCATCAACATACTCTAACTCCCCTCCTATTGGAATTCCATAAGATATTCTAGAAACTTTAGCTTTCTTAACATGATCCTTTATATATATCGCTGTAGCATCACCTTCTACTGTGCTGCTGGTAGCTAGAATTATTTCTTTTACTTCATCTTGATCAATTATTTGAATTAAGTCATTAATACCCAATTCATCTGGCCCGACACCATCAATTGGAGAAAGCCTTCCAAGTAATACAAAATAACGTCCTTTATAACCACCTGTTGATTCGATTGCAAGCACATCTGATGGGCTTTCTACCACACAAATACTTTTATTATCTCTTGAGTTATCTGAACAAATATTACAAAGACTATTTGAAGTAAGCATTCGACAATAAGAGCATCGCTGAATATTATCAATTGCCTCTTTAAGGGTATTCGCAAGAATGCTTGCACCATCTTTATTTCTATCCAAAAGATATAAGGCCATTCTTTGAGCAGACTTTTTACCTACTCCAGGCAAAATTGTTAATGCATTTATAAGTTCTGTGACTAAATCTTGCTTCATCTTACTTGATAGGTTTAATAGTATCTTCTTTAATTTTTCCGTTAAATTTATTCAAAAAAATTTTTATATCTTTATCGTCTTTAATACTTGATTTTGCTTCATTATATTTCTTTGAATTTTCAGCATCATTAACTGCAAGTGGTGAATCTATTACAGTACCAACTTCAAAATTAACTTCAACTTCTTTCGAAAATAATTCTTTTAAAATAGTTTTAAATTCTGAAAGAATATTTTCAGGTATTTCACTAGACTCAGAATTAACTATTAAAGTCATAGTATCATCATCAAAATCTTTAAAAGACATGTTTCCGAAATAATTTCTAGCAAATGGACTCATTTTTTTTGTATTAAAAAAATTAATCCAATCTTCATTAGAGGCAATTAGTTTGTCTGATGAATGTAATTTAGTTTTATCTGGTTTTTTTTCTTTTAAGTTATCTGTTTTTAAATTTTTTTTTTCTTTTATAGGCTCGTTTGATGAATTCTCAGATAATTTATGCAATGGATTAAAAGTTAACATTCTTAGAAGACATATTTCTAATGCCTCTTTTGGATTTGGATGAATATTAAATTTAGAATAAGCATTCATAGCTATTTCATATAATAATTGACAAAACTCATTATCAACCTTTGTAGCCATCTCTTTAATATGATCAATATCGGAATTTTGTAAAACTTGTTCTAATGATATCTGGTGAAGCATCGCTATAATATCTTTTAAAATTGAATCATATTCAGGAGATAATTGCTCAATTTCAGACAAAGTGTTAAAGACTTTTTTGCCGTCTCCATCTACAACCCCATTAATCATGTCAATTAATAATGAATTATCTATTGTTCCTAAAAGCTTCTTGACATCATCTTCCTTTAATTCTCCATTTCCATATGCAATTGCTTGATCAAGAAGAGTTAAAGCATCCCTTACTGAGCCTTTAGCAGAATTTGCAATCATATTTGTACTGTAATCATCAAAGTTTATATTTTCTAATTTAAGTATTTTTTGAATATGCTGGACTAGCAGCTCCTCATTCACTGTTTTTAAATTTAATTGTAGGCATCTGGATTGAACAGTTTTAGGTATCTTTTCAGGATTCGTTGTAGCAAATATAAATATCACATGCTTTGGAGGCTCTTCTAATGTTTTAAGAAGAGCATTAAAACTTGCAGTTGATAGCATGTGAACTTCGTCAATTAGATAAATTTTAAACCTTCCTTTTGCTGGTTTGTACTCAATAGTTTCTATAAGGTCTCTAATTTTATCTACCTGAGTATTTGAAGCAGCATCAATTTCTAAAAAATCAACACTTCTTCCTTCTGAAATTTCAATAGTATTTGAACATTTATTACATGGTGTTGATATTGGTTCAGAATCACTTTCGCAATTCATACATTTTGCTAGTATTCTAGCAATCGTTGTTTTGCCTACTCCTCTAGTTCCTGAAAAAATATATGCTTGATGTATTTTATTTTGATCTATGCTATTAACTAATGCTTTAATAATATGATCTTGGCCAATAACTTCATCAAAGTTTGTTGGTCTATATTTTCTTGCTAAAACCTCATAAGACATCGCAATAAATCATAACATGTCCTAACTAAAAACTGATTCAATTTCTTTAAAACTAAAACCTCGATTATGAAGAAAATTTTTTTGTTTTAATCTTTCTTTTGTATCCTCAGAAATTCCATCTTTATATTTTTTTCTAAATGCTTTTAGTGCAGCATCTTCCCAGCCATCTTCAGCTGAAATTATTTCATTTGAAATGGATTCCTTAATACCTTTATTTTTAAGCTCAAAATTAATTTTATTTGGGCCAAAACCTTTTCTCTTCCTAATACGAGCATATGTTTCAGCAAACCTAAAATCATTTAATAAATTATTGCTTTCTAATTTGGTGATAACTTCTTCAATTTCGGAAATTGCTTCAAACTTTTTGTGTAGTTTTAATTTGAGTTCATGTACAGAGTGCTCTCTTCTTGAAAGAATGTCTAATGCTTTATTGTAAATTAAAGATAAGAATTCTGAACTCATCAATCAAAAGGGAGAACTCTTGATTTTCCATTTCTTTTAATAATTTGTACTTTTTGATTTATTTCAAAATTATATTTACTAATTTCTTGAATTATAGAGATTAGCCTTCCAGTATCAGTTTTAATTAATAATTCTACTCCATCTTTTTTTGTAAGATTCGAGCCAATTTCTGCTCCAACTTTTGAGCCTGCAAGACCACCAATTATTGTAGCAATATCTGATTCAGGTTCAGAGTCAGTAACACTTTGTCCAGCTGCTCCTCCTATTAATGCCCCGGCAGCAGCACCCGTCTCTCTATCACCTTCAATTGTAACTTTTGTTATCTGTAAAATAGATCCTAAAACTACATATTGTTGCTTTTGAACATCAGATTTGCTTACAACATCAGGTTGATATGACATATTTGTGCACGAAAATATAAAAAATAACATGAATAAATAATAGTATTGTTTTTTATGTCTCATTTGTTTTCTCAATTAATTTATAATCATTTAATAAATCTTCTTTTATCACAAAATACTTTCTATTCTTTTCATATCCAGATAGTAGTTTAACTTCATATACCTTTGATTGATGTCTTGGTTGAATGACTTCTATTTGATCGCCAGTATTTAGCCTTACTAAATTTCTTCCATCAACTATAGTCATCGAACTCCAGTCTGAAAATATTCTTGCATAATAGGTGTTATATGCATCAGTTGAGAAAAAATACAAGACTTTGCTATTTGCTGGAGATAATTTATTACTTCTTTTTTCTAAAGACCATTTTTGTCCTTTTTCTATAACCACCTCATCTCGATCTGCATTAATTTCAAAAGATATTATAAGAATG
Organism: uncultured SAR86 cluster bacterium; assembly: GCA_902551185.1. Lineage (GTDB taxonomy): Bacteria > Pseudomonadota > Gammaproteobacteria > Magnimaribacterales > D2472 > SAR86A. The sequence goes on along the minus strand of CACDCN010000016.1, from coordinate 10,518 downwards.
AATGATGTAAAGATTATTATATTTTTGAACATTTTTATTATAAAAATTATATAGATAAGCATATTTTATTTAATGAAAAAAATAAAGGTTGAAAAAGCTAAAATTGCCTATAAATATTATTTGATGGGAATGCCATAACGGATTCTCGCATTAACAAGTGTATGCTTTTTAAAGATACACATACATAAAGTCGCTTAAAGGAGGACTATTATGATACTTAATTTTACTGACCCATTTTTTACCACTCGCGTATTAGGGTTTGAACCTTTATTTGATAGATTGCAAAGACTTTCGGAATCTAACGATCGTTCTTCAAGCTATCCACCTTACAACATAAGCAAAGATGGTAATCTTTTTGCTATTGAAATTGCGGTTGCTGGTTTATCAAAAAATGATATTCAAATTGAGCTTGCCGATGGAGTTTTAACGGTAAGTTATGATGGACCAAAAACTGAAGTAATAAACGGTGAAAATAAAGTTGTATATCAAGGAATTGCTCAAAGAGCTTTTAAGCAACAATTCACATTATCTGAAGACGTTGTTGTTCAAGGAGCAGAACTAGTAAACGGTTTATTAACTGTAAATCTAGAGAAAATTATTCCTGACGAAAAAAAACCTAGAATGATTGAGATTAAATCACCCAAAAGAATCTCAAATAAATAATACTCCACAAAGTGGGAATGGGGGTGCATAATGCACCCCTAATGACATTAAAGAAATAATAAAGAAATGAAGTTACTGAAAATATTCTTCTTATTTACATTATTCGTTTTTATTGAAGCTGAACCAGTAAATACTGGTCATGCGAACGTTTCATTAGTTAAATTTAATTATCCAGAATCTGAAAATAAAAATAACCTAATTGGGATAAAAATGGATATGCAAAAAAATTGGCATACCTATTGGAAAAATCCTGGCGATTCTGGCGGACCGATAAAAATTCAATGGGATACTGATGAAAATATAAAAATTGATGAAATTAAATGGCCAAGACCGGAACTAATTCCATACGAACCATTAATGACCTATGGTTATAAAGATTTTGTAATATTTCCATTTGAATATATTAAAAAGGATTCTTTAAATTCAAAAATAAAATTAAATGTTGATTTTTTAATATGTGATGACGTTTGTGTTCCTGAAAAAGCTTTAATAGAAACTTCATTAGATGAAATTGCTATAGATGGTAATTTGGTAGCTTGGAATGATTTAGTTCCTGTCATTACATTGCCTGTTCTTGCTGAGATTGATAATAAATTTATTGAATTAAGATTTTCTTATAACGATCAAATTAATTTAATTACATTTTTTATAGATAATCAAAATATTGTAGACCACCCTGGAAAACAAATACTTTCAAAAGAAGAAAATAATTGGTTGCTAAAAGTTCCTATTATTCCTGAAGCATCAAACCAGAGTTCTATTAATGGAGTTTTATCAATAAATGATGATGAAATATTCTTAATAAATGCTGAGGTAAATAATAAAGATGTACCGTCATCGATCAGTTACTTGCAAGCAATTATTTTTGCATTTATAGGTGGCTTGATATTGAATCTTATGCCATGTGTATTTCCAATAATTTCTTTAAAGATTTTAAGTTTTGTTTCTTTAGCGAATGAATCAAAATCAAAAATAAGATTTCATGCATTATCTTTTTGTTTTGGTGTTTTAATATCATTCTTGCTTATCGGTTTGTCTCTTATAATTTTAAAACAAACAGGAAATTATCTTGGATGGGGTTTCCAACTCCAGTCACCAATAATAGTTGCTATGTTGAGCATATTAATGTTTTTAATAGGTATGATCCTATTAACAGATGTAAATATCGGATCATCTTTAACTAGGCTTGGTGGTATCGGGTCAAATAATATTAGTGGATCTTTTTTAACAGGGGTACTTGCTGTGATTGTCGCCTCGCCATGCACAGCTCCATTTATGGGAGCTGCTCTTGGATATGCATTAATACAACCATCAGGAGTTACAATGCCAATATTTGCATCACTAGGAATTGGTTTTGCAATGCCCTACCTCATTCTGTCTCTTAACCCTAAACTAATTAAATTACTACCAGCACCTGGTAAATGGATGCTTACGTTAAAAGAATTCTTTGCTTTTCCAATGTTTGCTACAGCTTTATGGCTTATTTGGGTTTTTAGTCTGCAAACAAGTAATAATTTATTAATTAGTTTGTTAATTTCAATTCTTATTATTTCAAGTTTATTTTGGTTAACATTAAAAATAACTAATAAACAAATGCAACTTTTTATTTGGGTGTTAATTTTTACAACAATCTCTTTTGAAGGGATTTACATAACATCCAATGAAAAAGAAAATGCTGATTTGAATTCTGTAAACCAATATTCAGAATATAGTGTCTGGAATTTAAATATTGAAGAAGATTATAAAAATAATAACCAAGCATATTTGATTAATTTTACAGCTGCTTGGTGTATAACATGCCAAGCCAATGACAGAATTGCGCTTTCTAGAGCAAAAGTAAAACAATATCTTAAAGAAAATGATATTGAATATATTGTAGCTGACTGGACAAATAAAAATGATGAGATCTTAAAAGCTCTAGAAAAATATAACAGAAATGGTGTTCCTCTATATATATATTGGAAGCCAGGAATGCAAGAATCAAAAATATTGCCAGCAATATTAACTGAAGGCTTGTTATTAGATATTTTAAAACTGAACTAAAAATAATATAATCTTAAAAATTAATCAGATAGGTAGAAAATAATGTTTGGCACGCCATTTGAAATGTTTGGGAATGTCCATCTCATAACAATAGCTGCTGTTATTGTTGTATCCGTTTTATTACCAAAATTTTATAAAAATAAAACAGAAGATCAAAAATCTACAATGAGTAAAATTATAGCTGCCATAATTTTTTTACATGTCATTATCTCACCTTATAAAGACTTATATCTTTTAGCCAACCCATATGATTGGAGAGAGACAATCCCCCTTCATATGTGTGATCTTTCAGAAATATTTTTAATTATATTTTTATTAGGTGGGCCAAAAATATTATATCTATGTGCTTTCTTTTGGGGGTTAGGTGGCGCAACCATGGCAATTCTTACGCCAGATATAAGCCATCATGATTTAGATTACATATTCTTTATGATCGGCCATGGAATGATAGTTGTTGGAATAATGTATGCAACTGTTAGTTTAGGAAACCGTCCATATGGTAAGGACATATTAAAAGTTACTGCAATTACTTTATTTATTCTATTACCAATTGTTTATGCTATTAATATTTTATTAGGTGAGCCAGCAAATTTCTGGTACTTGGTTGCAAAACCTGATGGGGCTTCGTTAATGGATATGTTCCCTGATCCACCATTACATATTCTATACACCACTCCTTTAGCAATCGCTGTCTTTTATTTAATCTATTTACCATATTTTATAAAAGATAGAATAAATAAATAAATCATACTTTTTGCTTAAAACTATAAAATCAACATAAAATAGGATTTTAAATATATATATATGGAAAATTTTAAAAATTTAGTAATAGATGTTTGGAATACCGGTTTTCTTGGAATAGATCTTGGCTCTATCATCTTATCGTTAACAGTGATGTTAATAGCATTTTTATTTAGAAGTTTTATTATTTCTGTAATATTAAATGCATTTACAAAACTTGCTGATAAAACAGATTCAAAAATTGATGATGAGATTTTAAATGCTTTAAAAAAACCAATTGGTTTAGTGCCAATAACAATCGCCATTTATATATGCACATTAATACTTCCTTTGTCAGGAGTGATTGGCGATATAGCAACTAATATAGTTAAAGCATTTGTAATTTTTACTATTTTTAGTGTTCTAGCAAATAGCATAAAACCTATCTTTGAAGCTCTTTCAACTAGCTCATGGTTAACTGCATCAATGCAAATGTGGTTAGAACGAGCCTCTAAATTTATTGTATGGGTAATAGGTATTGCAATAATTTTAGATATCTTTGGTATTCAAATTGGGCCTCTAGTTGCTGGATTGGGACTTTTCTCAGTTGCGGTTGCATTAGGAGCACAAGATTTCTTTAAAAATCTTATATCTGGAATACTTATTATTGGTGAGCATAGATTTCAACCAGGCGACAGAATTGAGGTAAGCGGACAATTGCATGGGATTGTAGAAAGTATAGGCTTTAGGTCAACTGTTATAAGAACATTTGATACAGCTCCAATGGTAATCCCGAATAAAGATCTTTCAGATGTAAAAGTTATAAACCATGGCGAAATGATTAATAGAAGAATTAATTGGAAAATTAATTTAATTTATTCAACAACCGTAGAGCAACTTGCATCCATAAGAAATGATATAAAAAAATATATCATTGCAAGTAATGATTTTACAACAGAAGGTGATCTAGATCCTGTCGTAAGAATTGTTGAGTTGGGAGGTAGTTCTATAGATATGTTAGTAGTTGCATATGCCGATCCAATGGGTTTTGCAGCATTCAATAAGGTTAAAGAAAAGTTAATTTTCAATATCATGAAAATAGTTAAAGAAAATAAATCTGAATTTGCATATCCTTCTACATCTCTTTATGTTGAATCTATGCCTAAATAAATTAATGGCCAATGAACGATCAAGTTTTATTATCTGCAACACTTATAGCCCTGTTAGGTTTATTCATTTGGGGCAAGGTTAGATATGACGCGTTAGCTATTGGTGCTTTATTTGTACTTGTAGTCCTTGAAATAATTCCTGCTAATGATGCATTTGCTGGATTTGCACATCCTGCTGTAGTAACAGTCGCACTTGTATTAATAATTAGCCAAGGTTTAAAGAATTCCGGTCTGACAGGTTTGGTAGGAAAATTAATTGGGACAAGAACATTTACTGAATTTCAATTTTTAGTTTGCCTTTTGTTTATTGCTGCAATTCTATCTTCGTTTATAAATAATATTGGAGCATTAGCAATCTTGTTGCCTATTACTCTAAATATCTGTCAAAAAATGGAATGGCATGCTTCAAAATTTTTAATGCCATTAGCATTTGCTTGTATTTTAGGTGGAATGAATACTGCTATTGGAACTCCTCCAAATATTATTATTTCTGAATATAAGGCAACTATCTCTTCTTCAGGGTTTAATTTTTTTGACTTTTCATATGTTGGAATAGTAATTACTTTATTAAGCATATTATTTATCGCACTTCTGGGTAACAAATTTATTTTATTAAGAAATACTGGCTCTAAGACTGAGCACTTAATTAACCTTAAAGGATATTTATTTGAAGTATCTGTAAATGATGGAAGCTCAGCAATTGGTATGACTTTATATAAATTTAAAAAACAAGCTGGTGAAGATACAGAGATTCTGGGAATTGTTTCTGAAAATGGTTCAGTTAAGAAAGTGCAAAATAATATGCGAATAAAATCTGGTCAAATATTAGTTATTAAAACCCCGCCAGATGATATAGGTAATATTTTAGATGTTTTTGGTTTTTCTATACCTAAAGAATTACATTCTTTTGATGAGGATGACCTTGAGGAAATAGAAGTAATGATTACACCAGGATCAAGATTAATAGGAAGGAAATATGACTTTTTTCTTAAACTAGCTTTTGAAGAATTAAATTTATTAGGCTTATGGAGAAAAGGATCAAGGTATAGAACGAGATTAACAAGAGAAACATTTAAATCAGGTGATGTTTTACTTTTAGGGGTTAGAGATCTGGATGAGGAAGATGTTTCTAACAAAATAAAACATTTAGGGTTAATGCCTTTACGTCAAAGGGAGCTTCAAACTATTCCAAGCAGAAGCAGACTTCTTAAAGGATTAATTTTCTTTTCTTTGTCTATTTTTTTAGTTTCATTTAATTATTTAAGTGCCGCTGCGGCCTTTTTACTTTGTGTGTTAGGTTTTGCAAGAATAAAAATTATAGACAGTAATTTTTATAGAGAGATAGATTGGCCAATAATAGTTATGCTAGCAGCAATGATTCCAATTGGAACAGCTCTACAGACTACAGGTCTTAGCGATATAATAGCAATTTCAATATCTGAATATGCATCTAATTTAAGTCTATTTTGGATACTCTTTACTATTTTAATAGTAACAATGGCTACAACTGACATAATTAATAATGCTGCAACGGCAGTCATAATGGCACCAATCTCAACAGGAATTGCTTTAGAACTTGGTTATGCAGTTGAGCCTTTCTTAATGGTGGTAGCCGTTGGAGCTAGTTGCGCCTTCTTAACACCTATTGGTCATCAATGTAATACAGTTGTTATGGGTCCAGGCAACTATAAATTTACAGACTATTGGAGATTAGGTTTGCCTATGGACATACTAATAATTTTGATTTCAATTCCAATGATATTGTTTGTTTGGACCTAATGGATAATCAATTTAAAAGGCCAAATAAATTAACAGGAAAACCCTATGAACCAGGATTTGAAGATGCATCTGGAAGAGTCTTCTTAAGATATATTAATAAACATGGTAATGACGGTTATTATCTAGAAGAATGGAAAAAAGATATGGATAGTTATCTAAAAAAAATAAATGAATTAAATACTAATCCCGACTAAGATCAGCCATAGCATCCATTACTAACTCATAGTCTCTATAAAATTCTTTTGATGCTCCTTCTTCCCTTGTGCTAGGTGATTTTACGTTGCTGTCAGCACCTATTTTAACAATTCCCCAATTTTCAAGGGTTTGAAAAAAGGCTATTAAAAATTCAACATTATTAATCCAAGTAAACCAAGATAATCTAGACCAATCTTGGATCGGCCCTTCAGCAGGAGTATTTTTTGTAATTCTTACAAACACAACATCATTTTCTCTGTCTACAAAAATATATTGTCCAAATCTTCCACTTGCATTAAAGATTTTAGAATCCTCGCTATATCTAGAAACCCACCAATGCAAAGAATAACCTCTTTTATAATCTGTCCACCAATTAGGTGTATCCCAAACATATTGAAATGTTTCATCTACTAATTCTTTAGAAATAATTTGTTCATCTTTCCAGACGCCACTGTTAGAGAATAGTTGTCCAAATCTTGCATAATCTCTAGCTGTCATGTCTATGCAACAATATGTAAGAACATTTTGTTTAGAGTCTCTCCATAAAGTTTTATTTTTTACTTGAAGTTTATCTAGTACTCTTTCTTCTAAAAGAACGTCTGCCTTCTTACCGGTTGCTTGAAAAAGAATATCTCCTAAAAGCATTGAATTAACATTGTTATACTCAAAAAGAGTATCAGGTTCTTTTTCAAGCTTTACCTGTCTTGAATATTCCAAGTGATCTGGTTGAAAAAACATCATTTCATGTTGTGTTTCAGGGTATTCAAGGCCGCTAGACATATTTAATAGTTGTCTTATTGTTATTACAGAACGATCATCATTAAAATAATCTAAATATTTAGATACTTTGTCATCTAGGCTTCCTATTTCGCCTTTATCTACTGAAATTAAAATTAATGCAGCATAAAAGCTTTTTGCCATTGACCAAGATGTGCCAAACGAATCTTTGTCATACCCGTCAGCATAACGTTCAGCAATTAAAACACCATCTTTTATTAAAACTACTGATTGAGTTGCATCGTCTTCAAAAGATAAATCAAATAAATTATTTACTTTGTCACTTGAAATACCCTTGTCTTCTGGTAACGCTTCATCCCAATATTCACCAGGAGATGCCTGTACCTGAAGTAACATCATCGACATGATAATAAAGCTAAGTATTAAAATATTATTAATTTTTATTGATTTCATTCTATAAATCCTTATATATAAATTATGCTAATAATATATCTTTTTAGTATAAATTAAAAACATAAAAAAATTTAATAACATAATAATTTTCATTGGAGTTTAGATGAACAAAATAATACTTTTAATTTTAATATTGTCCTTTCAGGTAAATTTATATTCAGCAAATCATATTGTAAAAATGCTTAATCAAGGGGCTGAGGGAGTGATGATTTTTGAGCCTGCTGTTTTAAAAATTAATACTGGAGATAGTGTTACCTTTAAATCTATTGATGCTGCACATAATTCAGCATCAATTTCCTCAATGATTCCAAATAATGCACAAGCATGGAACAGTGATCTTAGTAGAGATATTACAGTTGATTTCAATATACCAGGAGTTTATGTTTATCAATGCACTCCTCATGTAATGATGGCGATGGTTGGAGTTGTCCAGGTTGGGAATGATAAATCAAACTTAGATACTATTAAGACAGCAGCTACACTATTTAAATCAGTATTTGTAATGAATCAATCTAGGCTTGATGATTATCTTTCCAAAATCTAAAAATAATTATTAAATACTGGATATAATGTCGCCCAATACGATTTTTTGTGTAAAATTACTTTCAATTTGGGCGAGTAACTCAGTTGGTTAGAGTGTCTGCTCGACACGCAGGAAGTCGGGAGTTCGAATCTCTCCTCGCCCACCAATTAATTATTCTGCAATCTTCTCTGCTACCCAACTTAATGACCAATTATGCCCTAACCTCCTTCCATTATAAGCATCGGGCAGTCTGGTAACTAAGCTACCTTTTAAATCAATAATCTGCGGATCATATTCCAAATTATTAAATGCTCCATCTAATTCTTTGATTGTTCTCCATTGATAAAAAACTACATTATCTCTGATAGTATTAGGAGGATAATAATCACATATTTTTCTAAAAAGCCTAGATCTAAGATTTGATGATACTGGTCCATTTAAAGGTCCTGCAACTGTATGTATTATTAAAGGCGTCTCACTGGTCCACTTATCAGAGAACATTGAAACTATCATTGCTCCATAGCTATGACCCATTAATATAACTTGATCAACATTCTTGTTTTTATCTAATATTGAATTAATTTCATTATTAAGTTTTTGATAAGCTCTATTTGGACAAAAATTATCGTTGTAGCGAAAAAAAGTCATCAAAGTCGCCATTGAATCTATAGTTAAATAAGGATATATCCACTCATATCCTTCGCTATTGCTCCCATGAACACCTATAAATAATTTTTTTTGGTTATTCGATTGAAGCTCTAGATAATGAAGCCCATAATCAAGACTCATTAAGCTCCTACCATTTTTTAAAACATCATCTAAACTAAAATTCTCTAAATATACATCTGCTTTAATATTAGAAGTATTTATAGAACTAATAAATAAGAATAGATAAAAATAAATATTCAATTTCTTCATTTTTAATTCTTCATAGATAAGAGTTTTTCTTTTGTTGCATTCAGAATATTGATATCTTCTTGATCATGTTTTTCATCTAATAGCTTATCAATCTCTTCAAGCGCTTTATCAACAGAACCCCATTTGCCTTCTGTTTGCACTCTTTCATGTATAAGGTCGTCATATCTACCTTTTATATCTTGAGGAATATCTATTTGATATTCATTGCATATGATTCGTTCAGCTAATAAACGAAAACGTTCATCTTCAAAATTTCTTGAAATTTTAATTAATTGCTCAGGATCGTCTGAGAGATGAAATTCTTTCATTAAATCTTGATCTCTATATGATGGAAAGCCTCCAGAATAAATAGTGCCCTCGACATAGCTAGCTTCAGGAAAATTCATGATCCTATCTTCCATTGCTTGTGAAACTTTTGTAAAAAAATCTTTATTAGATTTAACAATGTCAGCGCGCCTCTGTAGCTCATCATGAGTAATATCAAAGTGATTATTTTTTGTAAGAAGTTTGCTTGAGCATATAGGTATAGTTTTATTAATTTTATATTTTTTTAATGGTAAATCTCTTGATCCAGATTGAATCATTTTATTAATTTCAGTGAAATCTAAATCGATGATTTCATGAGGATCAAAGCTTAAATCAAAAAAACATATCTCATTAGGCCTTGAATTATCTGCACCACAAATAACAACCGGATATTTAAAAGGATGGCGTCTAAATACTTCACCTAATGCAAGAAACTCATCAGAATAAAGAAGGTTTTTAATACCCTCTTTAGTAGATATATTTAAAAAAGATTCAAATACATCTGGAATCTTCTCTTTTATGACCTTGCATAAACCAATCATAAATTGACAATCTGAAATTGCATCATGTGCATCGCTTACGTCTATACCATGCATATCTGCTAAATGTTCAAGCTTTATACTTACAGCAGGCCCATCTTCAAATAAAGGAATTGATATTTCATCTGCAAAAAAAGCAGCTATATTATGAATCATCAACATTAAATCTAATCTGCCATTTTGATTGGTATTAGTTATATAGGGCTCCAAAAGATTACACCAAAATTGCCTTCTAATTAATTCTTCATCAAAGGCATGTCCGTTATAAGTAACAAATATAGATGGAAGTTCAATACACCACTCTTTCCATTGATGTTGTATGTCTTTCATCATTTGATAATGCGATGTGTTAGATGTAAAAGAATTTATTTTTTTATTAGTAAGCATAGCCATTGGTTGGGGTATTACCCATGGTAGTGGTCTACTGCTAATATTTTGCTCTCCCTTAACGTTAAATGAGTTATCTGTAAGA
>CACDCN010000015.1 GCA_902551185.1 uncultured SAR86 cluster bacterium | reverse complement strand
GGAAGATCCCGGTCTAACAAAAAAAGGTGAGGATGAAGCGCAAAATGCCGGACTTCTAATCAAAGAACTCGGAATAAATTTTGATCATCTATTTACTTCTGCATTAATAAGAGCTCAATTAACCGGTTCTATAATTCTTAATGAGATTGGTCAAAATGAAATACCTACCATTAAAAATCAAGCACTTAATGAAAGATTTTATGGAGATCTGCAAGGCCTAAACAAAGATGAATGTAGAGAAAAATGGGGGGAAGAAAAAGTCCAAATGTGGAGAAGATCATATGAGATGGGGCCGCCAGGCGGAGAAACATTAAAAGAAACTGGAGAAAGAGTTATTCCATATTTTAAAGAAGAAATTAACCCCTTAATATTAAAAGGTAAAAATATATTGATAGCGGCTCATGGTAATTCTTTAAGATCATTAATAAAATTTTTAGATACTGTTTCTGATGAAGATATTGTAAAACTTGAAATTCCTACAGGCGCTCCTATTCATTATATTTTTAATGAAGATGGTGATGTCATTAAAAAACAAGACCTTATAGATTAAATTTGAACCTTAAAGTAGACACATTCTCTTCCAATATCACAAAGTGGTATATTCAAAACGGAAGAAAAAATCTACCCTGGCGAAAGGTTATAACACCTTATAGAATTTGGATTTCAGAAATAATGCTCCAACAAACTCAGGTTAAGACTGTTATACCTTTTTATAAAAAATTTATAAAAAAATACCCTAATCTAAAATCAATTTCATTAGCAACAGAGGATGATATCCTAGCCCTATGGACTGGATTAGGTTTTTATAGAAGAGCTAAGAACATCTATAGAACAAAAGAAATAATAAAAAAAGAATACAAAAATAAATTCCCAAGCAAGTATGAAGAATTGATTTTACTTCCTGGCATTGGGCAATCTACTGCTGGTGCAATTATGTCAATTGCATACAAAGAATCATATCCAATATTGGATGCAAATGTGAAAAGAGTGATATCAAGATACAAAAAAATTAATACCAATAAAAATGACGTTGTAAAAACATTATGGTCATTATCAAAAAACCTTACCCCTGAAAAAAATATATTTGAATATACTCAAGGAATAATGGATTTAGGCGCAACTATCTGCAATATAAGATCACCCAATTGTCTAAATTGTCCTATAAATAAAAAATGTAAAAGCGCATTTAAAAATTTTGAAATACAATATAAAGTTAAAAAAGAGAGGCCTAAGAAAAAGATTTTCTTTACATTAGCGCATTCAAAAAAATCATTTTTATTATTCAAAAAAAATGAAAAAAGTTTTTGGGAAAGTCTTTGGATTCCTTATGATGGAGAAGATTTTAAAGAAAGTAATATTTTAAAAGAGCCAGCTAAAAGAAAAATCAAAACAATTAACCATGCTTTATCTCATATGGAATTAGATATCACGATTGAAATAGTTGACTATAAAACTCCATTTAAAATTAAATCTAATCTTGAGCACCAATGGATAAATAAAAATCAAATAGATAATTATGGGTTACCGAAACCTATAAGGACTATAATAGAAAATCATGACTAAAAAAATATTGTGTAAAAAACTTAATAAAGAGCTGCCTGCTCTATCAATACCTCCTATGCCTGGGCCAAAAGGCATTGAAATTATGGATTCTATATCTGAGGAAGCTTGGGAAATGTGGAAATCACATCAAACCACATTAATAAATGAAAAACATTTAGATATGTCTAATTCTGAAAATAGGAAATGGCTTTTAGGACAAATGGACAAATTTTTTAATAATGAAGATTATGAAAAAGCGTCTGGTTTTAAAGCATTAGACTAAAATTTTATACACTTTTTTAAGGTCATTTTCGCTCTGTAGTTCACTAAAATTTTTCATATACAAAATAAAAAAAATAGAGTTTAATTAATTTACCAGAGTATTAAAAATTAAAGGAAAGATGTTATGACAGAGAATAAAAAATCTAAATTTCCATCTGAAGCAGACGTAGTTATCGTTGGAGTTGGTGGAATTGTTGGATCAATGCTCGCATATTGGCTTGCAGAAATGGGGCAAAAAAATATTGTAGGATTAGAGAAATCTACAATCATTCCATCAGATATAGCATCTACTGCACACGCATCTGATTTTGTTTACAACACTACTCATGACAAATTAGGTTGTTGGACAACTGCTTTTAGTAGAAAGTTTTATGAAGATAATGGTTTCTTTCTAAAAAAAGGAGGTCTAGAAATTTGTCGTAAAGATGATGATGAGCGCTGGGAAGAACTCAAAAGAAAAGTTGGATCAGGTAAAGCATTTGGAACTAATGTTAGATTGATATCGGCATCAGAGGCTAAAGAAAAATTTCCTCTATTAGAAGAAGAATCAATACGTGGTGCAATGTGGGACCCAGATGCGGGGTTAGTAACTCCTCGTTCACAAGATGTTGTTAGTTTTGCAGTAGAAAGCGCAAAAGAAAAAGGTGCATTGACTACATTTACAGACACCCCTGCTTTAGATTTTGAAATTGAAAATGGTCATATAACTGCAGTTAAAACAGATAAAGGAATAATTAAAACTAAAAAAGTTGTGATTGCATCTGGAATCTGGGGACCGTTATTGGGAGAGATGGCTGGTGTTCCAGTGCCACTTATGCCCGTGGAACATCCTTTATTATTTTTTGGACCACTTCCTCAAGCACAAGGTGCAGAAGATTTTCTTGTATACCCGTTACTTCGTGACCAAGGAAACTCAGCGTATGTCAGAGATACAGGTAGGCTCCATGGAGGAATGCTTGAATGGGGATATTATGAAGATAAAGAGCCTCGAATGGTTGACCCAGCAGATATTGGCAATCCTGAAAAAACTATGATTTCTGACTCTATGAGATATTTAGATCTTGAAGAAATTGCCGAACCATTAGAAAAAGCTTTTGAAACGACTCCTATACTTAATGAGCTAGGGTGGGATGAAAAAAGCTCATTTAATGGATTGCTTTCAGTAACTCCTGATGCAGGTTCACTAATTGGTGAAAGTCCGGAAGTTAGAGGCTTTTGGTTATGTGAAGCTGTTTGGGTTAAAGATGGACCTGGTTGTGCGAGACTTTGTGCTGAAGCAATGGTCACAGGTAAAACCCAAGTAGATATGCATTCTTTCGATATTACAAGATTCTATCCACATCAAAAAGAAAAAGATTTTGTTAAAACAAGATCTTTTGAAAATGCACAAACTATTTATACGCCTGCCGTGCATCCTAGGGAGCCATATATTACTCAAAGAGAAATGTTTGTAAGTCCTTTTTATGAAAGAGAAAAAGAACTTGGAGCGCATTTTGAGAACGAAGTAGCAGGCTGGGAAAGAGCTATTGCCTATATGAGTAATCGAGAAAAACTGGATAACTATATAAAAGAAGTACCATCAAGAGAAAATGAATGGGATACTCGCCATGTGCCTTATGATGTTGCCAATGCTGAACATCTTGCTATGAGTGATTCTGCCGGCATGATTAACTTATCTCACTTCCCTATTATGGATATAAAAGGGCCAGATGCTGAGCGTATGTTGGAATACCTATCAGTGGCAAAAGTTGGAAGTAATACACCCGAAGGTAAAGTGATTTATACAAACTTCTTAGACGAAGACGGTGGAGTTCATGCAGACCTTACCATTTCTAGGCTTGGGGCTGATAGTTATCGAGTTGTTACTGGTGGAGCCGATGGAAATCGTGACTGGGTTACATTACGTAATTATAGGGATGATAATGGATTAAACGCAGATATAAATATTAGGACTCATGATATTACAACCTTAGGCTTATGGGGGCCAAAAGCTGTTAGTGCTCTAGGTAATTTTATTGATCCAAATGAAATAAGTATTGAAAATTTTCCTTTTGTAACTGCCAAAAACTTAACTCTTAATTTAACTGGTGGTAAAAAAGTTGATGTTTGGGCAGCGCGAATTTCATATGTCGGAGAAAGTGGTTGGGAAATATACTTTAATAATGACAAAGAAGATGGGTTAGCTCTTTATGACTCTTTACTTGAAGTTGGAGTTGTACCAGTTGGTATAGAAACTTATGCTAATAGTAGACGCCTTGAGAAGAGTTTTAGACTTCAAAGTGCGGATCTTGAGACAGAATATACTGCTATTGAGGCAGCTATTCAAAGACCGTTAGTCAAAGAAGCAGATTTTCATGGGAAAGCTGCACATCTAGCACATAGAGAAGAAGATCCATGCGCAATCTTATGCACTATGACATTAGACGATTTGAATGTCTCTGGCTCGCCTCGTTATCCAGTTGGCATTTCTCCAATTATTGATCCAACTACAGGTGAGGTGCCAATTGATAGTAAAGGCAGAAGATCTTATACAACTGGTATGTCTTATTGCCCTTCAATTAAAAAATTTGTAGTTATGGGTTATCTTCCTAAAGACATTGCGGTGCAAGGAAAATCTTTATTGTTAGAATATATGAACGAAGATGGTGATGGCTTATATCCAATGACCGTGCAGATAGTTGGTAAAGGATCTCTTTATGATCCGACCAATGAAAGAGTTCGCGCTTAACTAATTAGACTTAATGACAACGATTGTAAACTTGCCTATAATCCAAAGTTCAATTTAAGCCCAGATAGCTCAGTTGGTAGAGCAAAGGACTGAAAATCCTTGTGTCGGTGGTTCGATCCCACCTCTGGGCACCATTTAATTTTTTTATTAATTATTCTTACAAACAAATTTCCATATATTCGTATACCCTTATGTAAGCATATTAAATTAGCTGCTTATTGGAATTGTTAATTATAGGGTTAGAATAGGTAAATAAATAAAACACTTTAGGTTAGTATATATTTTTATTATGTCAGTAAATTTATCTCAATCATTTGACAAAATTGATAAGATTTTGAGGAGAGATGATGGTCCATCAAATGCGTTGCATTATGTGGAACAAAGTTCTTGGATTATGTTCCTTAAGTATCTTGAAGATATTGAAAGAGTAAACATCGATGCCGCTCAATTAGCTGGGAAAGACTATACGCAAACGCTTGAAGAAAAATATCAATGGTCATCATGGGCTGTTCCAAAAAATAATGATGGTAGTATCAATCACAATGAAAAACTACAGGGTCAAGATCTCATTAAATTTGTAAATGATGATTTATTTCCATATCTCGAGTCACTTTGTAAATATTCTGAAACAGAAACTTTAGCTTTTAAAGTTGGAGAAATTTTTTCTGGTATTAGGCAAATGATTGAGGATGGTTTTAATCTTCGAGAAGTTTTAGAAATTGTTGATGACTTTAAATTTAATTCTCAAGCAGATCAACATGAAATGAGTTCAATGTATGAGAAAAGGATTAAGAAAATGGGCAATGCTGGGATAGGTGGTGGTGAATACTATACTCCACGATCACTTATTCAAACTATGATAAAAATAATTGATCCAAAAGTAGGTGAAACAATATTTGATCCAGCATGTGGGAGTGCTGGCTTTCTGGCGGAATCATATAGATATCTTATAGAAAAAAATAAAAATCTATCCACAGAGGGTTTAGATACTATTAAATACAAAACACTTATAGGAAAGGAAAAAAAAGCATTGCCATTTATTGTTGGTAATATGCATCTTATTCTAACTGGCATTCCCTCACCAAATATTACAAGAACAAATACACTTAATGAAAGATTATCTGAAATTCAAGAAAAAGATAGAGTCGATATTATTCTAGCTAACCCTCCATTTGGGGGAGATGAAAATGAATCGGTACAATTGAATTTCCCAATTAAAACAAGTGCTACAGAAAATATGTTTATGCAGTACTTCATAAAAAACTTAAAAAAAGGTGGAAGAGCGGCAATTGTTATTAAAAATACTTTCTTAACTAATGATGATAACTCCACAAAAGAAATAAGAAAGGAACTGCTTACAGAATGTAATTTACATACTATATTAGATGTGCCTAAAGGCGCATTTACAGCTGGTATAAGCACAGTGGTGTTGTTTTTTGTTAAGGGGAAGCCTACAAAAGATATATGGTACTATCAGATAAATCCTAAGAAAAATCTTGGTATAACAAATCCACTTAGCCTTGATCACCTGAAATATTTTTTAGCCAATTACTCAGAAAAATCAGAATCAGAAAATTCATGGACTATTAAACATGAAGATATTGATCAAGAAAACTATGATCTAGAAGTAAAAAATCCTAACAAAGTAGAAGAAGTTGACAATAGAACTCCACTAGAAATTATTTCTGAAATAGAAGAGCTTGACACTCAGGCAGCACAAGCACTCAAAACCATCAAGGAGTTGCTGTGAGCTGGAAAACTTTACCTTTTGAGGAGTGTATTGAAAAAGTAAAAATCCCTTTTAAACTTTCCAAGAAAAATTATAAAGAAAAAGGTAATTTTCCAGTTATTTCTCAAGAATCAAATTTAATAAGTGGCTATCATAATAATAAAGAACATATCTTTAGTGTAGACAAGCCAATAATAGTTTTTGGTGATCATACGTGTGTTTTAAAATATATAGATTTTAACTTTGTATGCGGGGCTGATGGCGTAAAAATTATTAAGCCAATTAGTGAAATAGATACAAAGTTTTTTTACTATGTGCTTAAAATTTTAGCCCCAAATACCAAGGGTTACGCAAGACACTATAAACTTCTTAAAGATTTAGAAATTTCTTTCCCAGCGCTCATAGAACAACAACGCATCGTTGCCAAGCTTGATGCAGTGTTTGCAGAGATTGAGGCTTCGATTAAAAGACAAACATCTAAAAGAGATATCATTAAATTGTTAGTTAATCAGTATCTGTCTAAAATATCTGCAGAAAAAATAAAGCTAGATGATTTAATCGAAATCAGAACAGGAAAATTAGATGCTAACGCTATGGTGGAAGGAGGAAAATACCCTTTCTTCACTTGCTCAAAACAAATCTTTGAAATTAATGATTATGCTTTTGATTGTGATGCAGTGCTTTTAGCTGGAAATAATGCGTCTGGTGATTTCAACGTGAAGCATTATCATGGCAAATTTAATGCTTATCAACGCACATATGTATTAACTGTCAAAGATGAAAATACACTTCGATCACGGTACTTATATTTTCAGTTGATTCAGGCATTGGCGGAATTAAAGAAAATGTCGGTTGGAGCCAACACAAAATTTTTAAAGATTGGAATGATTAAGGAATTTCAAATACCCTTACCAGAAATAGAAAAGCAAGACTTTGTTTTGAACAAGTTAGAACACTTAAAAGCACAAACCAAAAGTCTAGAAGAAAATTTTGATGCACAAATTGATAATCTTGCCGCACTCAAATCAGCAATCCTTAAACAAGAAGTTCAATCAAGTGAGGCTGCATGAGCGAACAAGATACTAGAAGACAACTTATAGATCCAAAGCTTAAAGAGGCTGGTTGGGAAGTAATTGACGGTTCTCGTATTATTACTGAGCGCTACTTTACTAATGGACGCCTTACTCAATCTGGCAGGCAAGCTAAATCACGTTATGACTATGTCTTAATTTACAAAAACGTAAAGTTGGCTGTAGTTGAAGCTAAGAAATCTGGCATGAGTTATGGGGATGCAGTTGGTCAGGTCAAAGACTATAACGAACAACTTAAACTACCATTTGCATATGCCACCGATGGAAATGAAATCAGAGAAATGCACTATGTTGGTGATGCTTGTCATGAACAAGATGTGGAGGCATTTCTTTCCCCTGAGGAAATGTATAAAAAAGCTTTTCCTGAAAACAATGAAGTTGAAGATGCTTTAAGTCAAATTCCTCTTAATAGAGGTATCTTCAAAGATTCTAGGTATTATGCTGAAAGCGCTATAAACAAAGCGATAAGCGCAATTGCTCGCGGTAAGAAAAAGATTCTACTCACTCTTGCAACTGGTACAGGCAAAACTCACATATCCTTTCAAATAGTTTGGAAACTTTTTGAAGGCAAATGGTCGAGCTCTGGTCTTGGAGTTCGAATGCCAAGAATTTTATTTTTGGCTGATAGAAAAATTTTGGCTCGCCAGGCATATGGATCCTTTGGTCAGTTTCCTGACAATATGCTTCAACTCATCAAACCAGGAGCATCAAAAGCTCCAACAAATGGGAGTATTTTCTTTGGGATCTTTCAGTCTTTGATGACAGGTCAAAAACCTTTATATGAAGACTATCCAAAAGATTTCTTTGATCTAATTATTATAGATGAGTGTCATAGAGGTGGTGCTGTGGATGATTCTTCATGGAGGGGAATACTGGATTATTTTGATGGAGTAAAGCTTGGTCTTACTGCTACGCCGCGAAGAGAAGAAAACGCTGATAGTTATGATTATTTCGGTGAGCCGGTTTATGAGTATTCACTCAAACAAGGTATTGAAGATGGTTTTCTTTCACCCTTTAAAACACATGTTATAGAAACCTCAATTGATAATTACGTCTTTAATAATAAAGATGAGGTGTTAATGGGCGATCCTGAGCTTGGTAAAGTTTATACACCGGATGAATTTAATAGAAAAATTCAGATACGTGAGCGTGAGAAAAAAAGAGTTCAATTATTTCTTAATGAAATGAATCCTGATGATAAAACCATTATTTTTTGTCAGACCATTGATCATGCTGCTCTTGTACGAGATATTATCAATGAAGAGGTTGAAGATAAACCTGATAATTATTGCGTGAGAGTTACTTCTGATGATGGCGATGTTGGTGATAACCATTTAAGAACATTTCAAGATAATGAAAAGGTCTTACCCACTATTCTTACCACATCTAGGAAACTCTCTACTGGTGTTGATGCGCTAAATGTAAGAAATATAGTACTGATGCGTCCGGTTAAATCCATGATTGAATTTAAGCAAATAGTTGGTAGGGGAACAAGAACATACGAGGGAAAATATTTTTTTACAATCTATGATTTTGAGGGGGCATCAGAACATTACGCAGACCCAGAATGGGATGGTCCTCCTCTTGAGAAAAAAGGTAAAGCTTCTGGAAGCACTTCAGATGATGGAGAAGATCTCAAACCACCAAAACCACCTGTTGCTGAAAAAGAATTTATAAAAATAAAATTAGCAGACGGTCATGAGAGATCCATCTCTTATACCTCAAAAATTCTATATAACGCCCATGACAAACCTGTAACTCTCGAGGAGTTTATTGAAACATTATTTGATGAATCTATACCTGATTTATTTGAAGATGAGTTTAAGCTTCAACAGATATGGTCTAACCCTCAATCAAGAGGACAGCTTTTAATTAAACTAGCAGAAGTCGGATATGGTCAGGCTCAATTAAAATCTGTACAAGCATTGGTGGATGCAAAAGATTGTGATATTTACGATGTACTCAGGTACATTTCTTTTAGGAAAAATATGCAAAAACGCTCAGACAGATTGCTTCAGTCTAGAGAAACTTTCTATAAGACTATAGATGCACCCCATAGAGAGTTCGTAGACTTTGTGGGAAATCAGTATATAAATAGAGGTGTTTGGGAGCTCTCTCAAGAAAACTTACCAAAGCTAATTGATTTAAGATACGGATCAATAGAGGATGGTAAAAATGCTCTTGGTGAAATTAATTTAATAAAAAATACTTACGATGAGTTTCAAAAATCTTTATATATCGAGGGCGTCGCCTAACTAAAAAATCCTAAAACCAATTATCAGTAGAATATTCTATTTCATATTCGTCGCATAACTCTCTTAAATCTTTAACAGTAAATCTTTCTTCAAAAGTAAAACCTTTCCAAAAAGAACAAAGAATAAATTTTGCAACGTCCTTTTGATGAATCATCATAAAGTACTCGTATTCATCGGTACCCCAAAATTCTTTAACGCCCTCTCCTAGATCGTGTTCACAAAAATGTAGGTTACCTTGATCATCCCAATCACAATGAACGTTATGGTTGATTTTTCCACTCGGATTATTGATTTCACATTTAAATACTTGCATATTTTTCTCCATAAAAAACATACCCAAAATTAGGTATGTTGATGTGAGTAATGGAATCTGAAATAAGGAATATATTTCTTTCTTTACACTTATTTATATGGGGATTGTATTAAGAAATTCAATGTTACAATATAGAAATGCTATCAGAATTACAAAAACCTTTAAGCTCAGGATTTAATGCAAAATCAGAATCTTCAGATGTTCTTAAAGAAATTGACCTTAATGGAAAGATAGCTGTTGTTACTGGTGGTTACTCTGGTATTGGCTTTGATACAACAAAAGGTTTGGTATCTGCAGGCGCAGAGGTAATAATTCCAGCCAAAAGAACTGAAATAGCAGCTCAGAATCTTGATGGGATAGTTGCAAAAGAAAATATAATTAAAATGGATTTGGGGGACTTAAATTCTGTTAGTAAGTTTGTCGATTCATTTAAAGAAAATTATAAAAAGCTTGATTTATTGATTAATAATGCAGGAATAATGGCATGTCCAGAAACCAGGGTTGGTAATAACTGGGAAAGTCAATTTGCTATTAATCATATTGGACATTTTGTGCTTACTAATGGATTAATGGATATGATGAAAGATGTAGATGGCGCTAGGTTTGTAAGCCTATCCTCATCTGCACATTCGTTAACAGGTATTCTTTGGGATGATATTCACTTTCAAGAGAATCAATATGATAAATGGATGGCTTACGGGCAATCAAAAACTGCTTCATCTTTAATTGCAATAGAGTTTAATAGATTGATGAATGATAAAGGTGTTTCAGGTTTTTCTGTACATCCAGGCGGGATCGTTACCCCACTTCAGCGCCATTTAGAAAATGAAGAGATGGTAGCTTTGGGCTGGATGAATGAAGATGGCTCTTTATCAGATCTTGCAAAGAATTTTTTTAAATCAACCAGTCAAGGTGCTTCAACAACTTTATGGTGTGCTACTAGCCCAGATCTAGATAAGATTGGTGGTGTGTTTTGTGAGGATTGTGATATTGCGAAAAGAAAATCTGAGGTTGATGAGTCACTTCAGAGATATTTTGGCGTCGCTGATTGGGCAATTGATACAGAAGAAGCTAACAAGCTTTGGGAAACTACAGAAAAAATGCTTTTATCATCTTGAGCAATACTTTAAACCTTTATCCAAATATTGAACCCTACTCTTGCGGGTATATAAATGCAGATGAACATAAAATTTATTATGAGGAATGTGGTAATCCTGATGGCAAGCCAGCTGTCTTTCTTCATGGCGGGCCAGGTGGCGGAGGAAGTACTAAAGTTAGAAGATTCTTTGATCCAAAAATTTATAGGATAGTTGTATTTGACCAAAGGGGATGTGGCAGAAGCGAACCTCATGGATGTTTAAATAATAATACTACTTGGGATCTTGTTGAGGATATAGAAAAACTTAAAATCAAACTCAATATTGAGAAATGGCTTGTCTTTGGAGGGTCTTGGGGAAGCACACTATCTTTAGCTTATGCACAAACATATCCAAATTCTGTTTCTGAGCTGGTACTAAGAGGAATCTTTATGCTTAGAAAGAAAGAGCTTGATTGGTTCTATCAATGCGGTGCTAGTAAAATTTTTCCTGAAGCGTGGGAAGAATTTTTAAAGCCAATAGATATTAATGATCAAGATAACTTAATCTCTGCATATCATAAAATATTTACAGGTGATGATGAGAAAAAGAAATTAGAGGCAGCGGTTGCATGGTCAAAATGGGAGGGTTCAACAAGCGCTTTAAGTTATGCGCCAGAAATGGTGTCATCATTTTCAGAACCTAGATTTGCACTAGCCTTTGCATTAATTGAAAATCATTATTTTATTAATAAAGGATTCCTTAAAAATGAAAATCAGCTCATCACATCAGAAAATATTGATAAAATTAGGCATATACCAGCAAAGATTGTTCAAGGAAGATATGATATTGTTTGCCCTATGGAAACAGCATGGGAACTATCAAAAAATTGGTCTGAGGCAGAATTGATCATTGCGCCCTCTTCTGGCCACAGTGCTTTTGAGAAAGAAATAACCCACCATCTTATAAATACAACAAATGAGTATGGAAAAAATAAATAATATTTCTTTTATTGGAATGGCTGGTTGTGGGAAGTCTACTCTAGGTAAGGCCATCTCTGACGAACTGGATATAAATTTCATTGATACAGACCTTCTTATCGAAAAAAAATATAAAGCAACTTTAGAAGAAATTAAAATTGATAATGGTTATGAATTTGTTAGAGCTGCAGAAGAAGAGGTGATTTTAAATCTAAATGAAACAACTAAAATTATTTCTACTGGTGGAAGTGCTGTTTATTCTAAAAAATCAATGGAGCATCTCAAAACATTCTCTTCAATAATTTATATTAAAACTCCACTAGATATAATCATCAAAAGGATCGATATTGGTCAAGAAAGAGGTCTAGCTGTTCCAGCAGGCATGTCAATTCCTGATGTTTACTCTGAAAGAGAGCCTTTGTATCAAAAATATTATGACTTCATTTTGGATGGATCTAAAACAATTAAACAACTTGTTGATGAAGTAAAAAATATATTTGAATGAGTAAAAAAATAAATTTACTAGTAGGATCAACAGGATTTTTAGGTAATGAAATTCTAAAAGAATTAGGCATTAAAAATATTTCTACTATTGCTCTTGCAAGAAGGCCAATACCAAATTTACCAGATAGTGCTAAAGAATTAATAATTGATTTTAACCATCTCAAATCAGTGGATTTTTCCAATATAGATCATGTATATCTATCTCTTGGATATCCCTTGTACTTTCATAATGTAATGGGTTTTATGACCTCATCTTTTAAAAAAAAATTTTTTCAAGTAGATTTTACCTATCAACTTGAGATAGCTAAAAAAACTAAAGAGTTAGGTGCTAAAAGCATCTCGCTTATTTCAGCGATAGGGGCTGATTCAAATTCTTGGAACTATTACTTAAAAACTAAAGGAATGCTTGAAGAGGAAATAATTAAACTTGAATTTAGTAGCACAAATATATTCCGGCCAGGACATCTTATGGGAAACAAGAAAAGGCTAGACATAGTTTTGGCTGATTTAATATCTCTCATTTTTGATCTGGTTTTACGCGGGCCATTAGAAAAATTTAGAAGCATTTCTGTAAAAAAACTTTCTAAATCAATTGTCAGTAGCTCTATAGATTACAAAGCTGGAATATACGTCTACGAGTTTAAAGATTTTAAAAATTTCTAATTTCCTTTTTTTTACTTCTAATTATTTTTTTTATTCCATTGCATGCATTAAGAAGCCAAAATGCATTTGCAAAAACAAAATAATATAAACCTAAATATAATTGAACAATTATCGCAAAAAAACTTCCTGCAATAACAGCAAATAGTCCCATCATTCTCTTTTTAGCTTTTTTTGAGACAATAAGAGGCGCGGCTATCAATGTACCGAAAAAAACACTTAATAATTGAATTATCTCTAGCATACCCATACTAATAAACATTCAGAACATGTTCATTAGTATGAATATCGGCGCATTATGAATACTTAAAATTAAAAGTAAAGATATTTTTTGAACTTTTATTAAAAAGGTATACTCTAAAGTATAAGAACTAAATTTTAGGAAAAAATATGAGACATTTATTATTAACTTTATCATTATTTTTATCTTTAGGTATGCTTGCTGATCATCATAAAAAATCAGATGAAAATGCAAAAAATAGCCCTAAAAACCCAAATCATTTAATGACCTTTAAAAAATGCAAAGAGACTAAAGATGGAGTTAGCGGACTTCTTTCTCTTGCTGATAAAACCTGGAAAGAAATTGAAGAAGATCCAGAAGATGAAGATAAGTGGCTAGAGGCAGCACTACTTGCTGATTTAGCAGCTAACTATTCAACTGTTTATGATGTATGGTGTAAGGATATGATTGCTCAAAGAATGAAAATGAGAAAAATGGCTGGCAAAAAGAAGAATATGAAAGACCACCACCATAAAGAAAAAGGAAAAAAGGATAGTTAAAATTTACCTCTTTGAAATCTCATTCTAATTACATAAACACGTAGCAAAGCTACAACAGTAATAATTAATTGAATAAATACTGATATTTTTATTGGGTCTGACCATTGCCATGAGTCAATGGTTAACCATAGAAGATATGTCTGTAATGGGAAATTTATAGCAGCCCCCATAAATACAACTATCATGGCCTCTCTCAAAGCAATTTTTTCTGTTTTATTCATATTTACCCCTTTTTAATTTTTACTGCAGTACCATATGCCAAAATTTCAGCAGCACCTTGTGCAACAGTAGAAGTTTGAAACCGAAAGCCTAGAATTGCATCCGCGCCTTTAGATTTTGCATCTTCAATCATTCTTGCATAAGCCTGCTCTCTTGAAGTCTTTAAAAGTTTTGAATAGCCGACCAACTCTCCTCCAACTACATTTTTAAGGCCTGCAAGAAGATCTGATCCAAAATTTCTAGCCCTTACAGTACTTCCTTGAACAAGTCCTAAATGTTCTTCGATTTCAGCATTTGCGATATCATATGTTGTAAGTACAATGAAATCTTCATTCATATTTTTTTCCATTTAATAATTTGAGTTATAAATATAATGCAAGAACTAATAGAAGCAAAGTTTTCAATAGGAAATATTGTTAAGCATAAATTCCTAAATTTTAGAGGGGTTATATTCGATTTAGACCCTAGCTTTAATAATACTGAAGAATGGTATAACGCAATCCCTAAAAATTTAAGGCCAAGAAAAGACCAGCCCTTTTATCATATATTTGCAGAGAATGAAGAAATTTTTTATATAGCATATGTTTCGGAACAAAATTTACTTATAGATAAGGAAAATGGTCCTGCTAATCATCCAGATATTAAGAAGATATTTTCTCATTTTGATGGAGAATGCTACATTCCCCATGAAAGAGCAAAAAATTAAATACTTATATCAAAATGCGCTAATTCAACAGCAGTTGTAAAAACTTCCATTGCGCTATTGAGCTCTTCTTTTGATACATATGTTGGAGCTAATCTAATAGCACTATCATCAGGGTCATAACCATTTGGATACATAGAGCCTGCTGGAGTTATTAGAACTCCCATTTCTTTACAAAAATTTACAACCTTTTTAGCAATCGGCTTAGAAGTAAAATAAGTAATAAAATATCCTCCTGTTGGTTTTGAAAAGGTGCCACACTCTGATGGTAGTTTCTCAAGGTGTGAATATGCGAGTTCAAATTTAGGTCTAATTAATTTAGCATGTTCTTTCATATGTGCTTTGACTGTTTCAACATCTTTAAAAAACTCAACATGTCTTTTTTGATTAATTTTATCTGGGCATATAATCATTGTTGTTCTTACTTTCTTGATTAAGTCTAGGGAATGCCCTGCAGTTGCCATAAATGAAATACTACCTCCTCCAAATGTAACTTTTGAAAAGGAGGTTGTTATAACAGTTTGATCTTGAACTTTTTCTTGAAGAACTATTTCCCATAATGGTTTTTGTTCAGGAGTAGGAAGAAAATCATGGATCAGATACGCATGATCAAATAGAAAAAGAAATTTATTAGAGAAATCTTTACCTATTTTAAATAGCTCTTCTAAATTTTTATCAGAATATACCTCTCCTGATGGGTTAGAATGTTTTGGCACGCACAACATTCCAACAACGTCTTTATTTTCCTCTAAAGCCTGTTTAAATGCTTCTAAATCTATCCCATCATTTTTGAGAGGAACTGGAATAGCTTCAATACCGAAATCATTCAGCATCATAAAATGCCTATCAAATCCTGGAACAGGACATATAAACTTAGGACTATCTAAATCCTTCCAGGGTGCTGGCTCAGCAAAGAGAAAATTTGAAAGAACTGTTTGATAACATAAAAGCAAGCTAGATTGTTCGCCTGCAAGAATATTCTCAAGTGGAGCATCTAATAAATCAGCTCCCAGCTCTCTAGCCTCTTTGATTCCAAAAGGCTCACCATAATTTCTTAAATCAATTCCATCCTCCGAAGTTGTTGGGACAGAAATATCTAGCAGTGCATTCGAAAGGTCTAATTGATCTTTATCAGGCTTGCCTCTTGTTATATCAATTGATAATTGCTTTTCTTTAAGCGAATTAAATCTTGTTATAATTTCTTGGTGCATAATAAGTGTCATTTTATACTAACATCATGATTAATTATCTAATATTGCTATCTTTAATCTCTATCCTAGTAATCCTAATTTACCTATTATTTAGTATAAAAAATAAAGAGGCCTCTGATAAAGGAGGAAATAATAATATCCAAAATAAACTTAATGAAGTTTCTAACGATATTAATAAAATTGAAAATGATTTAGCCTCGGTTACAACACCAATAAATGAATTAAACAGATTCCTTGGTGGAAATGTAACAACAGGGAGACTAGGAGAATGGAGCATGGAATCCATAGTTCAAGATATTATGCCTGATGACAGTTATAAATTTCAGTCCCAGATCAATCCCGATTCTTCTGACAGAGCTGATTGCTCAATTACTACTGCAGAAGGCTTTATTGTTCCGATAGATTCAAAATTTTATGCTGGTCAATATCAAAGCTATCAATCAGCTGGAAGTGATACTGAAAGAAAAAAAGTATTAAGAGATCTAAGAACTGCTGTCTTAAGAGATGCTGATGACATATCAAAGAAATATATATTACAAAACACCACATCAAATTATGTAATCCTATACATAGCTTCTGAAAAACTTATTGATTTAGTAGACAAGATAGATGATTTACGACAGGAATGCCTTACAGAAAAAAGCACTCTAATACTTGGGCCTAATACTCTAGCAGCTTTCTTAGATACTATTAGAGTTGGGCATCATTACCTAAAACTAAATGAGACTGCCTCAAAAGTCGCTAAAGTTGTTAGAGGTATTCAAAAAGAATTTTCAAATTTTGATTCAAGCACAGAAGATGTTGTTAAAAGATTAGATGGGGCTTTAAAAGATGTTCAAAAACTTCAAACAAGAGTTAATGTCTTGGGTAATAAGCTTGAAAAAGGCGCAGAAAGTTTAGAAG
>CACDCN010000014.1 GCA_902551185.1 uncultured SAR86 cluster bacterium | reverse complement strand
GAGATGAAAAAATTTAATGAAGTAGAATCTGAGCTTATTCCAAGATTAATTGAATTAATTAATCATGCCCATTCTAAAGGAGTCGAAATAACTATTGATGCTGAAGAACAAGATAGACTCTCTTTAAGTCTTTATATAATAGAAAAGTTAGCCCTTGAACAAAAAATTAAAGATTGGCCAGGGTTTGGTATTGCGTTGCAAGCATATGGGAAAAGAAGCTTCAATGTGATTGAGCATATAAATAATTTACTTCAAAAACGAGCTGGCATGCATGTCAGGCTGGTAAAGGGAGCTTATTGGGATTATGAAATAAAACATGCCCAAGTAGCAGGCTATGATGGATATCCGGTATTCTCAAAAAAATCAATTACTGATATTGCATATTTAGCCTGTGCTAAAGAAATTTTAAAAAATAAAAATATATTCCCTAAATTTGCTACTCATAATGCGCATACAATTTCGGCTATCCACCATCTTGGAAAAGATAATAACTATGAATTTCAAAGGCTATATGGAATGGGCGAACTTTTATATAAAAGCGCGACTAAAATACTTGATTTAGAGGGAGTCCCTTCAGTATATGCTCCAATAGGTAATTATAAAGATTTACTGCCCTATTTAGTTAGGAGGCTATTAGAAAATGGAGCTAATAGCTCTTTTATAAATAGATTATTAGACGCTGATACAGACTCAAGCTGGTTAGCAGAAAACCCATTTATTAGAATGAAGAGTGAAAGCAAAGAAATACCTTTACCCAAAAAGATATTTGGTACAAGATTAAATTCAACTGGTATGGATATTACTGAAAAAGAAAATTTAGATAGTATAGAGATAGAATTAAAATCATTTGAAGGTAAATTAATTCATGCTCATTCTATATACGAAGGAAGAAGCGAAACGAGCTTATCAACAAATAAAGTCAATTCAATTTGTAATGGGATCGAATTAGGTTCAGTTACTTTAGATGACCCAACCATACTCAATAAGTGTCTTGATAATAACAATGCTTCTGATTGGAAGAATATTAACGCAAACGAAAGAGCTAAGATTTTAGAAAAAATCGCTGATGACATAGAAGAAAAACCTTATGAGCTTATTTATTTCTTGATCAACGAAGCTGGGAAAACAATCCAAAATGCTATTGATGAAATTAGAGAAGGGGTCGATTTCTTAAGATATTACTCTAAAGAAATTATTAAACTTATAAATAATGAAAGTCAGCTAGATGGACCAACAGGAGAAGAAAATGATATTTCATATACTCCAAAGGGCAGATTTCTATGTATAACCCCATGGAATTTTCCAGTTGCTATTTTGATAGGTCAAATTTCTGCAGCACTAGCCTGTGGAAACAAGGTTATAGTCAAACCCTCTGAGCACACTTCAATACTTGGTTTTCTTGTAGTTAAAAAATTCCATGAGCTAGGAATACCAAAGGATGCCTTAGAGCTGGTCTTAGGAGATGGTTCTTATGGAGATGTATTAACTAAAACAAACTCTTTACAAGGAGTAGCGTTTACTGGATCACTGCCAACTGCGAAAAAAATACAATCTAATTTAATTGAAAATCAATCTGAGATCATACCTTTGATAGCTGAAACTGGAGGGATTAATGCAATGATTGTTGATTCAAGTGCCCTTCTTGAACAAGTCACTGATGATGTGATTAGGTCAGCTTTCGATAGTGCTGGTCAAAGATGCTCTGCCTTAAGAATTTTATGTATTCAAGAAGAAATTTATAACGATCTAATCGAGATGGTTAAAGGCAATATGCTTGCCCAAAAAATAGGTGATACAAATAACTTCGATTCAGATATAGGTCCTATTATAAATAAGCGAGCATTAGATGATTTAAATCGATATATAACTGATTGTCATGAAAAAGGGATGGATGTTTTTCAATCACATAGAAATACAGAAGACCCCTATCTTTCTCCTACCTTGGTTACTATCGATAAAATATCTAATATTCAAAAGGAGCAGTTTGGTCCAATACTTCATGTTCTAAGATATTCTTCTAATGATATTGAAGAATTGATTGAACAAATAAATACTAGCGGTTATGGCTTAACATTGGGGGTTCATACTAGAATTGAATCACGCGCTGATTACTTTGCAAAAAAATTAAAAGTAGGAAATATTTATATCAATAGAGATATGGTTGGAGCTGTTGTTGGATCACAACCGTTTGGAGGCGTTGGATTGTCTGGAAGCGGTTTTAAGGCTGGCGGACCAAATTATCTTTTACAATTTCTAAATGAAAAAGTAGTTTCTAAAAATTCAGTTGCATTTGGAGGAAACACTGAACTTTTGAATATTCAAGAGGATGTATGATTGGCTTTAAAAAATCACCAATTAAAATAGTTCTTGGTTTATTTTTTGTTTCAATTATCTTCATAATATTGCTTTATGTTGATTCTGTAATAAATAAACCAGTGCCCATTGAAGAAATATCAATTACAGAAGATTTTAATAAGTCGTTACCAAAAGTAAAAAATACCCTCTTCCATGAAGTAAAAAAAGGTGACAGCTTATCTGTAATATTTGAAGAAAAAGAAATTCCTTTAAATACAGCATATAAAATATTTAATTTTGATGAAAATAATCTTTTATCAAGCATTAAACCAGGCGACAAAATGGAATTTAACTACGTAAATGAAGATATAGTGAATATTGAAATTATTAAAGATAAGATAAATTCTATTTTGATTGATTTGTCTGATGGTGTGTCTATTCAAAAACTAGAAAAAAAAATCCAAAATATTAAATCTTTTAAAAAAGGAATAATATCGAGTTCTTTTTATCAAGATGCATTGAAAGTAGGCATGCCTGATAGCATTATTATGGATTTTGCATATATATTTGGATGGGATATAGACTTTATTTTTGATGTTAGAAAAGGAGATCAGTTCTCAGTTATTTTTGAAACTGATTACTCTGAAGGCGAACAAATTTCTAGTGGTGATATTATTTTTGCTGAGTTTATCAATAAAGGTGAGCGTTTTATAGTACAAAGATTTTTTGATGATATTCAAGGCAAACAATACTTTGATGAGAATGGCAATAATGTAAGAAAGGCTTTTTTAAGGGCTCCGCTAGATTTTGCATATATAAGTTCTCACTTTAATCCAAATCGAATGCATCCAATCTTACATAAAATAAAAGCTCATAACGGTGTGGACTATGCAGCAAAAAGAAATACTCCAGTTCAGGCATCTGGAGATGGAATCATATCCTTTGTTGGTGAAAAAGGTGGTTATGGTAGAACTGTTGAAATAAAACATGGTGGAAATATTAAAACTTTATATGCGCATTTAGAAAGATTCAATTCAAGGGCTAAAGTTGGTAGCAAGGTAAAACAAGGAGAAATAATCGGTTATGTTGGTGATTCAGGATGGGCAACAGGCCCTCATCTGCACTTTGAATTTTGGCAAGGCAGAAAAAGAACAGATCCTGTAAAAGTAAAACTTCCTTCTGCTAAACCAATAAATAAAAATCAATTAGAAAGTTTTGAAAATACATTAAGTCTTAATCTTAAAGAACTTAATGAATATAATTCTAAACAAAATGGATAAGTATTTTATTGGTGTAATGACTGGCACAAGTGCTGATGCTCTTGATGCTTGTGTTGTATCTTTTAATAATCAATTTGAGTTAATTGAAAAAGCAAGCATAAATTTAGAAGAGTTTTATAAAGAAGATTATGAGGAATGCTTGGCTAATGGATATAAAACCACTGAAGAATCTGAAAAACTATTTGAGCTTGAAAATATCTTAAATATTAAAACTATTAAAGTTATTGAAGAACTCTTATCTAAAAAACAAATTGATATTAATGAGATAAGCGCTATCGGTTTTTCTGGACAAACTGTTTTTCATACCAATGATAAAAGTTATCAAATTGGCGACCCTCAAAAAATTGCTGATTCTCTTGGTATAAAGGTTTTATCTGATTTTAGAAATTTTGATATAGCTCAAGGAGGATTAGGAGCACCTTTAATTCCTGCTTTCCACAAATTCCTATACTCACAAGAAGGAAAAAATAAATTAATTTTTAATATTGGAGGAATAGCAAATGGCACATATCTTAATGGTCAAGATATATCGATGGGTTCTGATGTTGGTCCTGGAAATTGCCTGATGGATCTCGTTGCTAGTAAAAAATTTAATACTCCATTTGATTTGAATGGAGAAAAAGCTTCAAAAGGAGAAATTAATAATAATCTTTTTAATAAACTAATATCTGGCTGTAAGAATATGAGATACCCTAGAGCAGATGATAAGAAAGATTATTACGAACTAATCGATGACTCTTTTCTAGAAATTGATTCAAGTTCACTAATGAGAACATTGGCAGAATTTACTGCAGAAAAAATTAAAGAATTTTATGATTTTTGTAACAAGCCAGAGGAGATAATATTCCACGGAGGGGGAACAATGAATATATTCCTTATGGAATTGATAAAAGATAAGCTTGGGGTAGAAATAAAAACTACTGATAATGAAATTCCATCTAAATTTGTAGAAGCAGCAGCATTTGCTTACTTGGCATTTTTAGAAAAAGGCGAAATCTTTGAGCCTAAATAGTAAATGACTCTCCGCAACCGCATGTTGTTTGCGCATTAGGATTTTCTATAACAAACTTTGATCCTGACAGATCCTCTACAAAGTCTAAAGTCGATCCAAATAGATATGGGTAAGACATTGAATCAAGCAATACAGAAAAATTATCAAATTCAATAACATCATCATCAAATGCTACTTCTGAATCAAATTTGAAACCATATTGAAACCCAGAGCAGCCACCACCTGTTACATATACTCTGAATTTTGAGCCAAGTTCTTTATTAGAACCCATAACATTCTCTATTCTTGCATGAGCGTTATCTGTAAGATTGATTGATTGTGTTGCTTTATCAGAAGCCATTTTTATGAAATCCTCTTAACTTTAATCTTTACATTTGATGGTTTGCTTATCATCCAAAATCCACCCATTCTTCCTTCTTCAATCATAATTTTAGTTTTAATTTTAAAAGTTCCTAATTGTGATGTAACAACTGATTGAGTTTCCCAAAGTTGATCATTGGATAACTTAAAACGGGTTTTTCCTCCATAGGTCTTAGTAATTTCTGAGATTGATGAAGATAAGTATTGCTTTGAAGGAGATCTCTTAGTTTCTTGTCTTTGTTTCTTAGATAAACCAAAACTTGAATCTTTAGGAATAGTTCTTCCTATCATATTTTCTTGACTGCTATTTTCTGCATTTTGAAGTTCTTCAGATGCCTCTGATTTGCCTGTAACAAGATAGTCGTAACAAGCCAATCTTTTAGAGTCAGACTCTATCGAAGCACAATCTTCAATCTTTACTTCTGCATATAATTGAGTAAAGGAAATTGTTGCCATGATTAATAATATTTTTTTCATATCAAATCATTATAATTTTAAATATCAGTATAAAATATAATTATGCTTAAAAAAATTTTTTTCAACCTATTCTATTTAAATTAAAAATATATAATTAATGCATAAATCTTTAATTCTCTTCTCCTCGATTGATGGACATACAAAATCTATTTGTAAAAAAATTAGTGAGCATATGGAGGATAATGAGGTAGATATTTTTCCTATCTCAAAAGAATTTATAAATTTAGATGAGTATAAGACCATAATAATAGGAGCAAGTATTAGGTATGGAAAATATAGAAAAGAATTATATAAATTTATAAGAAAGAATCAGGGTTGCTTAGATAAAAAAAATAATGCATTTTTCTCTGTTAATGTTGTAGCTAGAAAACCTAACAAAAACACTCCTGAAACTAATCCATATTTAATTAAATTTTTAAAAAATATTAATTGGGTACCAAAAAAGGTTGGTGTTTTTGCTGGTAAAATAGAATATCCAAAATATAAGTTTTTTGATAAGTATGCAATAAAATTCATCATGTGGATTACCAAAGGACCTACAAACACATCAGAAACCTATGAATTTACTGATTGGGAGGAAGTTAAAGCTTTTGCAGAAAGTTTAAAATCATGAATAAGATAGATAAATCTCTGAAATTATTTAAAGAAGCAAAATTACATATTCCTGGAGGTGTAAATTCTCCAGTAAGGGCTTTCAAAAATATTAATGGGAATCCTATATTTTTTAAAAAAGCAAAAGGTTCGAAACTTTTTGATGAAGATAATAATGAGTATATAGATTACATAGGATCTTGGGGTCCCATGATAATGGGCCATTCTCATCCAAAAATTATAAAAGCCATATCCAAACAAGTTAAATTAGGAACTAGTTACGGTGCTCCAACTAGCATAGAGTCAAAAACTGCTGAACTAATAAAAAAATGCATTCCTTCTATTGAAAAAATAAGAATGGTTAATTCTGGAACAGAAGCAACTATGAGCGCTATAAGACTTGCAAGGGGTTTTACTAAAAAAAATAAGATTATTAAATTTGATGGTTGCTACCATGGGCATGCTGACTCTTTATTGATAAAAGCAGGGTCGGGAGTGTCTACTTTTGGATTGCCTGATTCTCCAGGAGTGCCTCCTCAACTTGCAAAAGAAACATTAAGTTGTGAATTTAATAATTCAAAAGACTTTTTAAAAATATTTGAAAAGGTTAAGAATGATTTAGCAGCAGTCATTATTGAGCCTATTGCAGGAAATATGGGATTCATCCCAAGTGAACCATCTTTTTTAAAATTAATTAGAAAGATAACAGCTCAAAATAAATCGCTATTAATCTTTGATGAGGTGATGTCTGGATTTAGGGTATCGTTAGGTGGCGCACAAGAAATCTATAAAATAAAACCTGACTTAACAACTTTGGGAAAAATTATTGGTGGCGGTTTGCCGGTTGGAGCATTTGGAGGAAGAAAAGATATTATGGATTGCTTGGCTCCAAATGGACCTGTTTATCAAGCTGGAACTTTATCTGGAAATCCTTTAGCTATGGCCGCTGGATCAGCACTAATAAAACTTTTAATTAAAGATAACCCCTATAAGAGTCTTGAAGCAAAATCCAAGTCAATGTTAAGAGAAATGAAAGATCTTTTTTTAGAAAAAAATATTCATTTGTCGACAAATCAAATTGGGGGTATGTTTGGATTCTTTTTTTCAGAAGAATTGCCTAAAAATCTCAATGAAGTAATAAATACAAATGATCAACAATTTAAATCATTCATTAATGAATGTATTAAAAACGGGATCTATTTTGCTCCATCAAAATTTGAAGCGGGTTTTATCTCAACAAAACATACGAATAAAGAAATTAATAATACAATTAGCGTTATTAAAGAAATATTAAATAAAGGAATATGAAATGAAATATGACATAAGTGCACTTGGTAATGCATTGGTAGATACCCAATATATGGTTGATCATGATTTTTTATCTGGAATTGGGCTTGAGCCTGACTCCATGACCCTTGCTTCTGCTGAAGAACATTCACCTATAATAAATAAACTTAATGAAATGGGCGCTGAATCAGTCTCTGATTGTGGCGGATCTGCAACTAACTCCTTGGTAGCTGCTTCAAATTATGGCTCAAAATGTCACCACGTATGTAGAGTTGCCAATGATGAAGATGGAAAAAAATATTTAGATAGTTTGCAAATAGCAGGTGTTGAACATATAGGATTTAGTAAAGAAAATTCTGATTTGCCAACTGGTAAATGTTTAATATTTGTTACTCCAGATGCTAAAAGAACTATGAGTAGCATGTTAGGAATAAGTGCTTATTTAGGCCCTAAGGATATTGATTATGAAGTAATAGGAGATTCTAAAATTTTCTATATTGAGGGCTATATGGTAACAAGCGACGATAATTTTAATGCTGTTTTATCTGTGCTTGAAAATTTAAACGGTCAAGATACTTTAAAAGCACTTTCTTTATCTGACTCAGGTATTGTTCATGGTTTTAAGGATAAATTTAAACAAATCGAGTCTTTTGGAATTGATATGATTTTTTGCAATGACGATGAGGCTATGGCTTTTGCAGGTGCTGAAAATTTAGAAGATGCAATAAAGTTTTATAAAACACAATCCTATATGATTGCAATTACAACTGGCTCAAAAGGAAGTATTGTAATAAAAAATGGTGAAATAATATCTTCTCCAGCAGTTAAAATAACGCCAGTAGACACTAATGGTGCAGGTGATATGTATGCAGGTTCATTTATGCATGCATACTTGCAAGGCTCAGATTTATCAACATGTGCAGAATTCAGTAATTTTGCTTCATCAAAAATTGTTGAAACTTTTGGCCCCAGATTAGTGCCAGAGGGATATGCTGAAGTTTTAAATAAATTAAAAAAAAGCTAGCATATTTGATTAGTATCTGATACTTTCTCCACCTTAAAAAAATTCTATATATAGATGGTAGTAAAGAAAACAACTAAAACAAAAAAGAAATCTGTTCAAAAATTGCAGCCAAAAAAATCTAATACCAAGAAAGTTGCTGCAAAAAAAAGAGCCCCTGCAAAAAAAACAAAAGTAACCAAAGTTGTTAAAAAGCAGGTAACTAAAAAAATTGCTAACAATAAGTCAAGGATCGCTCCTTATAAAGTAAAGAAAAATGAAAAGTACATGAGTGCTGCAATGAAAAGACACTTTATTGCAGTGTTATTATTATGGAAAGAACACCTTAAAGAAGAAATGCAAAAAACTTTTGCTCATCTTAAAACTAAAGGTGAAACATATGCAGATCCTGTAGATAGAGCATCTCAAGAAGAGGAATTTGCATTTGAACTTCGAACAAGAGATAGAGAAAGAAAGCTTATAAATAAAATAGGAATTTCTATAGAAAAAATAAAACAAGATGACTATGGCTGGTGCGAGTCCTGTGGAGATGAAATTGGTATTAAAAGGTTGGAAGCAAGACCAACTGCAACTCATTGTATAGATTGCAAAACTTTGGATGAGATAAAAGAAAGGCAGCTAAGCGGATGATTTCTGATCTCTTATCAAAGATAAATTTTGATAAATAATAAAAAAATAAATAAATTTGCGATCTCAATCATAGAAGATCTCCATAAAAATGATTTCCAAGCATATCTTGTGGGTGGATGTGTTCGCGACCTACTCTGTGGAATAGAACCAAAAGATTTTGATATTGCTACAAATGCAACTCCAAATGAAATTAAAAAAATATTTAAAGCCTCAAGAATAATTGGTAAAAGATTTAAATTAGTTCATATATACAATAGATCTGATTTAATTGAGGTGGCTACATTCAGATCAGGTGATGACAGAATAAATGATGGAAGTCTTATTACAGACCAATCAGGAAAGATTCTTAGAGATAATATTTGGGGAACACTTGAGCAAGATACATTTAGAAGAGATTTCACTATAAACGCTCTATATTACTGCCCTATTACGAAAAAAATAGAAGATCATAATAATGGTATAAAGCATATTCATGAAAAGATTATTGTTTCAATTGGAGATCCAAAAAAAAGATTTGAAGAAGACCCTGTAAGAAGCCTTAGAGCAATTAGGTTTAGCAATAAATTGCAATTTAAAATAGATAAAAGTATCAAAGAAGCGATATATGAAAAAGGCCACCTGCTATCAAATATATCAAATGCAAGATTATTTGATGAGTTCTGTAAAATATTTTTAAATGGGATGGCTGAAAATAACTTTAATAAATTATCATCATTCGGTTTAAATAAATATCTTATTCTAACAAGTCCTGAAAAGAATGAATTTACCTCAAGATTAATTATTGAAGCGCTTAGAAATACTGATAATCGTTTAAAAAATAATCAATCAATAACGCCAGGATTTTTAATGGCTGCTGTGCTATGGCCTGAAATACTTGAAAAGTCTATAAAAAAAGGTGCAATAAATCTTAGAAAATTTTTTAGATCGATGGACCAAGTACTAAGAAAACAACAACAAATAACAGCAATACCTAGAAAATTTCATGGCTATATTAAAGATATATGGGTCCTTCAACTAAAACTTCATAGCAGAATTGGAAAACAACCCTATAAAACACTAAAGCATCCTCGTTTTAGGGCGGCATATGATTTCTTACTACTAAGGGAAAAGGCTGCTTCTAATAAAAAATATCTAGGGGATTGGTGGACTAATTTTCAAAAAAATGATGACTCCATAAAAAAATCATTAATTAAAGATCTTAGAGAGAAAAATAATGAAGAATCTTCCAAAATATTTGGTTTCTCTGCCGAGTTAAGATAATCTATTGATAGAAAAATAGGAATTTAATGAAGCCGGCAATAAATGAAATACCATTACCAAAATATATAGCCATTGAAGGTCCAATTGGCGTTGGTAAAACAACTCTAGCAAATAAGATTGCAGAAACTTTTAATTATGATGCTTTTTTAGAGCAACCCGCTGAAAATCCTTTTCTCAAAAACTTCTATAGAAACCCAAGTCAATCTGCTTTAGCAACACAACTTTTTTTTCTTTTTCAAAGAATGCAACAAATACAAGATTTAAAACAAAGAAGTCTATTTGAAAATGTTCGTGTAGCAGATTTTTTAATTGAAAAAGACAGGTTATTTGCTGAAGTAACATTATCAAATGAAGAAATGAACCTATATGACAAAGTATATCAACATATTACTTTAGATGCTCCGTCACCAGATTTAGTTATCTATCTTCAAGCTCCAATAGAAATATTAAAGGAGAGAATAACTAAAAGAGGCAATATTAATGAGCAATATCTAACTTTGGATTATCTAGAAAGATTGAATGATGCCTATTCAAGATTTTTTTTAGATTATAAATCAGCTCCACTTTTAATAATAAATGCTGCTGATATTAACCTTGAATCAAATGAATCCGATTATGAATCATTGATAACAATGATAATGTCTAATCCTAAAGGTACAAATTTTGTAAACCCCCAACCCTCTATTATCTAGAGTAAGTTAATGTCTGAAAATAATATTTATAAGCCTATATCAACCAATCCTCATATTAAAGATATTGATGAATACCATGAGCTTTACAAAGAATCTATAGATAACTCTGAAGCTTTTTTTCAAAAATTAGCTAAAGAGAATATTTCATGGATGAGTGACTTTAATGAAGTTCAAAATGATGGGTTTGCAAATACTAAATGGTTTATAGGTGGTAAAACCAATGTTAGTTTCAATTGTATAGATCGACATCTTGATGAAAATTCAAATAAAACTGCTTTAATTTGGGAGGGGGACGACCCAAATGAATCAAAGCAATTTACCTATAAGGAATTACATTTACATGTTTGTAAATTCGCAAATGTTTTAAAAGAGCTTGGTGTTAAAAAAGGATCTAGAGTATGTATTTACATGCCTATGATTCCCGAAGCAGCTTTTGCGATGTTGGCTTGTACCAGAATTGGTGCAATACATTCAGTTGTTTTCGGTGGATTTTCACCAGAATCATTAAAAGACAGGATATTAGATGCTGATTGTGAAATAGTAATAACTGCTGATGAAGGGGTTAGGGGCGGAAAGAAAGTGCCTCTTAAATCAAATGTCGATCAAGCTTTAGTTAATTGCCCGAATGTTAGAACCGCTTTAGTTATCAAAAGAACAGGTGGAGATATAGATTGGAATAATGAAAGAGACATTTGGTATGAAGATTTGGTAAAAAATGTAGGTTCTGAATGCGACCCTGAGCCGATGGGTTCAGAAGATCCACTTTTTATTTTATATACCTCAGGTTCTACAGGAAAACCAAAAGGAGTTCTTCATACTACAGCAGGCTATCTTCTTGGAGCCCATATAAGTTTTAAATATCTCTTTGGAATTCAGCCAACAGATATATATTGGTGTACTGCCGATGTTGGTTGGATTACCGGCCATACATATATTCTATATGGGCCCTTGTCTAATGGAACAACAACAATAATGTTTGAAGGAATACCAACACACCCCTCTTCATCAAGATGTTGGGAAATATGTGATAAATATAAAGTCAATGTCTTCTATACAGCTCCAACAGCAATCAGGGCTTTGATGTCTCAGGGAGATGATCCAGTTCTGAAAACAAAAAGAAATAGCTTAAGGGTTTTAGGGACTGTAGGTGAGCCAATAAATCCAGAAGCTTGGGAATGGTACTACAAAGTGGTAGGTAATAGCTCATGTGATGTTATTGATACATGGTGGCAAACAGAAACAGGTTCGGTATTAATTTCTCCAATTGCTGGCATTACTCCAATGAAACCTGGATCAGCAACACTGCCTTTCTTTGGAGTTAAACCAGCTCTATATGATGAACAAGGAAGACATCTAGAGGATGCGAATTCTGGAAATTTAGTTATAGAAAAATCTTGGCCAAGCCAAATTAGGAGTGTTTATGGAAATCATGACAGAATGATATCTACCTATTTTGAAACATATAAAGATTTATATTTTACTGGTGATGGAGCGCGAAGAGATGAAGATGGCTATTTTTGGATTACAGGCCGAGTAGATGATGTGTTGAATGTTTCAGGACATAGGTTAGGTACAGCAGAGATAGAAAGCGCTCTAGTGCTTCATGATAAAGTTGCCGAAGCAGCAGTTGTAGGTTTTGAACATCCTATTAAAGGACAAGGTATCTATGCATTTGTTACTCTTATGAAAGAAGAAGAATTTAATGAGGGTTTGCGAACTGAGCTTATTCAATTTGTATCAAAAGAGATTGGTCCAATTGCTAAACCAGATCTAATTCAAAATGCTCCAGGACTTCCCAAGACAAGATCAGGAAAAATAATGAGAAGAATACTTAGAAAAATTGCTGAAGGCGATTTCTCAAACCTAGGTGATACTACAACACTTGCTGAGCCAGCTGTTGTTGAGTCTTTAGTAGAAAATAGTCAAAAACTATGAGATATATAGTATTACTCAGCGCCTTTTTTCTGTTGGTAAGTTGTAATATGAATCAAAATTATGACAAGTCTATGCTTCCAGATGCTGAGGAAAAATTTACTATGGAATCAATATATGCAGAGACGCTAACAAAGAATACAATCCAATGTAAACAACTGCCTAAATCTATATATCCACCTGCCACAATAAATGATAAGGGCCATACAAGAGAAGTTAGTGACGAAAATGATTGCGTGGATATTAAAATGAAGCAAATGGATACAAAAGAAATCCTAAGAGAAAGAAAAAAAGAAAAAGAGTTTAAATTAGATTTAAATGATCAAGATAAAGAATAATTATTTTCTAAACATATCACCTTGCCATCTTCTATTAACTTAATAAGATGTGCCTCTAAACTATATTTAGCAATCGGATGTAACACCTCTGGCACATCGTCGTAAACTAATAATAAAAGCTCATCAAGATTAGATTTATTATTCTTTCCAACACATCTTAAAACTTTTGATTCTCTAGTAAGCCTATGCCTAACAATAGAATCTATAGTTTTTGAGGGCTCTTGCATATAGTTGCCATGGCCAGGAGCAAAATAATCAATATCATAATTTTTTAATAATTCTAGAGAATCAAGATATGCTTGCATGCTTCCGTCAGGAGGACCAATAACCACAGTAGAACCATCCATAATATGATCACCAGTTAATAAGCATTTGAAATCTTTAATATAAAAACATAGATGATTAGAAGCATGACCTGGGGTATGAATAACTTCTATAGAATACTCATCTGTAGAAATATGATCTCCATGATTTAAAACAACATCTGGTTTAAATGTCTCATCTTCCCATTCTGATTTACCATCTACCAATCTACCATACATAGGTATCTTAAGTTCTTTTGAAATAGGTAATGCTGCTGGTGAATGATCTGTATGGGTATGAGTTACGAATATCCTTTTTATTTTGCCATCAGCTTCT
This sequence comes from uncultured SAR86 cluster bacterium, assembly GCA_902551185.1. Classification (GTDB taxonomy): domain Bacteria; phylum Pseudomonadota; class Gammaproteobacteria; order Magnimaribacterales; family D2472; genus SAR86A. The sequence goes on along the minus strand of CACDCN010000014.1, from coordinate 7,439 downwards.
GAATATATATTTTCAATATGTTCCGGTATATTTGGGCCAGGATCTATAAGAGTGATGTCATTTTCCCCAAGAAAATAAGTATTTGTTCCTTCTCCAGTAAAGACTCCTCCATTAGGAGCTGTGATTTTCTTTAATAATTTATTCATTTAATGGTCTTCGTAACCCTCATCGCCGGGCAATAACCCAACCCAATTACCATTCTCTTTAAAAAACTTTGGAAGTATAGGTGGAATATCGTTATTTGTTAATTTTTTTTGGTCTCTTAAGATATCTTTTGCAGATCTATAATCCTCACAAGATTGCAAGTTTTTAATTGTTGGCATAATCATAGGCATATCACCTTTAAAAGCTTTTTCAATTGCTTTATTTGGATTAATCCAAACACTTTTAGTTAACTCAAGACCATCATGTTCTACTGTTTGATTTTCAGGCAGATAAGCAATAAAAAATCTTGTATCAAATCTTCTCGACTCAATCTTTGGTGTAATCCAATGAGACAAAGGGGCAATATTTTTAGTAGTTAAGGTTAGATTTTCTTTTTTACATATATCTAATAAATTTATCTTATTATCTATAAGCAATTTTCTGTATTCATCAAATCTGGATTTATCTTTTCCATCAAGATCTAATTTCTCACCAGAATTCTTAATAGCCATTAAGATCCCTACCTCTTCAAAACATTCTCTTATACAAGCAATCCAATAACTTAATCCGCTGTGCTTTAAGCCTAGTTTATCTGATGCAGAATTATCATTTAATCCATCACAAAAATTTTCTAGGTCCGATAAATAATCATCGTCATCTATTTTGCCGCCTGGAAATACATAGAGATTTCCAAATGGAGGCTTATTTGATCTTTTTACCATAAGCACTTCCATTTCATGATCAGAATCTCTTAAAACTAAAACAGTCGCGGCTGGTATTAAATTATCTTTCATATATTTGTTTGATATAGATTAGAATACTGCTTATGAGAATTACTGACAATCTAAAAAAAGATATCCATGGTGCGCCAGAATGGTTTCTTGAAGCTATTAATGTAGAGCCAAAGGAAAAATATATCGAAAATCCTAAAGGTAATATTGCATACTCAAAATGGTCAAATAAAGGAGATGCTGAAGATCTTTTAATATTTATTCATGGAACAGGAGCGCATAAAAGATGGTGGGATCCTATAGCGCCTCAATTTATAGACTTTGCAGACATTATTGCGGTTGATCTTCCAGGTATGGGTAATTCAGACTTTAGAGAAACTTACAGTATTAAAGATTTTGGTGAGGGTATTATTTCCATAATAGAAAAGGAAAAATCAAATAAAAAAATAAAGAATATTAATATTATTGGGCATTCATTAGGTGGCCAAGTAGCTGCCTATGTTGCATCAGAAAGAACTGAATTAATTAATAACTTAATAATGATTGATACTTTCATCCGCCCTCCAGGATATGATCCTAAGGATCATGAAAGCGGTCCTCTTAGAATGATTAAATATTATCCTGATAAAGTAAGCATTCTTAAAAGATTTAGATTGCTGCCATCACAAGAATGTTTAAATGGGTGGTTTGTTAGGTATATTGCGGAACATTCTATAAAAGAAACTGAGGAAGGATGGCGCTGGAAATTTGATGATGCAATGTTTAATGGTTTAGAAAGATTGTTCGGCTATGAATTTACATTTGGTTGCCCGACGCTATTCGTTTATGGAGCTGAAAGTCTTCTCATGTCAGGAAACATTCTACCAAATATTAAAAAAACCTATTCTGACATCATGGAGTTTGAAGAAATTGCTGATGCAGCCCATCATGTATTCCTAGATAAACCATTAGAAATAGTTGATATAATTAAGAACCGTTTATTTTAATTATGAATTATTTTTATTTCTTCTTCTTTCTATCGCTTGCAATAATAATTTTAATCAAGCCTTTCACCCAATTTATTTCCGCCTGGGTTATGAGGTCTGAGCGACTTACCGTCACTGGTCTTTTAACAGGGTCTCTTGGACTATTATGTATCTATATTAGTTTAATAGATCCATTCTGGTTTGAAAGAATGTGGATGATTGTTACCTTTGTTCTAGGCATTCTTCTTCTAATGAGAGGTTTCTTTATTATTTTCTTTTTAGGAGTAATAAAAAAGATGTTACCTAGTTTTATGAAAAACTATTATAAGTTTTCTATTCCTATATCAATGCTGATGGTTTTTTTAGCATTTATGATTGTTTCTACTGATTATGTCGGTCCACAAAAAGATATTAGTAGTTGCGAATCAGATGACCAAATCCAAGTTATATGTGATTTTATCAATTCAGAGGACATTGTTATTACTCCAGATAAAAAATTTCTATTTATGTCACAAATGGGTTCAATAGCTCCATGGGGTGAGAATGAATCTGGTTATTTTGCAATCATGGACCTAAGTAATAATAAAAAAATAATTCCTAAAATAACACTAGAAGAAAATACATGGGGAGAAGAAACATGCTCAAGAAAAGATGATGATGAATATGGGCCTCATGGAATTGATCTTGTAGAACGAAATGACGGAAGATATCAAATAGGTGTTATCAGTCATCACCCAAAAGAATCTGTTGAAATGTTTGAACTAAAAAAGAATGATTTAAGCTGGGAAATTATTTGGAGAGGTTGTGTAAATGTTCCTGATAAATTCTACTTTAATGACTTAAGTCTTAAAAAAGATGGCAGCTTCTATGCCTCTCACATGTATAAAAGAGATATCACAATGAACGAATGGTTCATGATAGCTTTATTGAAGAATAATTCTGGAAATATTGTTCTTTGGGAAAATTCAAATTTTACTGAAATTGAAGGGTCTGAAGGCAGTAGCCCTAATGGACTTGTATTAGATGAAGAATCTAACACTCTATATATTAGTTATAATTTAGATGATAAGGTTACAATTTTTGATTTATCAAATAATTCGAAAATTAATAGCTATTTTATTGAGTCTCCAGACAATCCATACATTAAAGATAACTCTATATGGTTAACTTCATTAAATTTTCAACCTAATGATGCAATGGATTGCATAACTAAAGTAAATTGTTCACTTCCCTTTTCTATTCATGAATTAGATAAGGAAACTTTTAAACTTAAAAATAAATATACTTTCAGCAAGACTGTATTCGGACTACCAACAGTTGCAGTTCCTATAAATAAAACAGTTTATATGGGTTCTTTCCATGCTGATAGATTAGGGTCTTTTAAAATAAACTAATTTTTTATGTCAAAAGATTTTAATTTTGATTCTATTCAAAGAAAAATTCCTAAAAGGTCTTTAGATTCTCATAAAGGTGATTTTGGGAGAGTTATGATTATAGGGGGTTCTGAAGGAATGGGTGGTGCTGCTATTCTTTCATCTGAAGCTAGTCTATTTTGTGGTTCTGGGTTAGTGCATCTAAATACACACCCATCAAATGTTGAAGCAAGTTTAATTAGAAATCCAGAAATAATGGCGCTTGGTATTAATAAAAGCTTGTCCATACCTGATGGTATTAATATTTTGTTATGTGGCCCAGGATTAAAAAATGATGAATGGTCAAATAATATCTTTGATAAAATTTTCAAAACAAAAAATATTGAAACATTAATATTAGATGCGGGTGCGCTTCAGTTTATTATTGAAAAAAATTTTGATGAGGATAAGAATATTATTCTTACTCCTCATCCTGGAGAAGCTGCAAAACTTTTAGGTATTTCTAATAATGAGGTCCAGGAAGATAGGATAAATGCTGCAAAACAAATTTCAAAAAGATTCTCAGCATATGTAATTTTAAAGGGCAAAAATACAATTATTTGTTCTAAAGATAATCAAGACATATTTATGTGTTCAGAAGGTGGCCCAGAGCTATCTTCCGGAGGCACCGGAGACGTTCTTGCTGGAGTAATATCAGCTCTTATTGCACAAAAAATGAATACCATTGATGCGTGTATGCTTTCCGTTGCGGTTCATGCAAGAGCAGGAGAAATATTTAAAAATAAAATAGGTGAGATTGGTTTAAATGCTTCATCATTAATATTAACTATTAGAGACCTAATTAATAAATGAAAAATATTATCCTAGAAAATGACGAGGCTACTAGCAAACTTGGCGAACTAATTTCAAAACAGCTCTCAAAAATTGATCAATCTTCAATTGAAATCCATCTTGAAGGAGACCTTGGAGCTGGGAAGACTTTTTTAACTAGATCGATAATTTCTAATTCAGGCTGTAGCGAATTAGTAAAAAGCCCAACTTATACTTTATGTGAAGAGTACGATCTAGGAGATTTATTTTTTTTGCATGTCGATTTATATAGAACTGATGAATTAGAAGATATTCATATTTTTAACTTAGATAGAAAAACTCATTCAAAAAAAATTATAATTATTGAATGGCCTCAAAAGCTTGTTACAGAAAGAGATTTCGATTTAAAGATTTTTCTTGAACATTTTGAAGGTGGAAGAAAAGTATCAATAAATGATAAACATAAGCTATTTTTAGATTTGATTAAATATTATGAATAAATTCTCATTATTTTTATTAGTATTCTCATCGCTGATACATTCAAATGAAATTTCATTTAATGAAGTAAAAGAATCTGATGATGGGTCTATAGAAATATCATTTCTTTTAGATAAAGTTTCTTTTATAAAATCTTACTCGCTAATTGACCCCTCAAGAATTGTTATTGATATTTATAACAGCGATTTAAAATCAGATGTTCAAAAAAAATATAAATACCCCATTAAAAAAATTAGGGCATCGTCAAAAGAAGATTTAACAAGAATTGTGATTGATTTATATGAATATGTTAATTGGAAAAAGCCCACTCAAGAAAAAATAGATGAAGGCATATTGTTAAAAATTGAAGTTAAACAAAATAAAAAATTAAAGAATAATATCAGAGATATTATAGTTGCAATTGATGCTGGTCATGGTGGCAAAGATCCTGGTGCAGTAAGTAGTAATAACGTATTAGAAAAAGATATTACTTTATTGATAGCCAAAGAATTACAAAGAACCTTAAGAGATACAGAAGGATATCAGGCAGTATTAATTAGAAATGATGATAGTACAGTTAGTCTTAATGATAGATATCAGAATGCAAGAAAATATGGCGCTGACGCATTTATTTCAATTCATGCAGATGGCTTTAGATTGGCATCAGTAAAAGGTGCCTCTGTTTTCATATGGTCAGAAGAATCTTCTAGTAGTGTTGCAAGAAATCTATCTGATAAAGAAAGAAAAAGAATTCAAGCCCAAATTAAAAACATAAATTCATATGATTTTAATGAAGATGCTGCAAGAGATCTCTATCCTAATACTTATAAGAAAAAGGTTGATCAAAGTAAAATATTAGGTACAAAAATATTAGATCAGCTAAAAAGAGATCCGTTTACAAAAATTCATAAGCAAAATGTTGAATACGCTGATTTTAGAGTTCTTAAATCTGTTGATATTCCTTCTGTTTTAGTGGAGTCTGGATTTATAACTAATATTGAGGATGCAAAAAGACTGAAAACTAAAGCTGGAAGAAGAATGATAGCGAGATCGATATTTCTGGGTATACATAACTATTTTAAAGAAATACCAGTATCGGGATCTATTTTAGAAAATTATTCTAATTACCTAAACTATGAAATTCAAAAAGGTGATGTTTTATCTGAAATTGCTATAAGATTTGGCGTTACAGTTGAATCCTTAAATAACATAAATGGTCTTGATTATAGATCTATCTACCCCGGTCAAATTATTAAAATTAAGATTTAAAGAGCTTAAGACATATCATATGGATCAATGTCATAAGCCCACTTTACTTTCTTTGTCTCAGGCCAATTCTGAATTTCATTAGTTAAGAATTTAAGCACTCTGTTCAAATAAGCTTTTGTATCGGATTTAATAATTAAATGATTCCTTGAATTTCCTTTTATTTTCAAAGGTATTGAAGGAAGTGGTCCAGTAATACTTATATTTTTTTTATTATCCAAAAGTTCGCTAACCTTTTCTAAAAATTGAATACAACTTTGAGGGTTTGGAGATGTGGCTCTAAGTATAGAAACATTTGAATAAGGGGGTATTCCTAAAGCTTTATTAGTTTTAAGACACTGATCAGCAACTAATTGATAATTACCAGTTTTAATTTGTTTTAAATTTTCATCATCTGGATATCTGGTCTGAATAATTACTTGTGCAAGATTGTTATTTCTTCCTGCTCTTCCAGAAACCTGAATTAATTGTTGTGCGATCTTCTCGACTCCATTCATTTCTGGGCTTAGCAAACCACTATCAGCATTAAGAATGACGCATAAAGTTACTTTTGGGAAATCATGCCCTTTCGATAACATCTGTGTCCCTACCAATATTGCTTCATTGCTCTCATTAGCTTTTTCATAAATTGCTTCTATTGAACCCTTAAGCCTTGTTGAATCATAGTCCATCCTAATGATTGGCACTTTTTTAAAAGTATTCTTGAGAACCTCTTCAACTCTTTCAGTTCCTGTTCCAAAAGTATTGAGTTCAGTTGACCGACAGTCTGGACAATTATGATTTACTGCATAAACAGATTCGCATTTATGACATATCAATCTATTTTTTGATTTATGGAAAACTAAGTTCGATTCACATGATGAGCAACTAGCTACCCAACCACAATTATCACATTCATATAATGGTGCAAAACCTCTTCTGTTTATAAATATTAATACTTGCTCTCCTCTATTTATTGCGGCCTCAATAATATCCATTGTTTGAATAGCAATGCCTCCAAGCAAAGTGGAATCACTAATATCTAATGGGATCAATTTTGGAGGCTTTTTACCATCTACTCTCCTAAGCAAATCAAATTTTTTATATTTTTTTTCTTTTACAAGCTTAAGCGTTTGCAGAGATGGTGTCGCAGAGCCTAAGAATATAGGTATATTTTCTAATTGCGCTCTTTTAATAGCTAGGTCTTTTCCAGAAAACTTAAAGCCTTCAGCTTGTTTATAAGAGTGATCATGTTCCTCATCAATTATTATTGCTCCTAAATTTTTTAATGGCATTAAAACAGAAGATCTAGTTCCAATAACAATTTTTATTTCTCCAAATTTTGATTTTAACCAAACTTTTAATCTTTGATTGGGAGTTTGTCTTGAATGATAGATACCGATTTCGCCACTAAATCGATCTTCAAATCTTTTTACAAGTTGAGGTATGAGATTTATTTCAGGTACTAAAACTAAGATGGATTTATTTTTTTTAATAAATTTTTCAGCTAATTGAAGGTATATCTCTGTTTTTCCAGAACCGGTAACTCCATAGATTAATGAAGGATTAAATCCTTCAATTTTATTAAGTTTAGATAGATTAACATTCTGTTCTTTAGTCAGTTCAAACCTTTTATCTTTGGCATTTAATTTATATTCTGATGCTTTGCTTAAACTGCTAATAATTTTGTCATT
>CACDCN010000013.1 GCA_902551185.1 uncultured SAR86 cluster bacterium | reverse complement strand
CCAAATACCTCTTTTTTCACTTACTACTTTACTATAAAGATCAATATTATCACCTGGTCTAACTCTTTTTCTAAACCTTACTTTATCAACTCCTGCTAAAACATATATTGAACCCTCTTCAGGAGTTTTATTCATAAGTGAGAATCCTAATATTCCTGAGGCTTGTCCAAGCGCTTCTATAATTATTACTCCCGGGAATATAGGGTTATCTGGAAAATGACCTTGAAGAAAATACTCTTCTTCTATAATAAGTTTTTTACAATGTATCTGATTATCATCTTTAATACTAACTACTTCATCGATGAACAAGAATGGCTCTCTATGAGGTAGATATTTTTTAATATCTTCTTTCTTGATTTGCATCTTATTTATCTAATTTTTTAATTAAAGTAGCAGTTTTAGCCCAATCTTTATGGTCTTGGGCTGGCATTATTCCTATGTAATTTCCTGGCTTACTTATATTCTTTGTTATTAAGGTATGCGCCCCAACAGTAACATCATCACATATTTCTAAATGCCCAAGAACGCCCGACAAACCACCCATTTGAAAATTCTTTCCAATCTTTGTTGACCCGGCAATAGCGCATGAGGCGGCGATTGCAGAATTCTCGCCTAAAACTACATTGTGAGCAATATGAATTAAATTGTCTAGAATTACTCCATCATGAATCTCAGTATCATCTAATGCTCCTCTATCAATAGAACAATTTGCTCCAATCTCAACATTTTTTCCTATCTTTAACCCGCCAAGCTGTTCTATCTTTACATATCCATTTTTAGATGGAGCAAAACCAAAACCATCTGATCCAAGAACAGAACCATAATGGATTGTTGTATTTGAAGATATACTGACATTTTCTACTATGGAACAATTAGCATTAATAGTTACATTATCTTCAATAACACAATTTGGGCCTATGTAAACATGCGGACCAATATAAACATTTTTACTTATTACAGAATTCTCTGAAATGACTGCACTTTTATCAACAAATGGAAATGTATTATTTGACTCTTCTTTAAATAACTTGCTTAAAGTTGCGTAAGCTAAATACGGATCTTTAGATTTTAAATAGTTGAAATTCTTATCTTCTTTATAGTGCTCATCAACTAGAACAGCACAAGCTTTAGAATTTTTTAGATTACCGCTATATTTAGAATTAGTTAGAAAAGTTATTGAAGATTCTGAAGCGCTTGAGATAGTAGATAAATTATCTACCACACATTCAGGGTCTCCGATAACCAATGAATCAGTTAATTTTGCTAATTCTTCTAATTTAAAGCTCTTCTGATTAGACACTACTCAGACTTTGAATCGCCCTCAACAGCAGCAACATCTAACATTGATGTAACATCATCAGTAAGATCTAGAGCAGGATCGCTAAATAACATAGTCTCATTTTTAGCCAATAATACTTTAATTTGCTTAGCAGTAATTAATTCACCAATAATTTTTTGCATTGCTGGACCAGTATCTGCAAAAACATTTTGTGCAGTCTCTTCTTGAGCTTGTTGAATTTTACCTGCAAGAAACTCGAGATCTTTACCTTTTTCTTGAATATCTTTTTGCATTTGAGCAATTTCAGGTTGCGATAAGGTCTCAAGTTCTTTTTGTAATTTTTCTGCTATTGCCTGTCTTTCTGCTTGTAATGACTGAGCTTCTTCTAGATTAGAGGAATAATCAGCGTCTTCCTCTAAAGCTTTAAAAGCATCAGCGGCAGCTTGAGTAGACAACACAGCTGTTCTCATATCAATAACCGCAAGGCCATCAACCGCAAGAACAGGAATAGCTACAAATAAAATTGTTAATAGATAAAGTTTTATTATATGTTTCATACTTACCTCTTATTAGATCTGACCATTTTATATTAACTAGAAAACATTTCCTACTGTAAATTGGAATTCTTCTGTCCTCTCTTGAGGGCCTGCATTAGTTGGTTGTGATATTGCAAAACTCATTGGGCCAAAACCAGTAATCCATGTAACGCCTACTCCATAAGAATAACGTAAATCTTCTATAGAAGGTTTATAGCAATTTATTTGATAATCTTTACAGTTATCAGAGAAAACATTACCAAAATCGAAAAAGAAGGCTGATCTCATAGACCTTTGATCTTCAATAAATGGTAATTTAAAAATTAACTGCATACTTCCTTCAATCTTGATATTACCCCCTATTGGAGCATCTCTATATCTAGAAGTATTATTAGCATATGGATTGTAATATGGCTCATCTGCAACACCATCACCATCTGTATCTACTAAATTTGGACAAGTGCCTTCCTCATAATTAAATTCATAACATGGAGCATCTGTACTTCTAGGACCCAGAGTATTAGATTCAAAGCCCCTTAAAGACCTTGGACCACCGGCATAAAAATTCTGGAAAAAAGGAGTTTGTTCTGTATCGCCATATGCATCTAGATAACCTATTTCACCCTGGAAACCAAATACTAATTCAGAGGATAATGGTTGGTAAAATCTTTGTCTAAGATTTAATCGATAATAATTTATATCACTCCCAGGTATTGTCGCGCTTAAACTTAAAGCTGTTGAAGAACCATCTGTAGGAAATAGTCCTCTATTTAAGGTTACCCTTTGCCAAGACACTCCTGCTGACAAAGTTTCGAAAAGATTGCCTTCAGCTGATACAAAATCATATATCTCTCTGGCTGGAAGAGTTCCTATATCAATATCAGTATTATCATATGTAATATCAAAATTTAAACGTTGAACATCTGAGATTGGGTATCCGAATTGAAGTCCAAAACCGTAAGAATTTGATAGATAATTTGCAACTTTAAATTCTCCATAATCGGTTTCTCTGGAATAGAGGTTATAACCTAAACTCACTCCATCTTTGGTTGCAAAAGGATCTAAGAAAGAAATATTATACATTTCACTATAAATATTTTTATTTATGCCAATACCTACAGTATTGCCTGTTCCAAGAAAATTTTGTTCTTGTAAATTAAATCCAAGCATTAAACCAAAATCACTATACCCAATATTCCCGCCCAAGCTGCCTGTCGTTTCTTCTTCAACACTATAAACAATATCAATCTGATCATCAGTACCTGGCACAGGAATTGTTTCAACATTAACTTCTTTAAAATATCCAAGTCTCTCAAGTCTTACTTTTCCAGCTTCAATGCTATTATCTGAACTCCAAGCTCCTTCGAACTGTCTCATTTCTCTTCTAAGAACATAATCTTGAGTAATATTATTGCCAGTAAAGAGTATTTTTCTTGTATATGTTTTCTTCCCAGGCTCAACCAAAAATATTAACTTTACCTCGCTTGAATCATCTTCAACTTCAGTATTACCTGTTACTTCAGCAAATGCATAACCTCTATTACCCAATATGCTTGTAAAAAATTCTTCAATACTTGTTATGGTTGCTTGAGAATATGTAGTCCCTTTTAGGGCATTTGTAATATCTATATAGGCCTCTTCCTCAAAAGGAATTTCTCCAATAACATCAACTTCATTTATAGTATATTTTTTCCCTTCAATAACATTAAATGTAATAAAAATAGATCTCTTATCTCTTGATAAGCTTATTTGTGAAGATTCAATAGAAAATTTTAAGTATCCTCTATCTCTATAGTAAGATTCTAATGTTTCAATATCACCTTTTAATTTTTCACGTGAATATTGATTATCATTATTTAAGAATGAGAAAAATGATCCTTCAGATAACTCAAATCCATTAAGAATCTCTTCGGTAGTAAAAATCTCATTGCCAGTTATGTTTATTTTAGCTATCTTTGCACTTTTGCCTTCATCAACTTCGATATTAATCTCTATTCTATTTCTGGGTTTATTTATTTCTTCAATATCTACACTAGCGCCATATCTTCCATTTGAAGCATATGATCGAACTAATTCTGATTTAACTTTCTCAAGGGTTGACCTTTTATATACTTCCCCTTCTTTAACCCCAACACCATCCAAGCTCTCAATCAATTGTTCTGTTTTTAAAGCTTTATTACCTGATAAATCTATAGCAGATATTGATGGTCTTTCCTCAACAGTGATGATCAAGGTATTTCCATCTTTTCCAATCTGAATATCATCAAACTGTTCTGTTGCAAATAAGGATTTTACAATATCATTAGATTTTCTAAGGTCTATCCTGTCGCCAACACTTATTGGGATAACATTAAAAATACTTCCTGTTGATACTCTTTGTAAACCTATAATCCGAATGTCACTTACTAAAAATTCATCAAAAGCTGATAAATTAAAACTTAATAAAAAAGTAAGTATAATTAATTTGAATCCTTTCACTTTTTTACCTTAAAAAAATCTCGAAACATCATTAAAAACTGCAAAAATCATTAACATTACAACTAGAACTGCTCCACCTGTATATATCATATTTTCTGCTTTTTCGGGAAGTGGTTTTCCTCTAATAGCTTCAATACCCAACAATGTGAGCTGACCACCATCAAGCACTGGTATTGGTAACAAATTTAAAACTGCAAGACTAATGCTAAGCAATGCCATTAAATACATAAATGGCAAAAGACCTGCTTGGGCAGTATTTCCTGCCATTTGTGCAATTCCAATTGGGCCGCTTAAATTTTCAGTGCCCATATTTCCAGATAGCATCTTTCCAATAAACTGCAAAGTTTTTAAACTTAAGTTGTAAGTTTCATACATGCTTTTTGATAAGGATTGAGCCAAAGTCCTTGAAGTACCAAATGAAACGCCAAGTACTCCAATAGTTTTATCTGAATCTATTTGAGAACCAATGCTTACAGGTATGGATAGCATTTCACCATTTCTGTCTATTTTAAATTCCATATTTGTATTTGGGTTTTCTGATACCACAGAACGAATATCATCGGCAAAATTAATATTTGTACTACCTATTTTTAATACCTTGTCATTTGATTTTAATTTTGCAATTTCAGCAGAACTTCCTTGCAAGACATTACCTATAATAGGCTGCATTTTATATATAACATCTAAACCTAAATACTCTATTGGATTTTCTTGAGATTCAGATGTTGGTAAAAAATCTGTAATGCTAACTATGATGTTGATTGGATCCTCAATGGTTGATCTTGAGATTAAAAAGTTTAGATCCCCTGAAAAGCCTGCATAAGAAAGAAGTTCAAGATTGATATCTTTAGCATCTCTTACAACTGTATTATTTATTGATATTATTTTGTCATTTTCTTTAAAAGTCAGTTCACTTGAAATATTAATCTTATTGTTTACTTCATTAATAACAGGGATAGTTTGAGGGTCAATTGTATTAAAAAATATTAAAGTAAAAATAAATATTGATAATAAAAAATTTGCTAGAGGGCCTGCAAACATAATAAAAGCCCTTTGCCATTTTGGCTTAGAATCAAATGTGTTCTGTAATTGCTCCTCTGACAACTGATTCTTTATTTCGGGTTCTAACTCTATTAGTTTATTCGTGATCATAGATACGTATCCACCTAAAGGAATTGCAGAGAGAGCAAATTCTGTACCCTGTTTATCATATTTTCTATAAAAAACTGGTCCAAGTCCTATAGAAAACCTTTGTACATGTACTTTACACATCCGCGCAACAATAAAATGACCAAATTCATGGATTGTCACTAAGACGCCCAATAAAACTGCAAATGCTAATAAGTATATTAAAATATCCATATATTCTTTTTCCTAAGCAATGGATTTTACCACCTTCTGTGCCTCTATGCGTGTAAGCATGTCAACCTCATTAATTGATTCCAAAGACAAATCATTAGACATATTGTTTTTATCAAAAGTTCGATAAATCACTTCATAAATTTCATCAAAGTTTATTTGCTCATTTAGAAAATTTTCTACAGCTATTTCATTTGCTGCATTAAAAATTGTTCCAAGCAACCCACCATTATTACAAACCTCTCTAGCTATATCTTGTATTACCATTCTATCTGAAGGGAATTCCTGAAATGATAATTCAAGGTTTGTAAAATCTATAGAATCAAAATTTATATTTAGTCTATTCTCATTAGATAATGCATGTGCAATTGGAATTCTCATATCAGGCTTGCTTAACTGACATATACTAGAACCATCTACATATGTAACTATTGAGTGAATTATACTTTGAGGATGAACTACTAGGTCAAAATATTTCTCATTAAGATCAAATAAATATTTTGCTTCAATTAACTCAAGGCATTTATTTACTAAGGTGGCCGAGTCTATTGAGATTTTACTACCCATTTTCCAATTTGGATGATTTAGTGCGTCGCTTTTTCTAACATTTTTTAAGTCTGAAAGTTTTTTGTTTATAAAAGGTCCTCCAGATGCTGTAATTGTTACCCTCTGAACATCATCTACTCCTTTCTCACCAGATAAACATTGAAAGATTGCATTATGCTCACTATCAATAGGAATAATTTCAGAATTATTCTCTTTTGCTAATGGTAGGATTAAATCTCCTCCAGCTACTATGCTTTCTTTATTTGCTAATAAGATTTTCTTTCCTGAGCTTGCCGCTAAGTGAGTAGCTTTAAGTCCTGCAAAACCTGATATGGCTGAAATAATAATATCTACATCTTGATGATTTATAAGATCTTTTAACTCCTCATCTCCATTCAAATAAATTATTTCTTTAGATGCTTTTTGATTATCAAAAGTGTCTTTATCTTCAATATGAATAAAGGAAGGATTAAAATCATCTATGATTTTGTTTGCTGTATTTAAATTATTATTTAAAGAAATGCCAAAAAGATTTAATTTTGATTGATTCTCATTAATAACGCTTAGCACGCTCTTCCCGATACTTCCGGTAGCTCCTAATAAAAGAATATTTTTCATAGCAGAAATAACAATACCATAACCGGAGTTGCGATAAGATGAGAGTCGAGTCTATCTAAAATACCGCCATGTCCTGGCAAAATAGAGCCAGTGTCTTTAGATCCGCTTTGCCTTTTAATTGAACTCATTAATAAATCTCCAAAGAAAGCAGAAATACCCCCGATAACAAAATATAAAATATGGATAGGTTCAAAAAATCCAATTGGAAGAACTACAAGCACAGCACCAAATGATCCTGAAGCAAAAATACCACCAACTAAACCTTCTAATGTCTTGTTTGGACTAATTTTTTTTACAATATAGGTTTTACCTATATTAGATCCAACCAAGTATGCAAAAGTATCAAAAAGTGCAGTGTTCAAAATTATAATTCCATATAAAAAATTTGTTGGTATGGGATAAAAACCATTTGAAAATAGATAAGTTGACCAATATGCAAAATTAGCTATTAAAATAAATCCTAGGTAAGGTCTATCTAAATTAGCCTTATTCCATTCAAATATTGCAAAAAAACTTACTATAAAAATCGTTAAATAGAACCCTAAAGCATTATCAAAAAAGAGAATTACACCAATCGGAATAATTATTACTATTGAAGTAATTATTCTTTTTAATAGATTTGTTTTATATCCTTCTTCCAAATCTTCTACTCACTTTTTTAAAATTATTTAAACATTTCATATAATCATTGGTCGTAAAATCAGGCCAATACTTATCAACAAACATTATCTCTGCATATGCTATCTGGAATAATAAAAAATTGCTTATTCTATTATCCCCACCCGTTCTAATAAGAAGATCGATTTCATCCACAGGTACTGAAGAATTTTTATTAATAGTCTTTTCATTAATATCTTCTATCTTTATTTCTTTAGAAAGCACCATCGACGATATATTTTTCACAACATCTACAATATCTTGTTGACCCCCATAACCTAATGCAATGTTTAAATCTAATTTACTAGACTTACATTTAGTTTTATTTTCAGCATAAGCAATCTTTTGAAGAATTTTTTTACCAAAATCATTAAGATGTCCAAAAAATTTCAAACTTACCTTCTGCTCTTTTAATTCGGGAACTTGCTCATTAATAGCCTCAATTACTAGTTTTTTTATAGCATTAATTTCAGCCTTAGGTCGTTTCCAATTCTCTGAACTGAATGCATATAATGTTAATGATTTAATATTTTGTTTTACTGATTCTTCTACAATTTTTTTAACAATTTCGACCCCTTGTTTATGGCCCTGGCTAATCTTTAATGAATTTTTAAGCGCCCATCTTCCATTACCATCCATAATAATGCCAACATTTTTAGGATAATTATTTTTTTTGGTATTCTTATTAGCCATAATGGCTCTCTAGATTTCTAGTAAGTCAGCTTCTTTGTTTTTAAGTTCTGTATCAATAATTGAAATATGTTTATCTGTTTCTTTTTGAATTAAATCTTCTATTCTTCTTAGTTCATCTTCGGAAATCTCAGATGCTTGTTGCTCTTCTTTTGCTGAATTATTTGCATCTCGTCTTATATTTCTAATTGATACTCTAGAATTTTCTGCTTCTGCTCTTGCTTGCTTGATATAATCTTGTCTTGTTTCTTCAGTTAATGCTGGCATCGTTACCCTTATTAGATCTGAACTTGTGCTCGGGTTAAGTCCAAGATCTGAACTTAAAATTGCTTTTTCAATTTCAGGTATAAGATTTTTATCCCAAGGAGAAATTACAATTGACCTTCCTTCTTCAACGCTTATATTTGAAGTTTGATTGATAGGTGTCAGATTACCATAATAGTCTACTTTAATATCATCTAATAAAGCCGGATTAGCCCTACCGGTTCTAATTTTATTAAAAGCATTCTTTAAAGCCGATAATGATTTGTCCATCTTCTCTGAAACTTCTTTTATTAAATTATCCATGCTATGAGATAAGTGTACCTACTTTTTCGCCACATATAATATCTTTTAATGCGTTTGACTTTGTTACATTAAAAACATTTATTGGCAGCTTATGGTCTCTTGCTAATGTTAAAGCGGTTGCATCCATTACTTTTAAATTTTTTGTAATTGCTTCATCAAATGATAATGTATCAAATAATTTTGCATCTGCATTTAACTCAGGGTCAGAATCATATACACCATCAACTCTTGTAGCTTTTAACATTAGCTCTGCTTGAGTTTCAATAGCCCTAAGACAACCTGCAGTATCAGTAGTAAAAAATGGGTTACCAGTTCCTGCGGTAAAAATAACAACGTAACCATCACTTAGTAACTGTATAGCTAGCCTTCTATCATAATGCTCAACAATGCCTGACATTGAAATAGCTGACATAACTCTAGTTTTTATTCCTGTCCTTTCAAGGGAATCTCTTAATGCAATACCATTCATTACTGTAGCCAGCATTCCCATATGGTCACCCGCCACTCTATCCATGCCAGCTTCATTTAACTTTTCACCCCTGAAAAGATTTCCTCCACCTATAACAATACCAATTTCAGCACCAATATCTTTACAAGATTTTACAGAAGCAGCCATATCATCAAGGATTTTTGGGTCTATACCATGATCATCATTACCAGCAACAGATTCTCCGCTAAATTTAAGTAAAATTCTTTTATGTTCTAATTCAGGCATAATTTATTTTAATTGCTCAGCAACCTCATCAGCAAAATCTTTTGTTTCAACCTCAATACCCTCACCTACTCTGAGTCTTGTAAAAGATATAATATTTGCATTTTCACTTCCAATATAATCTTGGATAGTGATTTCAGGATCTTTTACAAAACCTTGTGATAAGAGAGATACCTCCCCTAAAAACCTTTTAACTTTACCCTCCACCATCTTTTCCATAATTTCTTTTGGCTTACCTGATTCTTGTGCTTGATTCTCATATATAGCTTTTTCTCTATCCAATACCTCTTTATCAATTTTATCTGCAGATAAACATATAGGATTAAATGCGGCTACATGCATAGCTATATCTTTAGCCATCTCATCACTACCGCCTTCTATAGCAACTATTGATCCTAACTTCGAATCTGAATGAATATATAATCCAACTTTCATATTTGAATCTACATCAATTGTACTTACTCTTCTTAATTGAATATTCTCTCCAATTGTTTGAACTAATGATTTTCTAGCCTCTTCTATTTCAGACTCATTAAATGAAGAAATTTCAGTGATTTTATTATTAGAAATATATTGTTTTACCTTTTCTGCAAAATCTAAGAAGTTTGAGTCTTTGGCAGCAAAATCAGTTTCTGAGTTAATTTCTAAAATAGTTGCATAATCATTTGTTTTAATAGAAACCAGTATTCCATCCGCCGCAACTCGCGATGATTTTTTTTCAGCTTTTAAAGCACTATTAGATCTTAATAAATCTAATGCTTTCTCAATATCTCCTTCACAGTCTACAAGCGCTTTCTTACAATCCATCATTGCAACGCCTGTCATATCTCTTAATTCTTTTACTTGCGATGCCTTAATCTCCATACTCATTCTTCCTCTTTGTTCTCACTTGAAAGTTCGTCTTGTGTAGTATTAGTTTCGGTTTCATCAGCTGAAATATCAACATCTTTGATCTCGGTTTCTTCTAGTGTTTTATTATCAAATGATTTGCTTGCATCTTCTTTTGCTACTTCTTCTTTTTTAGATTTCTTGATAACTGGAGCGTCTGAGGGAGGTACAAAGCCTTTTGCAGATTCTATACCTCTAGCACAAGCATCCGCAATTACTTTAGTTACCAATCTTATTGATCTTATTGCATCATCATTACCTGGAATTATCATATCAATACCATCAGGATCTGAATTAGTATCAACTAAAGCAATTATAGGGATGCCCATTTTTAAAGCCTCAAGCACAGCAATTTTTTCATATTTAACATCGACAACAAAAAGAGCATCGGGAAGACCTTTCATGTCCTTAATACCACCGACACTAGCTTGAAGTTTTGAATATTCTTTTTGGATCTCAACAGCTTCCTTTTTAATAAGCTTATCTATTCTTCCAGTTGAAATCATTTCCTCAATATCTAATAATCTCCTAATTGATCCTCTTATGGTTTTCCAGTTTGTTAGAGTTCCCCCTAACCACCTTTTGTCAACATAAGGCGATCCAATTCTAGAAGCCTCTTCTTTTATGGTTTTGCTTGCAGATCTCTTTGTACCAACAAATAAAATCTTATTTCCTTTAGAACAAATGTCTTCAACCTTTGATGCAGCTGCATTAAGTTGCTCTTGTGTTAATTCTAAATTAATAATACTAATTTTTTTTCTAGTGTCATATATGAAGTGTTCCATTTTTGGATTCCAGAACCTTTGTTGATGACCGAAATGAACGCCTGCTTGAAGCAGGTCTTGTATTGATACTATACTCAATTTAATTCTCCTTTGGGGTTATTCTCCGATTCATAATAAAGCTGACTATAAAAAGCACCCCAACTTTATAACAATAGAATCTTCGTGTTAAAAGTTTGAGTATTCTATAGAAAAATTATGGTTTTATAAAGATTTTTTTAAAATTTTAAATATCTTTGAATCTATAGATTCTTGGATCAAGTTTGCTAATCTGTTTAGCGGCATATAATGCTCCAAATGAAAAAACATCCCTAGATAAGGCTTCATGCATAAATTCTCGTACTTCATCTTTTTTGATAAATAAAACTTTATGGACACCAAACACATCTTTTATTCTTTTTGATGTTATTTCTATAGAGTTAATATTCTTTTTATTATCAATAGAAAGTATATGATCTTTTAATTCTATAGCTGTCCCTGAAGGAGAATCTATTTTTTCTATGTGATGAACTTCTTCAATTATGCAATCCATTGATTCTGAATTATTACTTATATAGTCTTTTAATGATTTTTTTAAGTTTATTATTCCTTTGCTCATATTTGAGGCTATTAGGATTGGTATCATTTTAGCAGCTTTTTCAATCTCTTTTATATGGTTATTTTTTAATCCTGTGGTACCTATTACTAAAGGTTTCTTATTTTCTAGGCAATCTTGTAATATTTTTAGAGTTGAATTCGGATGTGAAAAATCTATAACAACATCTGCTGTTATAAGATCTCCTTTTTCTACTTTAATCAAGGTATCATCATCATCAATTAAATTAATGATAGATGTGCCCATTTTCCCTGACTCTCCATTAATAAATATCTTTAACATTATTAATCTTTAATTTTAGAGATTGCTTTTAGGAATGTATCAGTTCCTGGATAATTCTTAGATTGATTTAGAGAATTATTTAATTCCTGTAATAATTGAATTTGTTTTTTATCTAAATTAGAGGGGGTTTCAACAACTACTCGACACAAAATATCTCCCCTTCTTCTATCTCTTACAATCGATGCGCCTTTACCTTTAATCCTGAAAACTTTTCCTGTTTGTGTATTCGGAGGTATTTTTAATGATATGTTCTTTTCAAGTGTAGGAATTTTAATAGATCCGCCAATTACTGATATATCAAATGGTATTGGTGCTTCTATATATAAATGCCTGCCATCTCTTTCAAAAATAGAATTTTTCACTACCCTTATAGCTACATACAGATCTCCTGATTGCCCTCCCTTCATCCATTCTCCTTCTCCAGATAACCTTACTTTATCTCCATTATCTACTCCTGAAGGAATATTTACTGAAAGTGTCTTATTCTCTTTGATAGCCCCAACTCCTCCGCAAGTCTTACATTTATCTTTAATCACTTGGCCAGTTCCAGAACATACTGAACAAGTTTGTTGAATAGAAAAGAAACCTTGTTGCATTCTAACTTGGCCAGTTCCATTACAGTTCATACATGTTACGGGGCTAGATCCTTTTGCGGCACCAGTACCATGACAATCAGGGCACTCCCTATCCGAAGGTATTTTTATTTTTTTTTGAGTACCAAGAACTGCTTCTTTAAGAGATAGCTCAATATTATATTGAAGATCTGACCCTCTTCTTTGGCGTCTAGATTGTGATCGAGTTCCAAAAACATCACCAAAAATATCGCCAAAAATATCATTAATATTTATGTCATTAAAATTAGGGCCTCCGCCCATGCCCTCTACTCCAGAATGACCAAATTGATCATATGCTGATTTCTTTTGTGGATCAGAAAGAATGTCATAAGCCTCTGCAGCTTCTTTAAACTTCTCTGCTGCTTCAGGATTATCAGGATTTCTATCAGGATGATATTTCATTGCCTTCTTTTTGAAGGCTTTTTTTAATTCTTTTTCTGAAGCGCCTCGAGAGACTTCAAGAGTTTCATAATAGTCTCTCTTTGGCATTATATTATTCTATTTTTCTTCTTCTTCTTTTTCTTCTTCTTTAACTTCTTCAAACTCAGCATCTACAGTATTATCAGAAACATCTTCTGATCCTGAATCTGCGTCTTCTTGACCTTCAGGACTTTCTTGTTTGTATAATTTTTGAGTTAGTGGTGTTAGAACATCATTTAAGTTCTTGGTTGCTGACTCTATAGCCTCTAAGTCCTCTGACGATATTGATTCTTCTAAAGATACAACAGCATCCTCTACTTGTTTTTTCTCATCATCTGATAATTTATCTTCTGATTCTTCAATAGTTTTTCTTGTTGCATGAACTAGCATATCTGCATTATTTTTTGTTTTTACAAGTTCTTCAAATTTTTTATCATCTTCAGCATTAGCTTCAGCATCTTTGACCATTTTTTCTATATCTTCATCTGATAGTCCACTTGAAGCCTTAATAACAATTGATTGCTCTTTACCAGTATTCTTGTCTTTAGCAGAAACATTTAATATGCCGTTTGCATCTAAATCAAAAGATACTTCAATTTGAGGAACTCCTCTTGAAGCAGCTGGTATGTCTGTAAGATTAAATTGACCTAAAGATTTATTTTGTGCCGCTTGGGTTCTTTCTCCTTGGATGACATGAACCGTAACTGCAGTTTGATTATCCTCAGCTGTAGAAAAAATTTGAGACTTTTGAGTTGGGATAGTTGTATTTTTTTCAATTAAGGATGTTGCAACTCCGCCTAGAGTCTCAATACCCAAAGTTAAAGGCGTTACATCTAGTAATAAAACATCGGTTGTATCGCCTGATAGAACTGATCCCTGAATTGCTGCTCCAACAGCCACAGCTTCGTCTGGGTTTAAATCTTTTTTTGGATCTTTCCCAAAAAATTCTGCAACTTTCTTTTGGACTAATGGCATTCTTGTTTGACCACCAACAAGAAGTATTTCGTTAATATCAGTCTTTTTAAGCTTTGCGTCCTTTAAGGCTAATTTAAGTGGTTCTAAACTTTTATCTACCAAATCCTCAACCAATGATTCAAGCTTTGCTCTAGTAATTTTGTGAACAAAATGTTTTGGGCCTGAGCTATCAGCCGTGATATATGGAAGATTTACTTCTGTTTGGTCTGATGAGGAAAGTTCAATTTTAGCTTTTTCTGCTGCTTCTTTTAATCTTTGAAGAGCTAATGGATCGCTCTTAAGATCAAACCCAGACTCTTCTTTAAATTTATCAACAAAATAATCAATCAATCTTAAATCAAAATCTTCTCCGCCAAGAAAAGTATCGCCATTAGTAGATAAAACCTCAAACTGATGTTCTCCTTCAACATCAGAAATTTCAATAATAGAGATATCAAACGTTCCACCTCCTAGATCGTATACAGCAATTGTAGAATCCCCTTTATTTTTATCTAATCCATACGCCAAGGCTGCTGCAGTTGGTTCATTTATAATTCTCTTAACATCTAGACCTGCAATCTTTCCAGCATCTTTGGTTGCCTGTCTTTGTGAATCATTAAAATATGCTGGGACAGTTATTACAGCCTCTTTCACTTCATGCCCTAGATAATCTTCTGCAGTTTTTTTCATTTTCTTTAAAATTTCTGCAGCTACCTGTGGTGGGGCAAGTTGTTTCTTAGATGCCTCAACCCAAGCATCACCATTGTCAGCTTTTATAATCTTGTACGGAACCATATCTGCATCTTTACTCACAACTTCATCATCAAAGGTTCTGCCTATAAGTCTTTTTATTGCATAAAGTGTGTTTTCTGGATTGGTTACTGCTTGTCTTTTAGCAGGAAGTCCGACCAATACTTCATCATTATCAGTATATGCAATAACTGATGGAGTTGTTCTTGCCCCTTCAGAATTCTCAATTACTTTGTGTTGTTGACCTTCTACAACAGCAACACAGCTATTTGTAGTACCTAAATCAATTCCTATAATTTTTGACATTTTTTCCTCTAATTTTTAATTACTGTTACTCTAGCTGGCCTTAATACCCTAGAGTGAAGTTCCCAACCCCTTTGAAATACTTTTCCAATATATCCATCTTTTTTCTTATCATCTTCTTCCATAGAAACAGCTTCATGCTTTTCAGGATTAAATTCCTCATTATCAGGATAAATGGGTACCAATCCGAATTTATCAAGAGTAGATTCAAAAGATTTTAATGTTAATTCAATGCCTTCTTTATCTTCTTTAGTTACATTTTCAGATAAATTGCTTATTGCACTTTCTAAATTATCAATTATTGGCAATAATTCTATAAGCAATTTTTCTATCCCATATTTATGAGCTTTTTCTACCTCAGAAAAGGTTCTTTTTAATGCATTATCTAGATCAGCATTAGCCCTTAATAAGGATTTCTCTAACTCTTCATTTTGATCGAATAATTCTTCATAAGTTGGAGTTCCGACATTTTCATCGGTCTCTTCTTTGACATCATTGTTGTTTTCTAAATCTTTTTCTTTTCCATTCAAAGATTCTTCTGATAAAACATCATTATCATCTTTAATTGATTTATCTTTTTTATTCATATTTAATTCCAATATTGAATATATTGGGATTTAAAGTTTCAGTTCAAGGGTAAATTTACTAATCTAATTTTTTTACATGTAGCACAAGATTATGGTCAACTAATTGATAGCCGCTATCATTCGCAATCTTATTTAGTCTATCTATAAGATCAGAATCCTGAAACTCAAGAACTTTTCCAGTTTCTACATCAACCATATGCTCATGGTTTTCTTCAATAACCTCATATACAGCATGACTACCTTCAAAATGATGTTTTTTTACCATCCCTGCTGATTCAAACTGAGTTAATACTCTATAGACTGAGGCTAAACCAATGTTTTCACCCTTATTTAATAGTTCTTTATAAATATCTTCTGCGCTAAAGTGTGCTTCTTCTTGGATAGCAGTTGAGGCAAGAATCTCCATAATCTTTATCCTAGGTAAAGTAGCCTTTAAACCTGCTTTTTGTAATTCCATATTCTGTTTATTCATACTTTTAATTATACATGGTTGAGCTAAATAATATTTTATACGTTAGCGACTTTAAATATATAAGGCAGTATAATAAAAATTAAATATGAGACAACCCTTTAAAATAAACCTTACTAAGGCATTTTTATCATTTATTGTAATTTTATGCATCTCATCATGCTCCTCAATAAGTCCCTATAAAGTGCCCATTCTTCAAGGAAACATATTTGAAGAAGAAGACTTAGAAAAATTATCAGAAGGCTTAACCAAAGAACAGGTTCAATTCATATTCGGAACTGCATTAATAAAAGATCCATTTCATTCCTCTAGATGGGATTATTATTATTCCATAAGGGTGGGTAGTGATTTGCTGAGTGAAAGTAAATTATCTGTGTTCTTTAATGGAGATGGTTTGGTAGAAAGTTGGGTTATTGAGGATATGAAAGAATCCAACTAACCTTTTTTGTTTACTCTTTCTAGAAAAGATTTAAGAGCAGCTTCACAAAATTTTTCAATAACACTATCTGGTACTAGATTGTCTATTAAAAATGGGAGTTTAAATTTTGCTCTAAATACAACCTCGCATAATTGGTCTCCTTTTGTATGCACACTCCAATGCCCTTCAAAGGTTTCAAAAGGTCCATCGATTTGTTCGATTTTGATATCTTTATCAGATATTATATTTTTTGATTTAATTGAGTATTGCCTTAATAAAAAATCAAATTCTAATTCTCCAATTTCATAATCCTCATTTTTTTCGCGTAACCTTGCCTTAGAGCATCCAGGAATAAAATTTACATAATTTTCAAAATTAGCAATCTCATTAAATACTAATTGACCCTCTAATTTTAATAATTGAGAAAGCTCAAAATTCCTAATCACTTTATATAAGTTGAGATATAAATATAAATGCTACGCTTAATGGAGCAATAAACTTTATAAAAAATCTCCATAATTTATAGAATATTGGGTATTTGTTGGTTATCTCATTCTTAATTAAGGCTTCATCCATGAACCACCCAACAAAAATTGCGATCATCATTCCTCCAAAGGGTTGAAGTATTTGTACAGAAATTAACTCCATATTGCTAAGGAAAGGATTGTCTCCATTATTATCTGCAAAGATATTAAATCCTAAGGCTGTTCCGATTCCAATAATCCAACATAATAATGATATGAATACAGCAGACTTCTTTCTAGATAAAAATCCCTCTTCAGCTAAATATGCTACACCAGGTTCTAAAATCGAAATTGAAGAGCTTAATGCAGCAATAGACAATAGAATAAAAAATAAAGGTCCTATTAATTGCCCAAAATCCATTTGATTAAAGGCGGATAATAAAGAAACAAAAACAAGGCCAGGCCCACTTCCCGGCTCTAGATTAAATGCAAATATTATTGGAAAAATAGCTAAGCCTGCAAGTATTGCTATAAGAGTATCTAAAGATCCAACGCTAAAGGAGGTCGATACAATTTCCTGTTCCTTGGGCATATAAGCACCATATGCCATTATTGATCCCATACCTAAGCTAAGACTAAAAAAAGCCTGACCCATAGCACTTAAAAATGTATCTGTCCCAATATTAGAAAAATCTGGAGCAAATAAAAAAGATAAAGCTCTCACAAAAGCACCATTTATCATGGCATAAATCACCATAAATATAAGTAAGAAGCCTAACATTGGCATTAAAATCTTTACCATTCTTCCTATACCATCTTTCACACCAGCGGATACAATCAACATTGTTAAAAACATAAATACTGTATGCCAAAATAAAAGATTAGCTGGAGATGAGATGACTGCTCCAAATTGTTCAGAAGCAGAAATTAACTCATTAGGAAATGCTGAAATAAAAATATAATTTAAACATATACCTGCAATTACGCTATAAAAAGAAAGAATTAATACTCCAGCAAAAATACCTGTCCATCCAACTAATTGCCACATTGGTGAATTTCCTGAATCGATTGCAGATCTTTTCATAGCATTAATAGGACTATTGCCAGAGCGCCTACCAATTAATATCTCACTAATCATAATCGGGACACCTATTACGACAATACATAGTAAATAAATAAGAACGAAAGCAGCCCCGCCTTCTGTACCAGCCTTATAGGGAAACCCCCAAATATTTCCAAGACCAACAGCTGATCCTGTAGCAGCAAGAACGAATGTCCATTTGCCTATCCATGTGCCTTGCGATTTAAGTATCTTTTGCATAATTAATTTCTATAAATATGGGCTACTGTATGGATTTATCCAATACCATGAAGATATTAAAAAACTTATGCATACTAGTAAAGTAAGAATTTTTCTAAATCTCTTATAATCATCATCTTTTAATTTAAATTCTTCTGTAGATTTCTCAAAAATATAGAAAAAATAAAAACTGCAAATTGAAAAAAGTAAAGCTACTAAAATTTTATCAAAATAAGTTAATGACAAAATTAAACAACCGAATAAACTAAAAAGTATTCCTATGGAAAGATTAAATTTCTGGTTTTTTTCTTCATCTTTCCACCCCCAAGGAATGCCTCCTAAGAAAGTAATAATTATTGAGCCGTACCCAATCTGAAAAATAATTAATGTCTTAGCTACATCTCCACCAATTATCCATGGCACTAATGAGAAAACTGCAAAAGGAATAAAACCAATATAGCCATAAGTAGATTTTATATTTGTGATATTCAATTTATTTTAAAAAATTATTGCACTTAGTATTTCAAAATACATAATAAAGTATGCCAAAAGAAAAAACTGCATTAATTGTAAAGAATAAAAATGCTTCAAGAAACTATAAATTAGATGAATCTTTTCAAGCTGGTATTGTTTTAGAGGGATGGGAAGTTAAATCACTAAGAGAATCAAAAGTTGATGTTAAAAATTCATATGTAAACATAAGAAAAGGTGAAGCATGGTTAATAGGTGTGAAAATAGACAGTCCTGCATCTCTTCAACAAGAAAATGTTGATACAACAAAATCAAGAAAGCTTTTACTTAATAAAAAAGAAATTGATAAAATAGAAAGGTTAAAAGGAGAAAAAGGTCTTACTTGTGTTCTAACTAAAATATATTGGAAAGATAATCTTATAAAATGTGATATTGCAATGGGTAAAGGCAAAAAACATAGAGATCAAAGAGAGGATATCAAAAAAAGAGATTGGGAGCGTGATCAGGGCAGAATTCTTAAGAATTCAAGAAAATTCTCTTAATCGAATCAAAAAAAATATTCATGTATAATGCCTTTCCTTATGGGGGCGAATAGGGTTCGACGTTTCTACTGGACTCCGAAGCGCATGCCAAGATTGTAGTAATTCTTGTAAAACATGCTACAAAAAAAATAGTTGCAAATAACGACAACTACGCTTTAGCAGCTTAATGCTAACCGATGCAAGAATTGACTGTGGTTTGAAGCATCGGTTAAACACACAGTCTAGCCAAGCTATATTGCTTGGATATAGTTTGGTAAAACTAAATCAAGCTAGCTTTTATGCCCTGCTCTTCGGGTAATAAAAGTTAAAAATAATAGAATGAGCTATGCATGTAGAAGTTAGGCTGAAGGATTAACGGACGCGGGTTCAATTCCCGCCGCCTCCACCAATAGAGATAATATAAATGTTATTAAATATGGACATATTGGCTATAGATAATTAAACTACGCATCTTAATTATGGCTAATTCAAAACAAGCAATAAAAAGAGCTAGACAAAACTCTGATAAGTACAAGCTTAGACATGCACAGCGTTCTGTAGTCAGGACTGCTGTTAAAGCTGTTAGAGAAGGTATTGAAACCAAAGATAAATCTAAGGCAACTGAATCATTTAAAAAGGCTCAGAAAGTAATAGATACTGCTGCTTCAAAAAAAGTAATTCATAAAAATTCTGCTGCAAGAACAAAAAGTAGATTAGCAAAAGCTATTAAAGAATTAAGTTAATCAGACTTATTATATAAAACTTCTGTCTCTAAAGACTTTAAGAGTTTATTAGTCCCCTTTCCTGTTGCCGCTGAAATAAAGAAAATATCCTTTGTTGGTATATTTAGTTTTGTGTTTATTTCTTTTTCAATCAACTCAATATCATCTTCTTGAATTAAATCTATTTTATTGCAAATAATCCATGAAACTTTTTGCGTAAGATTATCTTTAAATGAATCTAATTCTTTTTTAAGTAAAGTAATTTGTTTAACAGGATCTAAATCTTCGGAGGAGTATAAATCAATAAAAATAAGTAACAGACCCGTTCGGGATATATGTTTTAAAAACTTAATACCGAGACCAGCCCCATCAGATGCACCCTCAATTAGGCCTGGTATATCTGCAATAACATAACTTGATTCATGACCTTTGATTGTTCCAAGATGCGGCCTTAAAGTAGTAAAAGGATAATCTCCTATTTTTGGTTTTGCTGAAGAAACTTTATTTAAAAAAGTAGATTTGCCAGCATTTGGAAACCCAACCAAACCTACATCTGCTAGAGATTTTAGCTCTAGCCTTATAGACCTTTTCTCTCCCTCAAAACCAGGTGTACACTTTCTAGGAGCCTGATTTGTGCTTGATTTAAATTTTGCATTACCTAAACCGCCATCTCCACCCTTTGCTATCAAATATCTACCAGATTTCTCATTGCAATCGATAAGCTCTTCATCTGTTAAGTCATCATATATAACTGTTCCTAATGGAACTGTAATAATCAAATCCTCGCCAGCTGCACCAAATTTATTTTTTCCAGCGCCTCGTTGACCATTCTTGGCATTAAATAATTTTTTATTTTGGAAATCTACAAGAGTATTAAGATTAGTATTTACTTTGATATATATATCCCCTCCTTTGCCTCCGTCGCCTCCATCAGGCCCACCAAAAGGAATATATTTTTCTCTCCTAAAGCTAGATGCCCCAGAACCACCATCTCCTGCCTTGATTTCGAGATAGGCCTCGTCAATAAAATTCATTGATTTGTGTTATTGAGGAATAACGTTTGCCGTTTTTCTTTTTTTAGGACCTTTGTAAGTAAATTGAACAACGCCAGCTGACTTTGCAAATAATGTATCATCTTTGCCAATACCAACGTTTAGACCTGGGTGTGTATTAGTCCCTCTTTGACGAATAAGAATTTCACCTGCCTTGACAGACTGCCCCCCAAAACGTTTAACTCCAAGTCTTTTAGAATTGGAATCTCTTCCATTCTTACTTGATCCACCTGCTTTCTTATGTGCCATTATTTACTCTCTAACTTTATATTCTTTATCTCTATTTGAGTGTGTTTTGCTCTATGTCCTTTTTTTCTCATACTATGCTTTCTTCTTCTAAATCGTAATATTGAAATCTTATCTGATTTAACAACATCTTTAATTTCAGCAGTAACTTTCACATTAGATAAGTAAGGTTGTCCAACCTCTACTTTTTCACCGTCAACAAACAATAAAACATTATCAAAAGTAATCTTCTTACCCACGTCTTCTTTTAAAAGATCTATAGATAAAACCATACCTTTCTCAATTTTATGCTGTTTTCCGCCTGTTTCTATAACTGCATACATAATATAATCCTTTAAAGCCCGCAAAATATACGCTTTAATGAGTAATTTATCAATACTTATATAATATTTTGATGCATTAAACAGTAAAAATGAAGACAAAAAAAACATTAAAAAAAGAATTAAGACTTGTTGAAAGTTTAATAAAAAAAGATTTCGTTAAAGAAAAGACAATTTCAGATCTTTATGATCATGTTTTTAAGTCAAAAGGTAAGAAAATACGTGCAAAATTGAACCTTATCTCATCTTCTCAAAATAAAAAAATTAATAAGAATCATCGAATTAAACTAGCTGCAATAATTGAACTATTGCATACGGCAACACTTGTTCATGATGATGTTGTAGACAATTCTCCAACAAGAAGAGGTATTGAATCTGTAAATAATATTTGGACTAATGCTCATGGGGTCTTGATCGGTGACTATATATACTCTAAAGCATTTATGTATATGGTAGATATTGGAAATAAAAAAATATTAAAAGAACTTTCAAATGCAACAAATGATATTTCACAGGGTGAATTAATCCAATTAGATGCTATGAATAATTTTGAGATAACTTTAAATAAACTTAAAAAAATAAGCTATTACAAAACAGGTAGATTGTTTGAGGCATCAGCGAAAACAGGTGCACTTCTAATCAATGCTAATGACAAATATATTAATAATATTAGAAATTGTGCAAAAGATCTTGGTATTCTATTTCAAATAAAAGATGACCTACTAGATTACTCAATAGAATCCAAAATTGGTAAGCCTAATTTTCAAGATTTAAGAGAAGGTAAAGTAACTTATCCATTTTTCTATGCATATAAAAATAGTAATTTAAATCAAAAAAAAGAATTAGAAAAAATGATGGGAAATAAAAAGTTAAATCAAAAAAATACAATTAAACTAGTTGCTAATTTAGGTGGAATTGAAGAAACTAAAAATTTAGCTAAAGAATATTTCAATAAATCAATAAATTCAGCAAAAAAAATTAGAAATCTTAAAATTAGAGAAGAAATGATAGAATTAGCAAAAATTGCCATTAATAGAAAGAAATGAGTTTTAATCCTAAAAATAAATACTCCAAAGAAGAATTGGTAGCATGCTCAAATGGTGAGTTATTTACCAAAGAAGGAGATGGAAGGCTGCCTTCTGATTTAATGCTTATGTTTGATGAAATATCAAATATTGATGATCATTCTGGAATTTATAAAAAAGGCTCAATAGAAGCAAATCTAAAAATCAATCCTGACTTATGGTTCTTCAAGTATCACTTTAAAGAAGACCCCGTAATGCCAGGATGTCTTGGTTTAGATGCAATGTGGCAATTGTTAGGGTTTTATCTTCTATGGACAGGCCTACCTGGCATAGGAAGAGCCTTAGGAGCAGATAATATTAAATTCTTTGGACAGGTTCTTCCAAGTGCTAATAATGTGATTTATAAAATAGATATTAAAAGAGTTATTAATAGAGGAGCAATAGTTGGATTGGCGGATGGCGAAATGTTTGTCGATGGTAAAAAAATATATAGTGCTGAGAAATTAAAAGTTGGCTTATTTAAAGATCCAAGTAGTTTTTGATGAAAAATGTAGTTATAACAGGTTTAGGTATTAATTCATGCATAGGCAATAGCTATAAAGATGTGCTTGAAAGTTTACAAAAAGGCAAATCAGGTATCTGCTTTAATAATAAATATTCTGAAATGGGTTTTAGAAGCTGTATATCAGGATCCATTAGTATAGATTTATCTGAACATATTGATAGAAAACTATTAAGGTTTATGGGCGAGTCAGCCGGATATTCATATTTAGCAGCATTAGATGCATTAGAAATGGCAAATTTAGAAGAAAAAGATTTAGATTCTCCAAGGATAGGTATCGTGGCTGGATCAGGTGGAGCCTCTACAAGGGTAATGGTTCAAAATGGTGATATTACTCGCGAAAAAGGTCCTAAAAGAATTGGTCCGTATGGAGTGACAAAGAGTATGTCTAGCTCTATATCAGCAATTCTAGCAACGGCTCTTAAATTAAAAGGCATAAATTATTCCATTTCTTCTGCATGTGCGACTAGCGCACATTGTATTGGTCATGCTGCTGAATTAATTAAAAGTGGGCAACAAGATATAGTTATAGCTGGAGGTAGTGATGATGAACACTGGACCTCTTCTGCTTTGTTTGATGCTATGGGAGCTTTATCTTCAAACTTTAACTCATCTCCATCAAAAGCTTCTAGACCATATGATTCTGATAGAGATGGTTTTGTTATATCTGGAGGTTCTGGAATTGTTATTTTAGAAGATGAAGAACATGCAAAAAAAAGAAATGCAAATATTTTGGCCAAACTTTCAGGTTATTTTGCTAACTCTGATGGATACGATATGGTCGCACCTTCAGGTGAAGGGGCTGTAAGATGTATGCAAGGAGCTATAGATAACTCTAAATGTAAAATTGATTACATAAACACTCATGGCACAAGCACTCCTGTTGGTGATATAGCTGAATTAAATGCAATTAAGGAAGTATTTCGTGATGATTCACCTTTAATTAGTTCTACTAAATCTATGACAGGTCACTCTTTAGGGGCGACTGGTGCACATGAAGTAATATATTCAACCATGATGATAAATGAAGATTTTGTTGCGCCATCTATTAATATTAATAATTTATGCGAAGAAGCTAAAGGCTTGAATATTGTTACTGAAACTCAAGAAAAAAAATTAAATAATATTTTAAGCAATTCCTTTGGTTTTGGTGGAACTAATGCAAGCCTAGTAATAAGTAAATATTAATATAATTTCAACAAAGCTTCTTTTGAGTAAGGAATGACATCTTTCAATCTACCTTCTTTCATTTTTAAAACCCATTCATGATCTGATAATAAAGCTCTGCCTACTGCTAATAAATCATATTTTTCTTTTGAAATATCATCAATAGCCTTATCAATACTTGCAGGTTTAGAAGGGGCTGTCATATCAATAAAATCAGAATCTAGGCCAACACTACCAACACCTATCGTTGGTATATTAGAAATTTTCTTCGTCCAATATGCTAAATTTTCTTGAGATCCCTCAAATTCGCTTTCCCAGAAGCGCCTCATGCTTGAATGTAAATAATCTAATCCGGATTCAACTGGAGATAATAAGACCTTTTTTAAATCATCTGTTGAATAAGCTAATTTAGCCTCAAAATCATGCTGCTTCCATTGTGAAAATCTAAGCCCTACTATAAATTCTTGGCTTATATTTGATCTTACAGCTTGGATTATTTCAGAAACAAATTGAGATCGTTTTTCTATAGAGCCTCCATAACTATCATCTCTAATGTTTGTACCTTCCCAAAAAAAGTTATCAATCAAATAACCGTGAGCCCCATGAATTTCTACACCATCAAATCCAATTTCCTCACAATATTTTGCGTCAGATGCATAAGCATTAATTGTTTGCTTAATATCTTCTAAAGTCATTTCATGTGCAACTTTTTTACCTGGCTTTACCAACCCAGAAGCTGTATGCCCAGGCACTTCCGGATTAGGCTGCATCCCAAGTTTTCTGAAGCCACCGCAATGCCATAATTGTGCAATAACAGAACCACCATTTTCTTTAATTCCATTTACAACCCTCTTCCATCCTTCTCTAGCCTCTTTTGTATCAAGCCTTGGAACATTTGGGTATGCACTTGAAGCTTCATGACTAACCTCGATGCCTTCAGTAATTATTAACCCAACCTCAGCTTTAGCTCTTCTAGAATAATATGCAACAACCTCATTAGTTGGTATTCCTCCTGGTGATTGATTCCTTGTCATTGGAGCCATCACAACTCTATTTCTAAGGTTTAGATTTTTTAATTTATATGGTTCAAATAACATAATTAAGAACTAGTTATCTTTAAATTTAGATTTTCTCCAAGGAAAAATTGAAGGAAAATCAGAAGATATTTTATTTTTGAAATGTGGTTTTCTTTTTTCTAAAAATGACAGTACTCCTTCTTTTGCATCCTCAGATACTCCTCTAGAATCAATAAGCTTGCTTTCTATGATATGAGCATTCTCAGGACTAGATTCAGCCGAAAGACTCCATAACATGTGTCTTGTCATTGCAACAGAAACTGGAGCACTTAATTCACTAAATTTTTTGGAAAGACTTACTGATTTTTTAATTAGTTCTTCTTCATCATCAACCAAATAATTAACTAGGCCAATTTTATAAGCTTCTTCAGCATCAATCAGATCCCCTGAATAACATAATTCTAATGCTTGAGAGATACCAACAATTTTAGGAAGAAACCAGCTAGCACATCCATCAGGAACAATCCCTCTTTTAGCAAATACAAAACCAAATCTTGATTTCTTTACTGCGATGCGAATATCGGCAGCTAATTGCATTGTAGCCCCTACCCCAACTGCATCTCCATTACATGCAGCTATTACTGGTTTTAAAGAGTTATATATTTTTAATGTTAATATTCCGCCAGCATCTCTTCTATAATCAGATTCAAAGTCTGATCTTGTATCAAAATTCTTATCAAAAGTTTTATCGCCCATTGATAGGTCAGCTCCTGCACAAAAAGCTCTACCGGAGCCAGTTAAAACTAAAGAACTAATGTCATCATTTTTATTAACAAAATCAATAGCATCAAGCATGTCTTCAAACATTTGCATATTAAAAGCATTTAACTTTTCGGGTCTATTTAATCTAAGGATAGCAACTGAATCTATCTCATCTAAAACGATAGTTTTATATTCTTTAATCAAAATATAATATTAAAAAGGTATGTCGTCGTCAGTTAATCCAGGTCCACTATCATCTTCTGGGAATGGTGTATCTGAAGAATTATTAGTGTCTGAAGATTGCTCTGGAGTGCCTCTTGAACCTAACATTGTTAATTGATTTCCTAAAACTTCTGTAGTCCATCTATCATTGCCATCTTTATCTTGCCATTTTCTTGTCTGTATTTTCCCTTCAACATATACACTAGAACCTTTATCTAAATACTTCTCTGCTATTTCTGCTAAATTTCCAAAAAAAACAACTCTATGCCATTCGGTTTTGTCTCTATTTTCTCCACTTTCTTTATCTTTCCATGATTCTGTTGTAGCTATTGATAAGTTTGCTACAGCAGTTTGGGTTGCTGTATACCGCATTTCTGGTTTTTGCCCTAAATTGCCAACTAAAATTACTTTATTTACACCTCTACTCATAATTACCTCTTATAATATGTTAGAAGTTTAACCTAATTTAATTTTTTCATCACGGATTTTTTATATCATATGGATAGTATTTTTATCAAAGGTGCAAGAACGCATAATTTAAAGAATATTAATCTTGAAATACCTAGAAATAAGATAGTATTAATTACAGGTTTATCTGGTTCTGGTAAATCTTCATTAGCTTTTGATACTCTTTATGCTGAAGGTCAAAGGCGATATGTAGAATCTTTATCAACATATGCAAGACAGTTTTTATCCATGATGGATAAGCCTGATGTAGATCAAATTGAAGGCCTGTCACCTGCAATATCAATTGAACAGAAGGCAACCTCACACAACCCAAGATCTACTGTTGGAACTGTTACTGAAATATATGATTATCTAAGACTTTTATTTGCGAGAATTGGTACTCCAATCTGTCCAGATCATAATGAAGAGCTCAAAGCTAAAACAGTATCTGAGATATGTGATGAAATACTTGAATCAAGGCTTGGTACAAAAGTAATGGTCTTATCGCCAATAATTAGAGGTAAAAAAGGTGAGCATTTATCGACATATGAAGATCTTAAAAGAAATGGATATGTCAGAGTTATTGTTAATGGTGTCATTTATCCAATAGAAGAATTTCCTGAGCTAGAGAAAAATAAAAAGCATGACATTTCAGTTATCCTAGACCGACTTATCTTAAAAGAAGGCGATAAAAATAGGTCAAGATTAGCCGAATCTATAGAAAGCGCACTAAATTTATCTGGTGGTTTGGTAGAAATCTCAATTAATGACTCTGAAACAGATTTATTTTCTTCAAACTTCTCATGCTCGAAATGCGGTTATGCAATTCCTGAATTAGAACCAAGGATGTTTTCATTTAACAACCCTTATGGAGCATGCGAAAAATGCGATGGATTGGGTGTCTTTCAATACTTTAGTGAGAGTAAATTAATTGAGGATGAAGACGTATCAATATCGAATGGAGCCATAAAGGGTTGGACAAGACGAAATAGGTTTTATTACTATCAATTAAAATGCCTAAGTGAGCATTATAAATTTAGCCTTACGACAAAATGGAAAGATCACCCAAAAGACATTAAGAAAATTATCTTATGGGGTTCTGATGATAAAGTAGATTTTTCTCACAGATTTAGAAGTGGAAGTAAGATTGTTAGAAAGCATAAATTCGAAGGGATAATTCCTAGTACTGAAAGAAGATTTAAAGAAACAGACTCAGATTTTGTAAGAAATGAATTATCTAAACTTATATCGGAAAGCTCCTGTGACGAATGCAATGGATCAAGATTAAATATTCAATCAAGAAATGTATTCGTAGATAAAATACAAATACATACTATTACAAGTATGAAAATAATTGATGCTTTGGAATTCTTTATGGATATAAATTTAAAAGGAGCAAAAAAAGAAATTGCTGAGAAAATTATTAAAGAAATTTTAGATAGGCTAACCTTTTTAGATGACGTCGGACTTAGCTATCTTACTTTAGATAGGAATGCTCAAACATTATCTGGAGGAGAAGCACAAAGAATTAGACTTGCAAGTCAAATTGGCTCAGGTTTGGTTGGAGTAACATATGTCTTAGATGAGCCCTCGATAGGCTTACATCAAAGAGATAATACAAAACTTATAAATACTTTAAAAAATCTTAAGAACTTGGGAAATACTGTCATAGTTGTTGAACATGACGAAGAAGCTATTAGATCAGCTGATCATATTATTGATATTGGCCCTGGGGCAGGTAAACATGGTGGCGAAATATGTGCGGAAGGAGATATTAATGCAATTCTTAAAAATAAAAAATCTCTTACCGCTAAATATCTTAATGGTGAAAAAAGTATTCAAATTCCATCTAAGAGAAAAAAACCATCTGATAAAAATATAAAAATTATTAATGCTTCTGAAAATAATCTTCAAAATATATCTGTAAATATTCCTATTGGATTATTTACATGTATTACAGGTGTGTCAGGCTCAGGAAAATCCTCATTAATAAATCAAACCCTTATGCCTATTAGCTCTTTCATTCTTAATAAGTCTAAATTAAATAAAGAAATAAAGTGCGATAAAATTGAAGGACTTGAACATCTAGATAAAGTAATAAATATAGATCAATCACCCATTGGAAGGACTCCAAGATCAAATCCAGCAACTTATACAGGCTTATTTTCTTATATTAGAGAACTTTTATCTAAAACTGTTGAAGCAAGAGCTAGAGGTTATAAACCTGGAAGATTCAGTTTCAATGTGAAAGGAGGGAGAT
>CACDCN010000012.1 GCA_902551185.1 uncultured SAR86 cluster bacterium | reverse complement strand
AAATGCGCCCACCTTGCTGTCATAAAATCTACCGTTTCAACTGCCCTTAAGCTGACTACTTCGGCATATCTTCTTTCATCTCCAACCACGCCTACAGAGTTTACTGGTAATAGGACTGCAAATGCTTGACTCACTTTGTCATATAAATCAGCTTTAATAAGCTCCTCTATAAAAATATGATCAGCCTCTTGAAGAACTTTAGTTTTTTCTTTTGTTACTTCCCCTATTATCCTTACCCCTAATCCTGGCCCAGGAAAAGGATGTCTATCTATCATCTCTTTTGGGATATCCAGCTCTAACCCCATTCTTCTTACCTCATCTTTAAATAGATCTCTAAGTGGTTCGACCAGGTCTAATTTCATTTCATCAGGCAATCCTCCTACATTATGATGAGATTTTATAACCCTAGCATCTTTTGATTCTGATCCTGAGGACTCTATTACATCGGGATAAATAGTTCCTTGTGCTAAAAATTTAATGTCTTTAAGTTTGGTTGCCTCTGCATCAAAAATATCTATAAAGGTTCTACCAATAATCTTTCTTTTTTGTTCAGGATCTTTAACATTTTTAAGATGCCTTAAGAATATTTCTTCACTGTCAGATTTAATAACATTTAAATCCATATTTTTTTTAAAAGTTTTCATGACTGAGTCTGCTTCCCCTTTTCTTAATAAGCCATTATCTACAAAGACACATGTTAATTTTTTACCAATAGCTTTATTAAGCAAAGCAGCTGTTACTGAAGAATCTACGCCACCAGATAATCCTAGCAAAACTTTGTCTTCTTTAACTCTTGATTTAATCTCTTCTATTCTTTGAGAAATTAAACCATCCATTGTCCAGTCAGCATGAGCATGACATATGTTTAAGATAAAATTATCTAATAATTTATGACCATGATCTGTATGGGTAACCTCTGGATGAAATTGAATAGCGTATATCGGTAAACTTTTGTGCTCCATAGCAGCTATAGGTGCTGTTGATGTAGATGCAACTAAATCAAAATCATCTGGTAAATCTTGAACTTGATCTCCGTGACTCATCCAAACGTTAATTCTTCTATCTAAATCTTTAAATAAATCTGAATCTTTTACTACCTCTAATTCTGAATGACCGAATTCTTTTTGATCTGCAGAGATAACATGCCCTCCCATCTGTTCTGCAAGAGTTTGCATCCCATAACAAATTCCTAAAATAGGCACTCCCATATCAAAAATACATTTAGGAATTCTGGGTGTAAAACTTTCTGTTACTGAATTAGGTCCCCCAGAAAGAATGATCCCCTTTGGTTTTAAGTTTTCAATCTTTTCTTCAGCAATATCCCATGGAAGTATTTCAGAATAAACATCACTTTCTCTTATTCTTCTAGCAATTAATTGGGTATATTGAGAACCAAAATCTAATACCAATATAGTATCAATTGTTTTATTGCTGACAGATAGATTATTCATAATTTAATTAGCTTCTTTGGTAGTTTGGAGCCTCTTTAGTAATCATGACATCATGGACATGACTTTCAGTCATCCCAGCATTTGTAATTTCAACAAACTGACTATCTTTTTGCATTTCTGGAATAGTCTTACATCCAACATATCCCATGCTTTGTCTTAATCCTCCTATTAACTGATTAATTACACTAATAACCCATCCTTTATAAGGTACTCTACCTTCAATTCCTTCTGGAACTAATTTATCAGGCTCAACATCCTCTTGAGAATATCTATTTGCATCATCTCTTTCGGTCATAGCACCAATTGATCCCATGCCTCTATAAATTTTAAAACTCCTTCCTTGAAATAGCTCTACCTCACCAGGAGCTTCTTCAGTTCCTGCAAAAAGACCTCCCAACATTACAGAATCAGCACCAGCTGCAATTGCTTTAGCAATGTCGCCAGAAAATCTTATCCCTCCATCAGCAATAATACTTACATCTTTTCCTTTTAAAGCATTTTTTATATCCATAATAGCTGTTATCTGTGGAACACCTATACCTGCAATAATCCTCGTGGTACATATTGATCCTGGCCCCATTCCAATCTTGACTGCATCTACTCCAGACTTTACTAACTCTAACGCTCCCTCTGGTGTGGCGACATTTCCACCAATTACTTCAATATCTTTAAATTCTTTTTTAATAAGCTTTACTATATCTAATACGTTTTTTGAATGGCCATGAGCGCTATCAACCACAAAGACATCAACACCAGCTTCTTGAAGGGCTTTTGCTCTATCAATAGTATCAGCACCAGTTCCTAATGCCGCACCAACTCTAAGCCTTCCAGAAGAATCTTTAGTAGCATCCGGGTGTTCTGCTGACTTTTCAATATCTTTCATGGTAACAAGACCGCTTAATTGATTTAATTCGTCTAAAACTAAGATTTTTTCAATTCTATTCTCATACATTAATTTTTTTACTTCATCTTGAGTTGTACCTTCGCTAACAGTAACTAATTTATCTAAAGGAGTCATAATTGAAGCTACATCTGCATCCATATCATCTGCATACCTAAAATCTCTACTGGTAACAATGCCTTTTAAATCCCCATCATCAACCACTGGCATTCCAGAAATGCTTAATTCAGCGGTTAATTGTTTTAATTCGCCTATTGTTTTTGAAGATCGAATTGTAGTTGGATCTCTAACTACACCACTTTCATGCTTTTTAACAGCTTTTACAATAGCAGCTTGCTCTTCAATAGAATTATTTTTATGAATTATTCCTAGCCCACCAGCTTCAGCTAAGGCAATAGCCATCCTTGATTCTGTTACCGTATCCATCGCAGCAGAAATTAAAGGCATTTTTATTTTAATACTTTTAGTAAGTCTTGTTTCTGTGTCTGCCTCGCTAGGCACAAAGTCGCTATAACGAGGTAAGAGAAGCACGTCATCGAATGTGAACGCTTTTGATTTTACTTTGTCCATGTCAGATTATAACCAAAGGGAAAAAGAAAAAAAAGCACTCTAATCAATCCCCAAAATTTTATGTTGTTGAATGCTTAACTTCCATTTAGGGTTTTTAAGGCAGAACTTAATAGCATTTTCTGTATTATTTATCTTATCTTCAGAATCCATAGGCTGTAAAAAGAAATGATCAAAATTTAATGTTTCAAAAGACTTTAGGTCAAATTCATCTTGAGGATACACAACTTTTAATTCATTTCCTTTATTAACTAAGAGTTCGCTCCCAGCTTTTGGAGAAACGCATATCCAATCAATATCAAAATCAATTTTGATTGTTCCATTTGTCTCAATAGCAGTTATAAAATTAACTTTTTTACATGCACTAATTAGCTTTTGATCTAGTTGAAGCATTGGTTCTCCTCCAGTAAAGACAA
Organism: uncultured SAR86 cluster bacterium; assembly: GCA_902551185.1. Classification (GTDB taxonomy): domain Bacteria; phylum Pseudomonadota; class Gammaproteobacteria; order Magnimaribacterales; family D2472; genus SAR86A. The sequence goes on along the minus strand of CACDCN010000012.1, from coordinate 31,190 downwards.
CATAAGCTTCCTCTTCTGAATCCCATAATTCTTGTATTTTAGTGATTAAAGTTTCTATAGAATATTTTCCTCCATTTACGCCATCAGTGCCTACAAAGTCTGTATCACAAAATTTACAAACAGCATCATCTCTATGTTTTTCTTTTCCTGACCATAGGTTGCAACCACTAAATCGAACAAATACAGCAGATTGTCCACTTTGGGCGCCTTCGCCTTGAATAGTTTTATATATTTCTTTTATTGAATACATTTTAAATTAAAGGATCTATCGCATTATTATCTGAAAAAGCTTCAGCCCTCTCAACACAAGACCCACATTTACCGCATGGATTTTGTTTTCCTTCATAACAGGTCCATGCTTTAGAATAATCTAAATTTAAATCCAATCCTATTTTAATTATTTCTCCTTTCGTATAACTAATAAAAGGAGCCTCTATTTTTATTTTTGCTGAGTCGCAAAGCCCAGCGGCAACATTCATTGCATTTAAAAATTCTGGTCTACAATCTGGATATATAAAATGATCACCCGCATGAGCTCCATACCAAACTTCTTGAATATTGTTTGAAATCGAGTATGCGGTAGCATATGAAATAAAAATCATATTTCTATTTGGAACTATTGTTGACTGCATGGTTTCTTCTTTATAACTACCATGTGGTATTTTGCTCTCTACAGATGTTAGTGAAGAATTGCCAAAGACAATCTCAGAGTTATCCCCAATATCAATTATAGAATGTTTTACATTGAGCTCTTTACAAGCACTGGAAGCAAAATCTATTTCTTTGTTATGTTTTTGACCATACGTAAATGTTAAACAATCAACATTAAAATCTTTTGATAAAGCATAATTTAAAAGGGTATAAGAATCTGAACCGCCAGAATAAATTAAAGTAATTTTTTTCAATTGTTTTTAAATAAATTATCAGTTTTTGAGGCGCATATGAAATCATTCTTATGTAATCCTTTTATTTTATGAGACCACCAAGAAACAGTAACCTTGCCCCATTCTAGAATAATTTCAGGATGATGATCTTCTGCTTCTGCTAATTGCGCTACTTTATTTGTGAATGCTAAAGAGTCTTCATAATTTGTGAATGCAAATGAGCAAATTAATCTATTTATACCTTCATCAGAAATAACTTCCCAAGATGGAATTTGAACTTGAAGTTCACTTATTTCATCATCACTAAGAGTTGGAGCATCAATATTACATGCCTCACATTTACTTTGAGATAATTCAGTGGTCAATTTTATTTTCCACCTTTAGCTAATTTTGAAGGATCAAGTAATTTTTTTAATTTTGATTTTGGTATATTAGTTTCTTCAGATGCTACCTCAACTATAGATCTATTTTCTTTATAAGCCTTCTTAGCAATCTCTGAAGCTTTTTCATATCCTATAATTGGATTTAGAGCAGTGACTAAAATAGGATTTCTAGATAATGAAACATCAAGATTTTTTTTATTAACCTTAAAGGTTTTTATTGCTTTTTTTGATAAGGCCTCCATGGAACCTGATAGAAGATTAATACTCTTAAGCAAGTTATAAGCTATAACAGGCAACATTACATTTAACTGAAAATTACCTGATTGAGCAGCAACAGTGATTGAAACATCATTACCTATTACATCAGCAGAAGCCATTGCAACAGCCTCAGGAATAACTGGATTTACCTTTCCTGGCATTATGCTGCTTCCTGGTTGTAAAGCTTTAAGCTCTATCTCAGACAAACCAGCCAATGGTCCACTATTCATCCATCTTAAATCATTTGAGATTTTTGTAAGTATGACTGCTAAATTTTTTAACTCTCCAGATAATTGAACTGAACAATCTTGCGCACTTAATTCATGATAAAAATTTTTACTTGGAATATATTTACACTTATTACCTGTAAGTTTTGTTATCTCCTGTGCAAAATATTTAGAAAATTGTTTATGGGCATTTATTCCACTTCCAACTGCTGTTCCTCCTTGAGGTAATTCAAGAAATTTCTTTTCTAAAATATTCAACATTTCTTTAGAAGAGTTTAATTGGCCAGACCATGCTCTTAATTCTTCTGAGAAATCTATTGGCATAGCATCCATCAAATGGGTTCGCCCTGTCTTGATGATTCCTTTTACTGAATCAGCTTTTTTTTCAATTGTTTTAATTAATTCATTCAATGCTGGCATTAATTTTTTTGTTAAGTCCATATGAGCACTTATTTTAATTGCAGTAGGTATTACATCATTGCTGCTTTGACTCATATTTACATCATCATTTGGGCTAACCATTACTTTTGCATATTTAGTTGCTAAATTTCCGATAACTTCATTTGCATTCATATTTGAGCTTGTGCCAGATCCAGTTTGAAATACATCAATAGGAAATTCATGATGATGTTTTTCCTGCCATACTTCTTTGGCTGCCTTTGAAATAGCTTTAGCTTTTTTAGATGATATAAGTTTAAGGCGTAAATTTGTTTTTGCAGCAGCGTCTTTTATTAAACCCAAAGAAGATATAAATGATTTAGTAAAAGGAAAATCCATCTTAATCCCACTAATTGGGAAATTATTTACAGCTCGTTGTGTTTGAGCTCCCCATAATGCTTTTGCAGGCACTTTAATTTCACCAAGACTGTCTTTCTCAATTCTATATTTCATATTTACTTCATATTTTGATAAGCTATTTTAACATTATTGAGGTTAGGAGTATAAAAACTATGTCAAATGTTGCACCCATAAAGATAGATACTACAGATGGAAAACTACCTATTAAGGAAAAAGGTCTCGTTTTTCAGGAATTTGCTAATCCAGCAGAAGAAAGGAGAAACCAATTAGAAAAATTAGCAGCAGGTTTTAGGCTTTTTGATTATTTTGGTTTCAATGAAGGTGTAGCAGGCCATATAACCTATAGAGATCCAGAATTTAAAGATCATTTTTGGGTAAATCCTCTTGGTGTACACTTCTCACAAATTTCAGTATCAGATCTTTTATTAGTTAATCATGATGGGAAAGTAGTCCAAGGTGATAAAGATGTAAATGTTGCAGCTTTTGCAATCCATTCAAGATTGCATAAAGCTAGACCAGATGTAAATGCTGCAGCACATTCACATTCAATATATGGAAGAACTTTCTCAACCCTTGGGAAATTATTAGATCCTATATCTCAAGATGCATGTGCATTTTACGAAAACCAAGGAATATATGAAGATTTTTCAGGAGTTGTTGAAGAGGTTGATGAGGGTGATGAAATCGCAAAGGCTTTAGGAGACAAAAAAGTTGCTATTCTCCAAAATCATGGGATTTTAACAACCGGACCATCTGTTGATATAGCTTTATGGTTTTATATGTCAATGGAGCGATGTTGCCAGGCACAACTTATGGCTGAAGCAGCAGGAGAACCTAAAATTATTCCACATGATACAGCTATAAAGACAAGAGAATTCATTGCAAATGACATTGCTGCATGGGCCAGCTATCAACCAGCTTTTGATAAAATCATTAAAATGCAGCCAGATCTTTTAGATTAGCTTGCTGGAGCAATTATTGCCTTAGTTTCAAGGCATTCTTCAATACCGTGCTTTCCATGCTCTCTTCCGTTACCTGAAGATTTATAACCACCAAATGGGGCAGCATTTCCTCTAGCGCCACCATTAATAGTTATTTGCCCTGCACGTATCTGATTTCCAACCTCTATTGCATGAGATAATTCACCTTGTACATAACCAGCAAGCCCATACTCAGTATCATTGGCTATTTGAATTGCTTCTTCTTCAGTTTCATATTTCATCATACAAAGCACAGGACCAAAAATTTCTTCTTTTGCAATTGTCATATTATTGGTTACATCTGCAAATACAGTTGGCTTTACATAATAACCCTTTTCGCAACCTTCTGGTTTTTCAACGCCGCCTGCAACAAGCCTTGCACCTTCTTCAATACCAATCTCAATTAACTTAATTATTTTTTCGTATTGAGTTTTATTAGAAATTGGTCCCAATCTAAATTCGCCATTTGGATCACCAACTGTTGTGCTATTTGCAGTAGCAACAGCAACTTCTACCGCCTTTTCATAATATTTTGATGAAACCAGCATTCTAGTTGGCGCATTACATGACTGACCTGAATTTAAAAAACAATGACCAGCTCCACCTTTAACTGATTTTTCTAAATCTGCAACATCATCTAAAATAATATTTGCTGATTTTCCGCCTAACTCTTGCTGAACTCTTTTTACAGTTGTAGCTGATGCTTGAGCAACTGCAATTCCAGCTCTAGTTGAACCAGTGAATGACATCATATCTACCTTTTCATGCTCGGATAAAGCTGCGCCCACTACTGGTCCATATCCATTAACTAAATTAAATACTCCTTTAGGTACACCAGCATCATGCATAACTTCTGCAAGCAACATTGAGCAATAAGGAGAAATCTCACTTGGCTTTAAAACCATAGAACAACCTGAAGCAATAGCTGCAGATACTTTTGTAGTAATCTGATTCATCGGCCAATTCCATGGAGTAATCATACCTATGACTCCAATTGGTTCTCTTCTTAATATATATCCACCCTCTTCTTTTTGAAACTCATACTCCTCAAGGGCTTCTAATGTTTCTTTAAAATTAATTAATCCTGTATTGGCTTGTGCTCTTTCTGATAACCAATTTGGTGCACCCATCTCTTTTGTTATTACTTCTACAAAATCTTTATATCTATTCTCATATTCTTGAATAATACTCTTTAAGAGTTCAATCCTCTCTTTCTGTGAAGATTTAGAAAAGGTTTGAAATGCTTTGCTGGCTGCATTAACAGCATTATCAATATCATCTTTAGTCCCTGCAGTAACCTGACCAATAACTTCTTCATTTGCAGGATTAATTACATCAATTAACTCATTTGAATCTGATCTTACCCATTCTCCATCTATATAAAAATTTAAATCATTACTCATTATCTACTCCATTGATTTAAGATCTTAAATTATAACTAAATATAATAAAATGAACTAGAAAGCTTTAATTAAAACAATCCTTTTATTTCTTTATGCTCATCTAAGCCAATTGCTTCAGCTGCAGGCACTCTAGGTAGTCCTGGCATAGTCATAATTTCGCCACATACAACAACCACAAATTCTGCGCCAGCTGATAATCTTACCTCTCTTATTGGAACATCATGACCAGATGGTGCCCCCATTAATAATGGATCTGTTGAAAAGCTATACTGAGTTTTTGCCATACATATTGGATAGCCCCCGAATCCATCATCTTCTAGTTTTTTAAACTGATTTCTTACTTTCTTATCAGCAATTATGTCTGCAGCACCATAAATATTTTGAGCTATATATTGAGTTTTATCCCATAAGCCCATTTCACTTTTATACAAAGTTTTAAACTTTGATGAGTTTGAATCAGCAAGTCTTACAACTTCTTCGGCTAAAGCAGCAGCTCCTTCTCCGCCTTTTTCCCAATGTGATGAAATTCTACATTCAACTCCCTTTTCCTTACAGAAGTTAATTATTTCTTTATGCTCATTTTCAGTATCAGTAACATAATCATTAATCCCAACAACTACTGGAACACCAAATTTACCAATATTTTCAATATGTTTACCAAGATTTTCACAACCTTTTATAACTGCTTCCACATTTTCCTTATTTAATTCACTTTTTTGAACACCGCCATGCATTTTTAATGCTTTTGTTGTTGCTACTAGTACTACTGCATCTGGTTTCAGCCCAGATTTTCTGCATTTAATATCAAAGAATTTTTCAGCTCCAAGGTCTGCACCAAAACCTGCTTCAGTAACAACATAGTCTGCAAGCTTTAAAGCAGTTTTTGTTGATGTTACTGAATTACATCCATGAGCAATATTTGCAAATGGGCCTCCATGCATGAATGCAGGATTATTTTCTAGAGTTTGAACTAGATTTGGCTGAAATGCATCTTTTAATAATGCTGTAACTGCCCCGTCAGCATTTAACTCTTTAGCTCTTACCGGTTTATTATCTTTGGTATACCCGATAACAATGTTCCCTATTCTATTTTGTAAATCTTCTAGATCGGATGCAAGACAAAAAACTGCCATAATTTCTGACGCAACAGTAATATCGTATCCGCTTTGTCGAGGTACGCCATTGCCAAGGCCTCCCAATCCACAGGTTATTTCTCTTAATGATCTATCATTCATATCTACAACCCTTTTCCAAGTTATCCTTCTAGGATCAATATTTAATTCATTATCCCAATGGATATGATTATCAATCAATGCGGATAATAAATTATGTGCTGCTCCAATAGCATGAAAGTCTCCAGTAAAATGAAGATTAATATCAGTCATAGGTATTACTTGAGCATAGCCACCCCCAGCAGCACCACCTTTCATGCCAAAACATGGACCAAGACTTGGCTCTCTTAAGCAAATCATTGCTTTCTTGCCAATGTGACATAATCCATCAACTAATCCTACACTAGTGGTTGTTTTGCCCTCACCAGCAGGAGTTGGAGAAATAGCAGTTACTAAAATTAATTTTCCGTTATCTTTTTTAGATAATGAATTAATAAAATCATATGATAATTTTGCTTTATCATTGCCATACTTAATTAAATCTTCTTCATTAATATTTATTGAATTAGCTATCTCGCTTATAGGCTTTTTGTTAGCAGCATTAGCTATCTCTAAATCACTTAAGTACCTAGTCATATATTCTCCATATCCCTATAAAAACAATCATCAGTATACATAAGAGAAATATTCTTAACTACAAAAATATATTTTAATTTTTTATACTTTTAAATGTGCTTACTCTCTTATTCTTGATTCCTTCATATCTAGTAGAAGCATAAGATTTATCCTTTATAGGTAACTTTATAAATCACATTAAACTTATCATCAGAAATTAATAGAGAGCCATTACTCATTACGAATGGTGAAACAGGTCTACCCCATGCTGATTCATTAGATAACCAGCCCGTTATAAAATCTTCTTGACTAATATAATTTCCATTTTCATCTAATTTAATAAAAATAACTTTATAACCAGATTTTTTTGTTCTATTCCATGACCCATGAAGTGCTATAAAAATACTGTTCTGATATTTGGAAGGGAACTTAATATTATCATAAAATGTAATTCCTAAGGGCGCCACATGAGGACCTAACTCAGCAATAGGGTCTACAAAATCTCTATCTACATCTGGAATAAGATAACCAAATTTAGGATCAATTACATTTGTAGCGTGTTTATAGGGATATCCAAAAAAACTACCCTCTTTGTTAATTACATTTAACTCACAAGATGGAGAGTCATCTCCAAGCCAGTCTCTTCCATTATCTGAAAAGTACATTTTTTTTGTTACGGGATGCCAATCAAATCCAACGCTGTTTCTAACCCCATGAGCAACTGTAACAAGTTTACCATTCTGATATTTATGTATGGCAGCAAATCTTGAATCTTTTATTTGTGGTTCAATACAAATATTACATGGGACTCCTACTGGAATATATAAATTGCCATCAGGTCCAAAATCAATATATTTAAAACCATGCCATGTTTCCGAGGGAAGATCATTCATAAAAATAGATTTTGAAGGGAGAGCATTTGAATTTGAACTTAGCCAATCATCGATGTTTTTTATTATCCAAATCGTATCTATTTCAGCGAAATATAAATCACCTTTAAAAAAACTAACACCAGTAGGATTTTTTAAATTGTCAGCTATAACAATTCTTTTTTCAGCAAATCCATCATCGTCAGAATCAAAAAGACCTATTATCTTGTCACCCATTTTTGATCCAACTATTATAAAACCGCTATCGGTTTCAGTTATTTGTCTAGGAGATTCAAGTCCGTCTGCAAAAATATTTATCTCAAAACCAGAGGGAACATTTAATCTCTCTAAGTTTGAGGTTGCATTTAATAAGGCTGAAAAAATATATATTGTAGATATAATAAAAATATATTTAATTCTGTAAAAGAGTGTATTAAATTCAAGCATATTAGATATAAAATATTAAAATGGAACTAACAATTATATTAGATTACATAATTATAAGCATTATTGTGTCTATGGCTATAAATTCTGTGCTTCGAAATTACGCTAAGAAATATAATTTTCTTGTTGATTTGCCTGATAGGAGCAGAAAATTTCATAAAAGGCCAACTCCATTGACTGGAGGTATTGGAATTTTAGTTGCGCTGTTACTAACTGGAAAATTATATATAGATTTAAATAACCTTAGTGGGTATGTTCCTGATTTTACTTTTCAATTGATGTTAGTTTCAATACCTTTATTGGCAATCTTTTTAATTGATGATCTAAAAAACTTAAAGCCTAGATTTCGAATACTTATTCAATGTCTTTTAGCAGTTTACATGATATTTAGTACAAACATATATTTAGTTTCTTTAGGTGACTTATTTGGATTTGGGGAGATTAAACTTGGAATTTTTAGCATACCAGTAACTATTTTTTGCGTTGTTGGGATTATGAATGCTTTCAATATGATGGATGGTATAAATGGTTTGTGCGCAGGATGTGCAATGTTGGCATTGCTTTTAATAGGTTTTTACTCCGGATTAATTTATGACTCAATGTTGGTTTTAATAATTGGGTCAATGATAGGATTTCTTATATTTAATTTAGGTTTTTTTGGTAAAAAAAGAGGTGTCTTTTTAGGTGATAGTGGATCAAACTTAGTTGGCTTTTGGGTAGCATGGTCCGCAATATATGCCTCTCAAAGTGAAATTTATAGCATTCAGCCGATTACTATGCTTTGGTTTGTTGCCATACCTTTCTTAGATTGCATAGGTTTAATCTTTTCAAGGATTAAAAAAGGTAAGAGTTGGACATCAGCAGGAAGAGATCATGTTCATCATAAGCTTATGATAAAGTTTTCTCCTGAAGGTACTTTACTCATAATTTTAATCGTAACCTTTATTACTGGGATTTTTGGAATATACATAGAAAATAATTCTTCATCTTCGATATCTTTCTTACTTTTTGCAACTTATGGAGCTATATACTATGTAATTGCAAATAATTATGATAAAGCTAAGGATAAATTGAATAAAAATGTTTGATTTTTTTAAGAAGAAAAAAATAACTACCAAACAACAGACATCTTTTGAGATAGAGTTAACAGCAGCAGTATTAGCTTATGAGATTGCAAGATCTGATGGTGAGATAAGCGAAGATGAGTTATTAGTACTAATGGAAGAGATAGAATCAATTTCAGCAAAAGTTGGTAAAGAAAAATTTGAGATATTAAAAATAATAGAAATATATAGCAAGGACAGCATCTCATTTCATGAGTTCATTGAAGACATTAATAACAGCTATTCTAAGGAAGAGAAACACTCGCTGTTAGAATTTATGTGGAAGATAGCTTATGCTGATGGTAAATTAGATGTAGATGAGGAACGATTAGTTAGAAGAGTTGCCGATTTAATTAGAATAAAGGATATCGAAGTACTTAAATTAAAGGATCTATCAAAAAATTAATCGTACTCAATAATGCTTGCATTATCCATTATAAATTTTTCAGAAGATTTTCTATCACATCTACCCGGATAATTTTTTATATTTTCATCATAAAGATCATTACCTACATAAGTATACATTTGAAGAGCAATAACACATTTTTCTAGCTCATTTAACCTATCATCTAAATAAAGTTCTTCAGATAAAGTTTTTAAAGTAGCGTTACCAGAACTCATTTTAAGATTTTTTCTATTATCCAAAATCATAAATAAAGATTCATTATCTTTGTCTGTCTTATAAGGAGTCCATTCAACCTTGTTTGATGATTTTCCTGGTATTCCATGTTTGGCAAAATTGGTCCAAAATTTCATCATATTTCTTGATGTATAGAATCTAGAGACACCTCTCGGGTACATGAAATTAGATACAGGTGGACCACCAACAAGCTTCGTATCACCTAAAAGTAAGGGAATCTCTAAAGCATGAGCAGCTCCAAAAAGTTGTTTAAAATCTCCAATAATAAATTTTCTTTGGTCATCCCAATCAAATCTATAAGAATATAAGTTTTTATTTCCAACTGAAGCTAAAAATTTAAGTGGTTCGTCAACCCCTCTTATTTTCCATGCAGCGCTCCTGTAATAACTAAATGCTTCATACGCATCCTCATCTTTTATTATGACTTTGGGGAGATTGAATAAAGAGCCGCTTATAGAATAATCAACATCAACCAAATATTCTGAAAAAGCCAACCATATTTTAACTTCATCTCGATTTGAACCTAATATAGTAGGTACATTATTAACATATTGTTTTTCTCCAAGAGCTTTTCTTAGTCCAATTGAGGGAATTACAAGACCATCAGCTGTAAGAAGAGGAATTTCTTCATAAGACTCTCGTTCTGAATAAATCTTATACAACTCTTCTTCATCAAGACTATATAAAATACTCCTTATTTCTTGATTGCTAAAGGTATTTTGTTCTTTCTTATATGATTGATCTTTAATAATTTTGTTTACGACCTCCCAACTAGAATAACTTGAGGTATTAGATTTATTTTTAGGCTTATAAGCATCTTGAGGTAATATTGTTTCCGTATATCCTGACATTGATATTGCTTTATTAAATAGTCCTTTTGCTTGATTAGAGACCAGTAAAGATAAAACATTATGGCCTCCAGCTGATTCTCCAAATATTGTAATATTTTCAGAATCGCCTCCAAATAAAGAAATATTCTCTTTTACCCATTCCAATGCAGCAATAATATCTAATGTTCCAAAGTTAGATGTCTTATCTAAACCTTCTTGTAAATCCTGGATTGCTGGATGAGTAAACCAGCCAAATGGACCAAGCCTATAATTGATTCGAATTATAATCACATTATGTTTTTTAACTAATTTAGTAAAATCATATAAATCTTTTAAACCGGATGTATTTCCACCCCCATGAATCCAAAACATTACTGGCAATAATTCATTAGATTTTTTTGATGGTGAAATAATATCAAGATACAAACAATCTTCTGTACCCGAGATATCTTTATCAGAAAACTGAGCAGAACCACCTAATGAAGATGTTCTTTGCATACAAAAATTATTGTCTTTTGATTCAATTATAGAATCTGATTGAAGCTTTCTAGGCGCTTTCCATCTTAAGTCTCCAACTGGAGGTTTCGCATAAGGAATATCATCCCAATAAATAACGCCATTATCTAAATATCCAATGCTAACGCCAGATGATGTATTCACATCATAACTATCTGCTTTGACAGCAGTTAAAAATATTAAAAAAATAACAAAATAAAGTCTTTTCAATGTATCGGCTATGGTTATCAAATTGATATAAAAATAAGATGTTATTATATATTATTTTTCGGGATGTAGCGCAGCCTGGTAGCGCACTACACTGGGGGTGTAGTGGTCGTCGGTTCAAATCCGGCCATCCCGACCATTTATTAATTTAAAATAGATTTAACTTTATTTGAGGCTTTAAATGCAAGCTTCTGTGAAGCTAGAATTTTAAATTCTTCTTTTGTTTTAGGATTTCTGCCTATCCTAGCTGGGCTTTTATGCGAATAATATGTTCCAAACTTTGATATCTTTATTTTTTTTGTTTTGTTTTCTTTAATAATAGTAAGGAATGCTTCTAGAAATAATGAACTTGCTTTAGATGTAATAAGGGCTTTGGAAGAGATATTTTTTACAATATCTTTTTTTCCAAAGCCCATAAGAGATATGAGATCAGTCTGGTTTACCCTCCTGAAACTACTCCTCCAGCTACTGGTCCTGTATCACCACCTATTGTGTTAGTAGCGGTACCAGTTCCTGTACCTGTACCAGTTCCTGTTCCTGTTCCTGTTCCTGTATCATCATCAACACCACCAATATCTCTTACCTGAACGGTAATGTCTTGTGTAGTAGTGATGTTTTCACCAAGAGAGGATGTAGCTGTAACAGTTGCTGTGTAATCCATCGTTGCGCCAGTTTCATAACCTGATAATGTTCTTGTTCTTTCAGTTTCATAACATGTTTCATTACCATTAGTTTGAGGACAATAAGCGTTTTTCCTTGAAGTATCCCACACTATAGTGTCAGGTACTTGCACATCATAATCAGGAGCTACATCAAAGGATAATGCACCACTGCTTGAATCTATTAAAAGAGTTGAGATAGATCCATTGCCTTGTATATCAGGACCAGTTGTCGCCCCAATAGTATAACTGACAGTTACAGTATTAGGAGCATCATCAATAGTTGCAGTAACAGTTCCAATTTCTGTTACATTTTCGTCAACTACAAATGTTTCTGAAGATGTAAATAATGGGAATGTGTTAAGTGGTGTAAATGTACTTGTTGCTGTACCTGTACCTGTACCAGTTCCTGTACCTGTTCCTGTTCCTGTTTCGTCATCAACACCACCAACATCTCTTACCTGAACGGTAATGTCTTGTGTTGTAGCGTTACCAGAAGCATCAGTAGCTGTAACTGTTGCAGTGAAGTCCATCGTTGCGCCAGTTTCATAGCCTGATAATGTTTTTCCTGCTTTAGTTACAGTTCCAAAAGCATCAGTTTCATACAACTGAACGTCGCCTATTTGTGAATCATAATCAGGAGCTACATCAAAGGATAATGCACCCTCGCTTGTTATTTGAAGCTGTGAGGCAGTTGTACCTTGTACTGTAGGACTAGTTGTCGCCCCAATAGTAAAGGTGACAGTATCAAGATCAGTTGCAGTAACATCTCCAATTGCTGTTACATTTTCGTCAACTACAAATGTTGCTGAAGATGTAAATACTGGAGATACTGTATCAGTAACATTTACCGTTCTCGTAGCTGTTCCAGCATTTCCTGAAGCATCTGTAGATGTGTATGTTAATGTGTATTCGCCTACTGTGTCTGTATCGACAGTTCCAGTAGTAACTACCGTAACTGTTCCAGATAAATCAGTCGCTGTTGCGCCAGCATCAGTATATTCGTCTCCTAACTCTACTGTTGCAGGATTATCACCTGTTACAGTCACTACCGGTGCTGTTGTATCAACAACATTAACAGTTCTTGAAGCGGTTGCAGAATTACCATCTTTGTCTGTTGCGGTATATGTAATTGTATATGATCCTACGGTTGATGTATCGACACTGCCTGATGCTGTTACTGCAGTAGATCCATGAAACTCGTCCATAGCTGATGCGCCAGGATCAGAATATGTTCCCCCTAACTCTACTGTTGCAGGATTAGCACCATCTATAGTAATTACTGGTGGTACGTTATCGTTATAACCATCACTAGTTACAGCATTTAAAGCAGCTGCACCAACTATTGCAAGTAAAGCTTTCTGAATTGAGCTTAGCTCAGCACGAATTTCAGCCAATCTACCAGATACACTTTTAACAGTAGATGGATTTTGGGTGCTTGATTGGGTATCTAATAATTGAGCTTCTTCGCTCATTAGATAGGCTCTTCTGTCTCGAAGTTCATACATACTCATAGACTTAACTTCTGAATCTATTTGAGCCATTCTTTCTGGGCTTACTTCAGCAGTAAGACCAAAAGATAAAATTGTTAAACATACTAAATAAAATTTTCTCATAGCTATTTCCTCTTTTTTTCGCTATTTATTAAAGTTATATTCACATAATTCTTGTGGATATTCAACTCCGGAGACGTATATTAACTTACATTTTAAAAAAAATATACAAAATATGTAATATTAATGAACATTTTATAATAGCTTTTATTAATCATATATATATTTGAATTTAATTTATGGGCCTAAGTCTAACCAATAAATCATGTAGAGTATTTTTTCTATTCAACTTTGCGCCTGGATCCTTTGTTAAAGGTTTCCACATATAACTTATTAAATTGCCATATATAGGTATATTAAAGGTAATTCCTTTATCAAAGCTTCCTTCACCAAATTGCTCTGTTGTAACATCAGTAAAGGTTGCAAAAACTCCAAACTGCACACCATTATAAAAAGATCTAGAAAATTCTAATGTATATCCAACATCACCAGCAAGATATTCTCCTGCAGAAACTCGCATATCAAAGGGTATAGTCCCATAGTTTCTATAATAAAAATTTGCTGTAGCAGCAGTATTTTCATAATCTAAGTGACCAAATCTCCAAGAATAATCTCTTTTACGAACTTTAAAAACATCTATTCCAAATGAATAATTAGTATTTGGTTTGAAAAATAAATATTCCATTCCTGCTCCAGAAAACATATCTTCAAAGATTCCAGCAGACATCATAATGTGATGATTTATTTTAGGAGTTAAATGGTAATCTAGTTGAGCTCTTCCTATCAAAATACCCCCATCATTCAATTTATTTAAATACTCTTTAACATCGGATCTTACTTGAGCAGGGAAAACATCTACTGGTGGTATATATAAATCCTCAAAATTATCGGCTAGGCTATATTTTAAGTTGGTGTTAAAAAACAGATTTTTTCTTATTATGAATTCACTATCATTCTCAACCATCAAAGCGCCTTTAAAAAATTCTTCCCTCGATGCAAGAAATGGTCTAAATTGTAAACGAGTATTTGTAAATACTCTTTTTTCAGTTCCTCTTTGATATATTGTTTGAGCATTATTTCTAAAATCATCATCAATCTCTGAAACAGCTAATAAATTTGCAATTTCAATGTCTTTTTTAATATCTTCAGTTATTCCAGCATCTCTTGATGCCTGAGCAATAATTTGTTCTACGACTTGCAGATTAGGATGTATAACTTGGGTAAGTTGAAGGCCTATTGAGTTTGCGTTCCTAGAAAGTTTCTTTACACCAATGCCATTCTCTTCAAGATTATTTATTAACTGGGTGTACTGATTATCTCCTTCACGAAGTCTTCCTCTTGTATATTCAGATTGCTGATATGTCTTAACAGGATTATTTTTGTAAACAAATTTGAAAGAAGCATAATCTCCCCTCTCATAAGAGACGCCAATACTAAAGCTATCAGTAATCAAATAATCCAAACCAAACGAAAAATCATTCTCAGGAATTCTAAAAGGAACTAAACCTGGCCTAACCGAGGAATCGTACTCTGCCTTGAGCAGTAATTTATTACCTAAAGCATGAGATACACCAAAAAAGGGTGATGCCGTTTCACCAGTAAAATATTTACCTGCGTCAAAGCTTCCTCCTATGTCTTTTGTAACATTTGATCTTTCATTAAACCTATCTGATAGATAGCCTAAAGGATTGTTAAATCTGAGATCTGAGCCATCTAAGAGACCAAAACCTATCCCAAAATGAAAATCGGTCCTATTTATTCCATAACTACCTACAATATATTCTGAGCTATAAATCCCAGTACCAGCAAGATCATTCAATCCAATTGCAATGGCAGGTAATTTACCCTGTTCTTTAAGCCTTATTTTTACATTAAAGCCTTTATCTTTAAAATCTTGTTGGCAGACTACATCACTTGGTTCATAACAATAGGGTCTATCTGTAACATTAGTATAGAAAAAAGAGGCCTCAAGCCAATTAAAGGGGTTTGCAGAAAGTGTAACAGTTTGGTTTGGAGTTCCCTTGTATAAGGTTAATCCATGGACTCCTTCTTCAAAAGTTCTTGCAGAAGGAGTATGTATTGTCCCTACTATTCCATAATTATTATATAAATTAAAATCATAACTATCAGAAGCGTATATTGAATTTGTATAAACTAACGATACAAATATTACAAACTTCTTTATTAGGATATTAAGGTTTATATTCATTCATCTTTATCTAATCATCACTTATGGCTGATAAAGATGCCAAGGCAATTCCTAAATTACCAAGAATTGAAACATAAGCTTGTGCTGCTAATCGTCTTGGAGCAGATTCATCTAATTTCCTTGGAACGAAGATTATTGAACCAGGATAAATCCTAATTTCGCCTTTCGGAGATCTTTCAAAAATACTTCGTTGTGACTTATATAGCTGAGATTCTCCGTTGGGATGAAGTATATAAATAGATTCGTTATCTGCGAACTGTTTATAGCCACCTGATTTTTGAACATAATATTCCACATCTTGCATTTCAGAATACATTACAGCACCCTCTGTGGAGGTCTCTCCATAGACATAAACTACGTTATTTCTTTCTGGTACAAACAGCTCGTCACCCTCTTTAATATTGTAGAGATCCATTGAGCTATCATTAAGCAAATCTATAACAACTCTTCCATTAACTTCGATATTTTTTAAGTCTGCAGTTAATTGAACAATTGGAGCTAAATCAAAGCTTCCACCAATGTTTTGTTGACTAACAGCAATTATATTATCTAAAAATTCTTGATATAAGATTTCTTTAGATTGTTCATTGATTAATTTTGCATCCTCATTAAGATAAATTGCACCAAACTTATATGCATTATCTGTGTAGCCTCCAGCTTTTTGAATTAAATCATTTATAGTTTCGCCTGCAGCCATTGTGTATGATCCAGGTTTTAGAACAGCGCCTGAAATTTTTGCCTGTCTATATGGAAATTCTCTAATATAAATTAAATCTCCATCTTGTGCTTTTATAGTTTCAAACTGACTCTCATTACGGACAGGAATCGTTTTTAAAGTTCCATCAAGAATTCTTTCAAGAGAAATATTTTTACGGTCTGCAGTCCGCGCAATGCCATTGGCATATTTGATAATATTATTTAGAGTGTGTTCATTTGAAACCTCGTATTTTGCAGGCCTATTAACAGCGCCATCTATAGTAACTATATTTTTTCTTGCCTCAACAAAAACCACGTCACCTGATCTTAAGCGTTTCTTTAAGTTATATTGTCCTTCAATTAATAAATCATAAACATCCAATGTCTCTATAATAATGTTATCTCTTAAAAGATTTATTTCTCTCAAAGACCCAAACTCACTTATACCTCCTGATGCAGATATTGCATGCAGGATATTAGAATTGCCCGTTAAGGTATATATTCCAGGATTTTGTGCATTGCCTGTAACCAAAATATTAACATCTCTAATTTCAGCGAGATTAATGAATGCTTCTGCGCCAATAAATGCAGCATTCACTTTTGATTTAATTAATTGCGAGGCTTCATTTATTGAAAGTCCAGCAATAATTATTTGTCCAATATCTGGAAGACTGACTGATCCATCTGAATTAATTGGAAATTGATCTATGTAATCATTTTGACCAACCAACTGAATTTGTAAAACATCACCAATATCAAGCATATAACCTGAATCAGGATTTGGTTCATTAATTGGCATAAACGAAGTTTGAAAAGTGTTAAAGAAATCTGATCCATATAAGACCAAGTCTTTTTTTAATGTTAAGTTATCACTAGTCTTCAGTCTTCTCTCAAGTTCTTGCAAATCTAGCTCTAACCTATCTTTCAAACTTAATAATTCTTCTGTTTGTGCTAGTTTTGAAGAATATAAATACGGCCTGTAGGTTTCCTGTGTTTTAAGTTCTTGGCGAGCGTTTTTATCCTCGAGATCTTGCCTGACATCATCAGGTAAGCTGTCTAAAAATTCTTTATCTAATTCTTGAGCGCCAACTTGAGCGCCAATAAAAAAGGTTATTAACGAGAGTAAAATTATTTTTTTTGTTTTCATATTGTTTATCTTTATCTAATTATAATAGATTTCCAAAATCTAGTTTAACCCAGGAATGGAAATGCCTTTAATTTTTTGTGTATGATTTATTATAACACCTATTATATCGTTTACTTCTCTTTCTGTAATTGTTGAACTAGGTGATTGGAAAACAAACCTAAAACCTATTTTGATCTCTGAATTTTTTTCATTGTAAAAATAGTCAAATATATAAACTTTCTTCAAAAATTCATCTTTAAATCCCAAAATATAATCTTCAAGCGATTCACGTTTTGAAAAGTCTTTAATTGAAAATGATAAGTCTCTAATAGAATAAGGTAAATCTGATATAGGAGAGTATTGATTATAATTATCAGGAGATTTAACTGTTTGCTTATAATTTAAAACTTCAGGAGAGAAATTATCAATATCTAATTCACAGCAAACAATCTCATTTTTTATTTTTGTATCAAGAGAATCTCGACTTAATATCTGGAAATCAAAATTTTCATTTGGCAGGGCTTTTTGAAATATTTCAGTGAGATGCTTCTGATTTATTTTTTTTGAGAAATCTTCATGGTTATGGCCCACTCTTCCACTTGCAATAATCGCAATCTTTCTTGTCTTAATAATTTCATTATTTTTAGAAGTATAAATATCTGATATCTCAAACAACTTAATTGAATCTTTTTGCCTTCTTTCATTAAAAAGTAGATTATCTAATAAAGAGTCAGTTATATTTGTTCTTAGGTATGTTTTGTTTGAATCCAGGGGATTATCAACCTTAATAGAATTATCTATGCTGCCGCTAACAAATGGAGCATTAATAACCTCATAAAAACCTTCATCTAATAAAAAATATCTTAATTTATTTTCAATAGCATAATTATTTGATATTTTTCCTTTAGGAATATTTAAATCATTTTTTGAAATATTATCATAGCCAATTATTCTGGCTACCTCTTCCGCTAAATCATTTTGAGTTTCAATATCGCTTCTATAAGAAGGGACTAAAATTAAATCATTATTAATAAGAAATCCTAGCTTCGATAAATAATTTAAATATTGCTCTTCGCTAATATTAATGCCAATAATTTGGTTAATTTTATTTACATTAACTGGTATTTTAATAACTTTATTTTGCTCAAATTCATAAGATATAGCAGAAATATCTTTTATATTTGCATGTTCGCTAACTATATTAATAAATCTCCTAATCACCCTGTCATGACATGCTGGATCAACAAATCTTTCAAACTTATGAGACGCTTCTGATTGAATATCATACTTTACAGATTTACCAATTATTGCCTCAGGTTTAAAGAAAGCACATTCAACTAAAACCGTCTTTGTTTCTGATGAGCATGATGTACTCTTTCCACCAATAACTCCAGCAAGATTAATAACTTTATCATCTAAAAGGAAGACCGAATTCTTGTTTTTTAAATTGATTTTTTTGTTAAGCAACGTTTCAAATTCTTGATTGATATCTAATTCTTGCAAAACTAACCTTCCATTCATTTTATCTGCATCGTAACAATGGGTTGGCTGACCAGTTTCATAAGATATATAGTTAGAGATATCAGTAAAAAAATTATTTTTATTTACACCTAAATCTAAAAAATAATCATTTAAATATCCATTATATTTATCAGGGATCTTATCGATTTCTAATTTAAGAAATGAAATTTGAGGACAAATATCTGGTGTTAAATTTTTAAAATCTATTTGTAAACTGTTGAGTTCTTCGCTGTATATTTTTTGATTTATATCGCAGGTGTAAAAAACAGACAAGTCTCTGAGTAAGCCATTTATTGAAAGGCAGTCGCCTCTGTTTGGAGTAAACTCCATGTTAAATACATTACCCTCTACTTCGTGCTCATGTCCAAGTTGAAGCAAGTTGTCAGAAACCTCTTCAATAGTTGGCTTTTCTTTGATGCGGTCTACTAAATGGTCGTACGCTATTTTCATTTGAATTGGCTCAAAAAATCTAGATTGGACTTGTAAAACTCTCTAATATCTTTTACTCCGTGTTTTAACATAGCAATTCTTTCTATGCCAAGTCCGAATGCCAACCCACTATAATTATCAGAATCTATATTGCAATTTTCTAATACAATTGGATTTACCAAGCCACATCCAAGAATTTCTAGCCACTTACCTTCTTTTGATAAAATATCAACTTCAGCAGAAGGCTCCGTAAATGGAAAATATGAAGGTCTAAATCTCAATTCAACATCATCGCCAAATAATGAGTATATAATTTTATAAATTAGGTCTTTAAGTTGTGCGAAGCTAACATTTTCATCTATGAATATCCCTTCTACCTGATGAAACATTGGCAAATGAGTGGCATCATCATCTTTTCTATAGACTTTACCTCCGGAAATAAAGGCTAAGGGTGGTTTTTTTTCTAACATCCCTCTAATTTGAACTGGTGAGGTATGGGTTCTTAAAAGGTTTGATTTTTTTTCAACATAGAAAGTATCATGCATCTGTCTAGCGGGATGAGTTTTTTTGATATTTAGCATATCAAAATTAAACTCCTCTGTTTCAACTTCAGGCCCATCAACAATTTCAAAGCCAAATGAAACTAGCAGACTCATGATTGAGTCTTTCATGTTATTTATTGGATGAATTGAGCCTCTGTCCTTAATTATTTTAGGAGGTGAAATGTCTTTGTTAGATGACATTTAAAGGATGCATTTTAGCTAGTAGCAGTTTTTACAATCTTCTTAAACGCTGCGCTGTCATTAATAGCAATATCAGATAATATCTTTCTATCTATAGTTATATCTTTATTAGACAATGAATTGATTAGGACTGAATATGAAATACCTAACTCCCTAGCTCCAGCATTAATCCTAGCAATCCAAAGAGACCTTAAAGCTCTTTTTTTATTTTTTCTATCTCTAAAAGCATATTGTAAAGACTTTATATTCGATTGCTTCGCAGTTTTAAATAACCTGCTTCTAGCACCATAATGTCCTTTGGTAGCACTAAGCACCTTCTTATGTTTTGATTTCGCTGTAACTGATTTTGTGGTTCTTGGCATGATTTATCTTATTAGTTTTGAAGCCATTTTAAGAACAGTTCCTGTTAACTTATTAAGACCTCTATTATGTCTTTTTCTTTTTGTAGACTGTTTCGTAAGGATATGGTTCCTGTTGGCGCTTTTACTTTTTACAGATGAGCCTGTTTTTTTAAAACGCTTAGCAGCTCCGGAATGTGTTTTTAATTTATACCCCATATTACTTTAATATTATTTTTTCTTTTTTAAAGGTGATAAAACCATTAACAGCTGCCTGCCTTCTAATGAAGGCTCTTGATCTACTTGGGCTATTTCTTTAAGCTCGTCTCTTAATTTATTTAAAAGGGCAAGTCCCATATCACTATTAAGTATTTCTCTTCCTCTAAATCGGACGCTTATTTTAGTCTTATCTCCGTCAAGAATAAAGCTTTTAATCTTTTTTAATTTAATATTATAGTCGCCCACATCTGTTGAGGGTCTAAATTTGATCTCTTTTGTGGTACTTCTTTTACTTTTTACCTTAGAAGATGAGGAGCTTTTTTTCTTATCAAAGAGATGTTTTCCATAGTCTAAAATTTTACATACAACAGGGTCTGCATCTGGTGAAGATACTTGCACTAAATCTAAAGATACGTTGTTCGCAGCATCTAGAGCATCCCCTATAGAAACAATGCCTTGTTTTTCTCCCTGACTATCTATTAGCATAACCTTGCTAGCCTTGATCTTTTGATTGATTGGAGTTGTTTGTTTTCTTGAAATAGCTATGAGAAATACCTGTTAGGAATAAATTGTATAGAAAAACATTTAATAATTACTTAGGAACAAGATGATTTTAAAAAAGAGATATAAAATAATTCATAATTCAAATTGGATTTTATACTAATTAATTAATTTCGCAAATGTTTTATGCCTGCAGAAAACCATGAATCCATTTACCTTTATTTAATTCGTAAGTCTCTCTTTTATTAAGTCTTGACTCATGCCCCTCCCAAAATTCGAAGTAGTAAGGTGTAAATGAATAGCCACCCCAATATTCTGGGCACTCTGTCAAATTGGTTTCTAAAAGAGAAAGTTCGTAATTTTTCTGCAGAGCCTCATAAGAAGTAATAGGGCTGGATTGATGAGAGGAAATTGCTAAGGCATTTTTTTTCTTATCCCTTTTAGCAAAGTAGTTTTTATTGAATTCTGAGCTGGTTTGCTCAATATATGCTTTCATTCTGATCTGAGTATCGGTCTTGCTCCAATATAACGAGGCCGTAATTTGATTATGTTGAGTAAATTCTTGTGATTTTGGAGACTTGTAATTAGAAAAAAAAATAAATTTCCTGCCATTCACGAATTTAAGATTAACGTACCTTCCATTGACTTCTTTTTTTTTAGATGAATAAGATGAAATGCATATTGCTTCTATAGCTTTTTGGTTAGCTTTAAGTGATTGATTGTATTTATCTTTAAAAACTAAATAAGGGGCTTCTTGGCTTAAGTTATCAAATTGAATCATAAAATTATCTATTTCTTATGAGTCTCAGCAAGCCACCAACACCATACTTTGGAGAAGGATCAAAAAAATGAGCCAGCAAAGTCAATCTGTAACTTGAGCAACCCAAAGAAACTGGGTAATTAGTATGTAGTGTTGTATTGCCAATAAAAAGCAATGGCTCATAATCTCTAAAATTATCTACTTTTTTTTGAGAGTGTGAAGAAAATTTTTCCATTCCTTCTTTTGATGCATACTTTTTATAATAAGCCTTTCCAATGAAGTTGCTGATTTCATTGCTAGGAGCTTTTCTAGCATACGGAAAGTAAATAAGATCTCCTGTTGTTCCTTCTTCAGTTATTTCAGGAATTTTAATTGGCAAAACCATTGTAAAAAGATGTGAATCAAAATGAGCTCTAAACATTTCTTTAGAATTTCCAGGTTCAACTTTTCTTGCAACATGGTATTGATTTGATATATCGCCTTTGAAGTTGAAAACATCTTGAGCAATCTTTATCAATTTTGGATTCAAATATTTATCAACTGATAAACTATCTAAAAAATTTTTATGTGCAGACCCCAATTCCTTAAATGTTAATGAACCCATCTCATCTGAAATACTATTTGCTAGAAAATCAAGGTCAAACATGCTTAGGGATGGTAATTTTACGAAACCTTTTTCAAGCAGTTGCTCAAGTCTAGAATCTATATCATGCCAATAATGTTCAATATTCATTTTTTATCTAATGATTTTTAATAATATACATAATAAACTGGAGATTAAATCTCATCAACATTAAAGAAATTTTTTACTAGATTCCTAGAATCCTTATCATCTCTTCATTGACTTTTCGTACATCAAATTTATTTTCAATAATAATTCTACTTTGTTGTCCCATGCTTTGAATTTTGTCCTTATTATCAATAAACCAAATCATTTTCTCAGCTAATTTTTTTGAAGACCCGATTGGAACCATAAAACCATTAACGCCCTCTTCTACTGTTTCTTTGCACCCAACTGCATCAGTGGTAAGTATTGGACGGCCCATAGACATAGCTTCTAAAGTGCTTCGTGGTAGACCTTCATGGTATGAAGGTAATACATAAACATGACATTTCTTAATGTATGGCCGTACATCATGAGTAGAACCATTGTAAATAACATAATCCGACCAACTGCTAACTTCCTCTAATGAAATTGCATCTAATGATGCATCTTCTGCCCCTACAATATCAAATCTAACATCGGGATATTTATCTTTTACGATTTTTGCAGCAGCTGCATATTCTCTTAAGCCTTTCTCGCCTAGCAAACGAGAAACTAATAAGAATCTCACTTGAGTATCAAGTAATTCAGTAAAAAAATATTTTTTTATATCCACGCCTGATCCATTAACAATATGAGTCTTAGATAGGGGTACAATACCTTTTTCAATAAAAAGATCTCTATTGTCTTTATTTTGAAAAATAACAGCTTTAGAGTTTTTTAATGCGATCCTATATAAAAAAGAAACTAATTTTGTTAGAAGTTTCCTTTTAAAGGATGTGCCTTGAAAAGCAAAGCCGAGCCCTGTAATTAAAGCAAAAAATGGGGTTTTGCTTATCCTTGCTGAAATACCTCCCCATATCACCAATTTAATACCATGAGCTAAAATTAATTCAAGCTTTTGCCTTCTATATAAATTTAATAAGCTGATAAGTGTTCTAATATCATCAATTAAATTTAAACCATGTCTTTTTAAGAATATTGGTTCATATGAAATACCTAATTCGTTCATGTGAATAATTGAATTAGGGTCAAGCGCTGATGATGAGGCTATCACTTCATGACTCTTTTTTAAGATGTCTTTTATCAAGTCAGCTCTAAAATTTAATAAATCATTTGGAACAGTGCCAAGAATTAATATCTTCATCTTTTGATACTTCTTAATTTATTTAACAGAATTAATATACCAGCCAATTGCCTCATCTAACCCTTCAGATATCTTATATTTTGGTTGATAATCTAAAAATTTTTTCGCTTTATCAATGCTGGCTTGGGAATGTCTAACATCACCACTTCTAAAATCTCTATAAATTGGTTCCTTCTTTTCTAATCCCTGAATCCTTTTAATCAGTTTCTCTTCAATCATTCTATAAAGTTGATTAAGGCTTGTCCTATCATTTAGAGCAACGTTATAAACTTGATCAGTAGCTTCGTCATTATCGGTTAAAGCTGCTAAAAGATTAATCTGTACTGTATTATCAATATAACAAAAGTCTCTACTAGTTTCCCCATCACCATTAATAAATACGTCTTCATTATTTATGATTGAAGCTACCCACTTTGGAATTACCGCAGCATAAGCACCATTTGGATCTTGCCTTTTACCAAAAATATTAAAGTATCTTAAGCCTATGGTTTTAAAGTCATAATTTTTTGCAAAAACACTCGCATAAAGCTCATTTACGAGTTTAGTTACTGCATAAGGACTAAGAGGATTACCAATCATATCTTCTATTTTAGGAAGGTCTGTATTATCGCCATATGAAGAGCTTGATGCGGCATAAACAAATCTTTTAACTTTTGCATCTCTACTTGCTAAAAGCATATTCACAAAACCATCAATGTTGGCTTCATTAGTTCCAATAGGATCTTCAATTGACCTTGGAACAGAACCAATTGCTGCCTGATGCAACACATAATCAACTTTATCACAGGCTTTTTTGCAATCACCTAAACTTCTTATATCCCCTTTGATAAACTTAAAATTATCACTTGTATCTTTACCAGTAATATTATTTGCATCTTGAATTGCTTCATCTATGTTATTTTGATAGCCAGTCTCAAAGCTATCTAACCCTACTACTTTTTGGTTTAGGATTAATAATTTTTCAAGTAAGTTAGAACCAATAAATCCAGCTACTCCAGTTATTAACCAAGTATTCTGATGATCTTTTAAATATTCTTCTAATTTTTTATATGTAGTCATTTATAGTCTTCCATCGACCTCATTATTACCAAAAAGATATTTAATATCATAAAGTACATAATTATCTTTACCAAAATCCTTGATTTGTTCTATTGAAAAATCCTTAAATATGTCATGCGCAACTGCTAATACTATTGCATCATATTTACCTTTTATTGGTTCTTCAATTAATTTAATATTGTATTCATCATTAGCGTCATCTTTATTAACACATGGATCATAAACATCTATGTTGCAATTGGAACCTTTAAATTCATTAACTAAATCAACTACTCTAGTATTTCGAATATCAGGACAATTTTCTTTAAATGCTAGGCCCATTATCAATATATTTGCATCTGTAACTTCAATGCCTTTTCTAACCATCAACTTTGATACTTGATCTGCAATAAAAAATCCCATGCTATCGTTTATCTTTCGACCTGCAAGAATCATTTCTGGGTTATAACCTATCTCTAATGCTTTATGGGTAAGGTAATATGGATCTACACCTATACAATGTCCTCCTACAAGACCAGGTCTGAATGGAAGGAAATTCCATTTAGTTCCAGCTGCCTTCAGAACTGATTCAGTGTCAATATCAAGTTTATTAAAAATAAGCGAGAGCTCATTGATAAGAGCTATGTTGACATCTCTTTGGGTATTTTCAATTACCTTAGCGGCCTCTGCAACTTTTATGCTACTTGCCTTATATGTGCCCTCTGTAATAATCTCTTGATATAGATCGTCAACTTTATTTGCAATCTCTGGAGTTGATCCAGAAGTTACTTTTTTAATTGTTGTTATTCGATGTTCTTTATCTCCAGGGTTGATACGCTCTGGTGAATATCCGCAGTAAAAATCCTTGTTAAAAGATAAGCTAGATTTTTCTTCAAGAATTGGGACGCAAATCTCTTCAGTAGCTCCTGGATAAACAGTAGATTCATAAATAACAATATCTCCTTTTTTAAGAATAGATCCTATTGCTTCAGTAGCCCTCTCTAAAGGAACCAAATCAGGTTTTTTCTCTTTATCAATTGGTGTTGGAACAGTAACAATAAAAATCTTGCAATGTCTTAAATCTTCAAGGAGAGATGTATAGCTTAAATGAATTGCATCTCTTAATTCTTGATTAGTTGTTTCAAGGGTCTTATCTATGCCTTGTTTTAATTCTTGAATCCTTGTCTCATTTATGTCGAATCCAATAACTTTTCGTTTACGGCCAAACTCAACTGCAAGTGGCAAACCAACATAACCCAAACCAACTATTGCTATTGATGAATCACTAGACTGCATAAGTTTTCCTCATAAATTAATTAATTATTTTCAAGCCAAGCTTGAAACATCAAAACATTCCATAATTGGTGATGCCAATTTTGCTTACCACTTAAATGTTCTAACCACTTACTTCGAACAAATTCTACATTAAAAAAGCCTTCTTGATGCAAGCGTTTTTCGTCAAGCAACGATTCAGCCCAATCTTTTAATGGTCCTCGCAGCCATTCAGCTAAAGGAACACCAAATCCCATTTTTGGTCTTTCAATTAAATCTTTTGGCACATATTTATAAAGAACCTCTCTAAGCGCCCATTTAGTCACACCATTATTAATTTTAAATTTTATAGGCAGAGATGCTGAAAATTCAATTACGTCTGAATCTAAAAAAGGGACTCTTGTTTCAAGTGAAACTGACATTGCTGCTCTATCAACTTTGGTCAATATATCAGTTGGCAAATATGTCATTAAATCATAAGCCATCATCTGCTCAGTAGTATTTAATTCAACAAAACGTTCAGTAACATCATTAAATATTGTTTTATATTCTTTTGAATTTATTAACCAATCTGTAGGATTATGAATCTGCGAAACTAATTTAAAATGCAAATCACGAGTTGACTTAGATGAGAATACATTAGCCGCTTTATATAGTTTATGACCAATATTTGCGAAACGTTTGCTCATGACCCTACCCAATAATCTATTCCAGTTTTCTTCCGTCATACTAAAAATAGTTTTAGACATTAATTTTCTTATTAAAATTGGTGCCTTCGTAATTCTTTTAAATATTTTTTCATTAAATACATAGCGATTATATCCACCAAATAGTTCATCACCTGCGTCACCTGAAAGAGCAACTGTAACTTTTTGTTTGGCAAACTGAGAAACTAAATAGGTTGGTATTTGTGAAGAATCAGCAAAAGGTTCGTCATAAATTTCAGGTAAGCTTGGTATGACGTTTAATGCATCGCGATCAGTTACATACTTTTCAAAGTGATTTGTCCCTAGATGCTTAGCAATTGTTCCAGCATATACCGCTTCATCATATTCCTTAGCATTAAAGCCTATGGAAAATGTATTTATTTTAGTATTTGATTGGGATTGCATTAGGGCGACTATTGAGCTTGAGTCTACGCCTCCAGATAAAAAAGCCCCCAAAGGCACATCTGATAACATTTGTGAAGAAACTGCATTTGATAAAACACTCTCGAGTTTATTAACTGCATCTGAAGGGGTGCCTGAGAATTGAGTCATAAATCCCTTCTCATAAATATCCTCAACTGACCAAAAACTATATTTATTTAATTTTTTTGAGTCCGAGTGAAGTTCAAGAATATGGCCAGGCTCTAATTTATGTATACCTTCGTATATTGAATGTGGTGCAGGTATGGAATTAAATCTTAAAAATAAAGCCAATGAACTTCGATCAATTGAGTTATTGAATTCTGGAAACTTTTTTATTGATTTTAACTCAGATGCAAAAACAAATTGTTCATTTACCCATCCATAATAAAGTGGTTTTTCTCCAATTCTGTCGCGCGCCAAAGATAAACGTTTAGAATTTTTATCCCACAAAGCTAAAGCAAACATCCCTTTAGCCTTATTAAGTGTTTCTTCTAAACCCCATTCTTCGATTGCAGATAATAGAGTTTCAGTATCCGAGTGACCCAACCAATTTCTATTAGAAATTGATTCTAATTCTAATCTAAGGTCCTTATGATTATAAATTTCACCATTAAAAACCATTACATAATTGTTTGATGTTGAATTCATAGGCTGATGACCAGCTGAACTTAAATCAAGAATAGATAACCTAGCATGAGCAAGACCAATAGATGCCCTCTCATCTGACCAAATACCTCTATTATCTGGACCACGATGATTAATTGCCTGAGCCATTTGTGATAAACAGTCTGATGGATTTGAAATTTGTCCTATATAACCAGCTATACCACACATTTTTTATACTTACCTCTATCAGATTTTATTAATTGAATAGTCTTATTATAATTTTGATTACTGGAAACTTCGCTTTATAATGCCGCAAATTTCACCCCAAATATCATTGTTTACTGCCTTTATTTAAAATTAACTTACCATGTTTTAAATATAATTCATAAGCCATACCAACGATAACAATAACAATAAAAGGGAATTTATATCGAACAGCTGTTCCAAAATTAAAAACAACTAAGCCATAAATACTCAATGCAGCAAATAAGTATACGAACCATTTAAAAGCAATTTGTTTATCAAATCTTGATGTCTTGATAAACATAAATCCTAAGAAAATAAAAATAAGGATGTTTTCAAAACTTTGAAGAAACTGCAAAAAACTATCAGCCTCCCAAGGTAAAGGCTTCATTAAAAAATAAGGAGCGGATTGAAAGGCTGCGATAACAAAATCTTCAATAGTCCTCATATGTTCATATGAGCCCCTATAACCTCCATCTTCTATAAACATATTAAGCCTGCTGTAATCTAAGATATCTATTATTGTCATCAAAAAAGGGGCCAACGAGGCTATAACAAGAATTAAAAATATTTGCCTATATTTAAAGAATAAAGAATCTCGAGAAAAATAAAGATGGGCTACAAAAAAAACAATTATTAAAAAAAAGTTCTGAAATTTAATAAATAATAATGGTAATGATATTAATAATGCTAGTAACCTTCGATTTTCTATGAAAAAAATAACTGCCATTATCATAAATATTAATACTAATGTATCCCGAAGGGCCAATGAACTATAAAGTAATAAGCTTGGGTAAAAAATTATAAATAGAAGCGGCCAGCCTCTCAATTTCTTAGATTTATAGAGCCAAATAATCAAAATTGTTACTAACATTCGATTAAAAAATCCTAGACTTTGAATTGTTTCTATATAAGGCAAAGGGAAAAGAGCTAACATCCAGCTAGCAGTCTCTACTGCTCTACTATCATAAAATTCTAAATCAAGAGAACGTATACTTTGAGTTATATGAAAATATTGAAATTGGTCTGGCATGTAACCTGCAGAAAAAAGAACATTGTTAAGAAAAAAAGGAGTAAAGGCGAATAGTCCTAAAAAAAAAGATAACCATAATGGAATAAAGCCTAAACGAAATGAAACTATTACAAGTATCAATATTGATAAAAGATTAGGTAAATCGTATAAAAACATCTATAGAACTCTTTTCTCGACCCAATTGGTCGAAATATTTAATATTTCACTTTTAACCATTAGCAACCCAAACTTCTTTATATTTTTTTATCATTTTTTCAAAAGTAAAGTTTTCAACAATTCTTTGACGACAAGCATCTTTCCTTTGTCCCCAAGATTCATTATTTGATTGCTTTTCTTTTAAAGCTTGGATAGATGCATTAGCCAATGCTTTTGGATCTTTTGGTTTCACAACCCACCCAGTTTTACCTACAATCAAACCCGCGTCCCCAACATCAGTTGTTATGCACGGTGTACCGCATGCCATAGCCTCATTTAGAACATTTGGGAAAGCTTCAGATATTGATGAGAGCATAAATAAATCTATGCCATTCATAACAGTTAAAATATCTTTTCTTATACCCAACAAATGAACGCGTTCAATCAATCCATTCTCCTTTAACAACCTTACTAAAGCATTGTTGCCATTATCTAAATTCATTCCAACAAGCACTGCAATAAAGTTAAAGCTATTTTGATCTAAATATGCAAAAGATTTGATTAAGGTCTTTTGATCTTTTAGTGGATCATAACTTCCAACATGCCCAATAACAAATTCATCTAGAGATATGTCTAATTCATTTCGAAAACTTTCACTTAAAGAGTTATCTTGATAAAAACTGTTTACATCATATCCATTTTGTATGACAACACCTTTAGTTTTTTTAAAACCAATTAATTCTTGAATTTCTCTTGATTTTTCAGCACAGTAAATAATTTTTTTAGGAACCAGATATGAAAGTAAAGCATTTAATTTCACAATCATCATTGTTGCTCGTTTAGATTCACCTTTTATTAAGTTAGTATGGTGAATGCCCCAAAATATATTTTTAATTCCAGCAAATCGAGCTATTACACCACCGATTAGGTCTGCGTGACTCATCCAAGTTTGAACAACATCTGGTTTTATTTCCCTAATAAGTTTATATAGTTTGAATAAACCAAAAAAATTTATTTTGCTACTTGAAAAATTTAGCGCATATACAGAAACATTAATTTGATTAAGCATTTTTCCATAATCTTGTGTGCCTGTTAAAGAAATAACAGTATGGTTATATTCCTTATCAAATTGGCAAATACGATACAACAGTGTTTCAGCACCGCCTCTTTTTAATCCTGTAATAATATGTAAAACCTGCATCGACTTTCCTTATTAAATAATTATTTCAGACTATTAGTATTTTCATAAATTTATTTAAAATAAATAACATATACTCTTTGATGTTTTGTGGCCTCATAATATCGAATGCTTCATCTATATATGGAACAACTTTGCTCCATTTCACTCTTCGGACTAATAGCTTTTTAACCAAAGAAAGTCTATTTTCCTTTTTACGCTTATTTATTTCAATCAATGGTAATAATTTTTTGTTTAAAGCGGTCTCAAGAAATTCTTCCACGCCATTATAGGCAATATAAGGATCTGACTTGCTCCATGAGTCTTTTCGAATATGTTGAATAAAACCAACTTTATTAACCCCGCGAAACATCCATTTTTTTGCAATACGAAGAATCAATTCAAAATCTTCATTAAACTTCAGGAGCTCATCGTATCCTTTTACTTCTATTAAAATATCTTTTCTAAATAGATGATTCGTTATTTGTCCAGGAATGCCATTCTTACGACCAACTAAACAAATATCTAGCTTCCCATCAGTTTCAGGCACCTCTATTGTTAAATTTGACTTATTTTCTAGACATTCAATTCTACTGCAAAAAATAGAAGCATAGTCTTTACCT
>CACDCN010000011.1 GCA_902551185.1 uncultured SAR86 cluster bacterium | reverse complement strand
ATTCACTATCATCTTCTTGGTCTTCCGCACTCTCTTTAATTAACTTTAATTTCTTAAGAAATTTAATAGATATTTTTTCAAATTTTTTCTGATCTTTTATATTAGCTAAAAGATCTGCTTTGATAGGATCCAAAGAGCTATCCAATTTATATTTCTCATTAAATTTATTTAGAATATTTTTTGATGTTTCACTTAACTTAAATTCCGCAGCATTTTTCAACCATAAATTTGCACCATAAGATAAAAAATTAAGCGATTTTTCATCATTAAGACTCAGACTTTTAGCTTCGATAAAGTTAGATATATTTTCTTTAGAGCCTAAATATTCTAAACAGCCTAATAATTCTACTCTTGAGATTTCCAACTCATTAAAGATCATTCTTGCTGGAAGAGTTAAGGGTGGTTCTTTTGTTTTTGAGTGAAAAAGATGCCAAAAGGCTTGAAAATCTGATTCACCTCTCCATTGTTTTATATCTTTAGTAGATCTTGGTGCAGATGGAATAATTATATGATTACCCATTGGGGGTCTTTGAGATAGACCTTTATTAGATGTTATTTTTTTATTTTTTGATATAGCTTTAACTGTTGAAACGGCCGCTTCATGTAAGTGTTCTCTATTCTTTATCCAACCCATTAATATTTATTTATCTGATGTATCTTTTTCAAGCTCAAGATTAAAACACCTTTGGAAGTATTCACCAATTATTGACTTTTCAACCTCATCACATTTGTTTAAAAAAGTTAATTTAAATGAAGTGATCAGATCTTTAAAAATCTTATAATTTTGACCCCAAGATATTACAGTTCTTGGAGACATTAGAGTAGAGATATCACCATTTTCAAAACCCACCCTAGTTAAGTTAGCTAATTTAATCATGTTTTTAATAACTTCTTTATTTTTAGAGCCTTTCAAATTTCCTAATTTAGAAGCAACGACTTTTAATTCTTGATTAGGATCTAAATAATTTAAAGTTGCTAGAACATGCCATCTATCCATTTGGCCTTGATTAATTTGTTGTGTTCCATGATATAGTCCCGTCATATCTCCAAGTCCAACTGTATTAGTGGTTGCAAATAACCTAAATGAGGGATGAGGAGTAAGAATTTTATTTTGATCTAATAAAGTTAGTTTACCCTCAACTTCGAGTATTCTTTGTATTACAAACATAACATCTGGACGTCCAGCATCATACTCATCAAATACCAGGGCAACAGGATTCTGTATTGACCAAGGAAGTAAGCCTTCTTGGAATTCAGTGATCTGTTTTCCATCATTTACTTTAATAGCATCCTTGCCAAGAAGATCTATTCTGCTTATATGACTATCTAAATTAATTCTTACACAAGGCCAATTCAATCTTGCAGCAATTTGTTCAATGTGGGTAGATTTTCCTGTTCCATGGAAACCTTGAACCATCACTCTCCTGTTATGCTCAAAACCCGCAAGAATAGATAAAGTTGTATCCTTATCAAAAACATAAGAATCATCAATTTCAGGAACCCAATCTGTCTTATTTTTAAATGCTTTAACAGATAGTTTGCTATCTATATTAAAGACGCTTGAAACACTGACCTTATGGTCAGGTTTATTTGGTAATTCTATTGCTTTATTAATAGTCATAATTAAAAACTTAGTTTTAGGACTGCATATCCTACCTTTTGACGCTTTAAAGTTCTAGTTTTTTTATAAACAATGTAAGATGTTGCTTTTAACTATTAATTAAATTTATGTCAGAAAGATTAAAAGATAAAGTAGCTCTTATTACAGGAGGAGCTCAAGGGTTAGGAAAAGAGATGGCAAAATCAATGCTTGCAGAATCTGCGCATGTGATTATTGCTGATATTAATGAGGATAAATTAGTTGAAGCAGCAAAGGAGCTATCATGCTCTCATCTTATATTAGATGTCACTAAAGAAGAACAATGGCAGTCAGTTATAAAACAAATCACTGATGATACAGGCTCTCTAAATATTTTAGTAAATAATGCTGGTATTGGTGGGGGTGGCGATGTTGAAATGACCGATTCTGAAACCTGGGATTTAGTACATAGAGTAAACTTAGATTCAGTTTTCTTAGGATGTAAATACGCATTACCTTTAATGAGAGAGTCCGGAAATGGCTCAATAATAAATATTTCATCTATGTCAGGAATTGTTGCTTCTCACAATACTGCTGCATATAATTCTTCTAAAGCTGCTGTAAGACACCTTTCTAAATCTGTAGCTTTACATTGTGCAAAATCAACCAATCTTGTTAGGTGTAATTCAATTCACCCAGTATTTACAAGAACAGCAATGGTTCAAAGCATGATTGACTCAGCGCCAGAGAGAGATATAGAAAATAAGCTTATTCAACAAATTCCCATTAGAAAGCTTGCAGAACCAATAGATATTGCCAATGCTGCAGTTTTCTTAGCTTCAGATGAATCATCTTTTATCACCGGGACTGAATTATTAGTCGATGGAGGCTTGAGCGCTACATAAAGATGGTCAATAAGAAGTCACAACTTAGCAAATCTCTTCAATTATTTAATTTAGAACAAATTGATAGAGATATTTTTAGCTGGACTGGAAAAAATGTTGGCTATAAAAGGATATTTGGTGGACAGGTTATGGCTCAAACCCTTATAGCTGCATACAAGACAGTTGATAATGAGCATTTTGCACATTCATTTCATTCATATTTTTTAAGACCAGGAGATCTAGAAAAACCAATTACTTTTACTGTTGATAGGATTAGAGATGGAAAAAGTTTTACTACAAGAACTGTAAAAGCAATTCAAGATGGAGAAGCCATATTCAATTCGTCTATCTCTTTTCAAAAAAGAGAAAAGGGATTAGAACATCAAATTGAAATGCCTGATGTTCCAGAGCCTGAAACTCTTAAAAGCGAGATTGAAATAAGAAAAGAAATCTTAAAAGAATTAAAAATGGATGAAAAAGATATGCCGATGTTCATCAGACAAAGAGAAATTGAAATGAGACCAGTTGAGAAACAGAATTATTTTAAACCCGAAAGAATGCCGCCTTATAAAAATACTTGGATTAGGACCGAAGAAAAATTACCAAAAGATCAGATTATTCAACAGGCTTTTTTATTATATATTTCTGATATGGGCTTATTAGGTGCTGCAAATAATACTGTTGGGGTAAGTTTTTTAACAAAGAACTTACAGAATGCCAGTCTAGATCATGCAATGTGGTTCCATCGTAAATTAAATCTAGATGGATGGTTTTTATATACCATAGAAAGCCCTATAACTAGAAATTCTAGGGGTTTTTCAATAGGATCTATTTTTTCAAGAGATGGCGATTTAATAGCCTCATGCACCCAAGAAGGCTTAATAAGGTTGTGGGATAATTAATAATCTCTAACTATATCAGTTAAATATTTAATTTTTTCTGGATTTATATCGGGAGTTATTCCATGACCAAGGTTAAAAATATACCCTGGAAAATTTTTGAATTTATCAAGTAATTTATATGTTTCATTTCTGATAGTTTCTTTAGATTCTAGTAATACTTTGGGATTTAGATTACCTTGAATAGCAGTCTTACCTTTTGCAAGATCAAGATTAAAATTTTCCATCGACCAATACAAACTTATACAGTCAGCTGTTGTCTCGATTAAAGTATTATCATCGCATTTAGGGTCCCTAGAAAAAAGAATAATAGGAATATCGGATGTAATTGAATCTTGTTTTAAGGCAAGTATTAAAGAATTTATATAATTTAATGAAAATGTTTGAAGATCTTTTTTATTTAAAAGGTTAGCCCAAGAATCAAAGATTTGTATAACATTCGCACCAGCTTGAACTTGTTTTCTTAGATACAAAAAACAAGCATCTGTTAATTTTGATAGGAACAAATGCACTTCATCTATATTCTCAGCAATAAATTTTTTAGTTTTATTAAATTCTTTAGAAGATTTTCCTTCAATTGAGTAAGCAGCTAGAGTCCACGGACTACCACAAAAACCTATCAATGGTATGTTTTCTGGGATTGTATTTCTAATATTTGTAACAGCTTGATATACATACGAAAGATCATCTGGATTAAATGGTCCTATATTATTTATATCAACAACTGATTTAATAGGGTTTTTAAAGATTGGTCCTTTATTTTCTTCAAATGTTACGCCCAATCCCATAGCATCAGGTATTGTTAAAATATCAGAAAATAATATTGCAGCATCAAGTTCAAAAGCATTTAGTGGTTGCATGGCTAATTCGCAACAAACTTCAGGGTTTTTACACATATCTAAGAAATTTTTAAATTTTTTTCTTATATTCCTATACTCTGGCATATATCTTCCAGCTTGCCTCATATACCAAATAGGTGGAGTTGTGAGATTTTCTCTCTTTAGTGCTTTTAGTAGCAATGAATCACGATCATTCATGAAACGTATTCTATAATACTTTTACCTGCTTCTCTCCCTTCCCAAATTGCGGTAACTACCAAATCAGAGCCTCTTACCATATCTCCGCCAGAGAATATTTTTTTATTTGATGTCTGAAATTTATATTCTTGATCTTCTTTAGCAACAACGAGACCATTTTTTTTAGTTTCAATATTAAAATTTTCAAACCATTTTGCAGGACTGGCTCTAAAACCAAATGCAATAATAACAACATCTGCATCATAAATTTTCTCTGATCCAGGGATAGGTAATGGAACTTGTCTGCCATTTTGATCTCTTTCTCCTAACTCTGTTTTAACCACCTTAACGCCTTCTACTTTTGTATTTCCTAAGATATCAATTGGTTGTATATTGAAATCAAAAATTACACCTTCTTCTTTAGCATTTTTAACCTCTCTTCTTGAACCTGGCATATTTTTTTCATCTCTTCTATATAAGCATGTTACTGATTTAGCACCTTGTCTTATAGCTGTTCTATTACAATCCATTGCAGTATCTCCACCGCCTAAAACTACCACTTTCTTCCCTTTAAAATTAATGTACTCCTCTTTGTTTTTGCTCATATTAAGTAGTTTTTTTGTATTTGCTATTAAATAATCTAAAGCTTTATAAACTCCAGGTAATTTTTCGCCTTTAAAACCACCTTCTAAAGATGTATATGTTCCCATTGCAAGAAAAACTGCATCATGATCTTCATATATACTTTTAAAAGGAACATCTTTTCCAATTTCTTTTCCTAAATGAAAACTGATACCCATTTCCTCAAGTATTTTTCTTCTCCTTTTAATGACAGATTTTTCTAATTTAAATTCAGGAATGCCAAATGTAAGTAATCCACCAATTTCTTGATTCCTATCATATACATGACTTTTTATTCCTGATCTTGTTAACACATCAGCACATGCTATACCTGCAGGCCCTGCGCCTATGACAGCAACTTTTTTATCAGTCCACTTTCTATGAGACAAATCAGGCTTCCAGCCCAT
Source organism: uncultured SAR86 cluster bacterium (assembly GCA_902551185.1). GTDB lineage: Bacteria > Pseudomonadota > Gammaproteobacteria > Magnimaribacterales > D2472 > SAR86A. The sequence goes on along the minus strand of CACDCN010000011.1, from coordinate 33,093 downwards.
GTCAAAAGCCTTTTCAGTAATATATTTTTCAATTGAGCCAATAGTGACAGCACCGAATCCATCATTTAAAGTGCAAGCACCTTCACATAAACGATCTTGTGGGCATACTCTTCCACATACTTCTGGAAGACTATTTGTTGAATGGCATAAATCTGCCGCTTCTATAATATTTCCTTCATTAACTAACTTTAACCAATCAGGAATATAGTTATGTACAGGACATTTCCATTCACAATAGGGGTTCCCACAGTCTAAACATCTATGAGCCTGGTTAGCTGCTTGGACTTGATTATATTCACCATAAATTTCAACAAAATTAATTTTTCTTTCATCTGGTGTTTTTTTAGAAGGATCAAATCTTCCTACATCAAGGAATTGGAAATTATTTTCTAATTTTTCGAAAGAAGTATATTCATTTCTATTAGGTATACTCTTAGTTTGAAAATCATTTTCATTACTGATGATTTCATCACGCCATTCATATAACCTTTCCTTAGCTGTGTTTATATCAGAGATTGGAGCAAAAGATTGAGTTCGATATTTACCATTAATACGAATTTTTCCATAGAAGTAGGGCGATCTAGGCTGTGTAAACAGTAAAAGACCTTTCTCAATTCTATATTGCTTATTTTTATTAGTCATTATTAATGTGCGAGTATGACATAGTATGACACTTTTTATGGAAAAATTACATTTTTTTGGTAGAATATACCTCTTTATCAATAAAAATATGCCAAAACTTTATAAAGAAAATGAATTTCGTGATAACTGTGGATTCGGTTTAATTGCTAGTATAGAAGGCGTTAAATCAAGAAAAATAGTTACAGACTCTATTGATGCTCTTATTAGCATGACTCATAGAGGTGGCCTGGGTTCAGATGGAAAAACTGGCGATGGTTGTGGAATATTAGTTGATATTAATAAAGATTTTTATCAGAAAACCTTAAAAGAAGAACAAAATATCAAACTATCAGGAAGATTTGCAATTGCCCAAATTTTTTATTTTAAAGACCTTTCTAAAATATTAAAAAAGATAAAAACAATTTTTACAGATGAAGGTTTGGAGCTTATTGCTTTTAGGAATGTTCCGGTAAATAAAAAGATATTAGGAAGCATAGCTTTAGATTGTATGCCTAATATATACCAACTATTTATAGAACCAGTCTCAGATAATATTAGTGAAGATAAGTTTCAAACAGCTATATTACAGGCAAGAAAGTTTATAGAAGAGATTTATTTGGATGATGAGAAGTTATATTTTTGTAGCATGTCCTCAAAAACCATCATTTATAAAGGCTTAATGCTTCCAAAAGATATTAGTAATTTTTACAAAGATCTTAAGTCAAAATACTTCGAGTCTTCTATATGTGTTTTTCATCAAAGATTTTCAACCAATACAAGTCCAAGATGGCATTTAGCCCAACCATTTAGATTTTTAGCACATAACGGAGAAATTAATGCTATTAGAGGTAATAGGAATTGGGTCAAAGCAAGAGCTAGTATCTTTAAGACTCCACTAATACCAAAAATACAAAATTTTAAACAGATTGTTAATGAAGATGGTTCTGATTCATCTGCTCTTGATAATATGTTAGAAATTTTGGTCAAAGGAGGAATAGATATATTTAGATCTATAAGGATGGTTTTACCGCCAGCCTGGCAAAATGCTCAGCTTTTAGATCCAGATATTAGAAGTTTTCATGAATATAATTCTATGCATATGGAGCCATGGGATGGACCGGCAGGTATTGTTATGTCTGACGGCGACTGGGCTATCTGTGTACTTGATAGAAACGGTTTACGGCCAGCAAGGTTTCAGATAGATGCTAATAATATAATTTCTATAGCATCTGAAACAGGAATTAATCCAATTAATGATAAAGATATTGTTTTTAAGGGGCGAGTGGCTCCTGGTGGAATGATAGCAATTAATACCAAGACTAAGGAGATATTATCTGAGAAACAAATCGATGAAAAACTTAAGAGAAGAGCTCCATACAGAGGATGGTTAAAAGAAAATTGTATTCATGTCGAATCTAGTCTCGATAAATATGAAGGACCAGGGTTAAAAAAAATTGATTCAAAAGAATTTAATATTTCATCAAAACTATTTCTTTTGTTTAAAGAAGAAAGATCATCTGTTATCAAACCTCTAGCCATAGATTCTCAAGAAAGCACTGGATCAATGGGAGATGATACAGCCCTTGCTGTTATGAGTAAGATGCACCGACAAATTTATGATTATTTTAGGCAACAATTTGCTCAGGTTACCAATCCCCCAATTGATTCTTTAAGGGAAGTAAGCGTTATGTCACTTGAAACCTGTTATGGACCAGAATTAAATATATTTGAAGAAACACCAGAACATGCAAAAAGACTAGTAACATCTTCTCCAGTTCTATCATATAAAAAACTTCAATCAATTTTAGCCAATCCATATTTTAAGTGTGATGAAATAAAGCTTGAGTATAAAAAACAAGTAGATTTAAAAAGTGCTTTGAATGTTTTAAAAAAGAAAATTGCTCAAAGCGTTAAAAAAGGAAATACCATTATTCATTTAATTGAATCTTTGCCCAACGAAGAATCATTACCAATAAATGCACTATTGGCAGTTGGTTGCGCTCATCAATATTTAGTTAAGCTAGGACTTAGATCTAAAGTGAATATAGTAGTCACATCATCTTCAGCAAGAGATACTCATCAAATTGCATGCTTAATAGGCTTCGGAGCAACAGCAGTCTATCCAACTTTGGCATACCAAACAATTTTAGATTTAACTGAAAGAAATGAACTGAAAGGCAATGCTCATGAAAATTGTGCCCGATATAGAAAGGGGGTGAATAAAGGACTATTAAAAATAATATCAAAAATGGGAATATCTACTATTTCTAGTTACAGAGGCTCTCAATTATTTGAAATAGTTGGCTTAAACGAAGAAATTGTAGATGTGTGCTTTACGAATACTGTCAGCAGAATACAGGGAAAAAATTTTAATGATTTAGATAATGAAATTAGAAAATTAAATGATTATGCAAGATCTAATTTATCTGATATGAGTGTAGGCGGTCTTTTAAAGTATGTTCATGGAGGCGAATATCATACATATAATCCTGAAATTGTGAAGAAATTACAAGAAGCAGTAGCATCAGGATCAAATGATATTTATAAAGAATATTCTAGTCTTGTTGATAATAGACCCCCAGCAATGCTCAGAGATTTATTAAGAGTAAAACATACTAATAATGAAATTAAAGAAATTGAGTCGGTTGAAAAAATAATTAAGAGATTTGATTCTGCTGGTATGAGTCTTGGATCATTATCACCAAAAGCACATGAAACCCTTGCCGAAGCAATGAACACACTTGGAGCTAGATCAAATTCAGGAGAAGGTGGAGAAGGAAAGCATAGATATGGCACTATTAAAATGTCAAAAATTAAACAAATTGCTTCTGGAAGATTTGGTGTGACGCCTCATTATCTGGTCAATGCTGAAGTTCTTCAGATTAAAATTGCTCAAGGGGCAAAACCTGGGGAGGGTGGTCAACTTCCTGGAGGTAAAGTTAATGAGCTGATAGCTGAATTAAGATATTCAACACCTGGAATCACATTAATTTCACCTCCTCCTCATCACGATATATACTCCATTGAAGATTTAGCTCAACTTATCTATGATTTAAAGCAAGTAAATCCTGATGCTCTTATTTCAGTTAAATTAGTATCTGAGCCAGGCGTAGGAACTATTGCATCAGGAGTTGCCAAAGCTTACGCAGACTTAATAACTATTTCAGGACATGATGGTGGCACAGGCGCTAGCCCATTAACTTCTATTAGATACGCAGGCTCACCTTGGGAACTTGGATTGTCTGAAGCCCATCAGAGTTTAAGAGATGCTGGCCTAAGACATAAAGTTAGATTACAAACCGATGGAGGAATGAAAACCGGCCTTGATGTTATTAAAGCAGCAATATTAGGAGCAGAATCATTTGGGTTTGGCACCGGCCCAATGATTGCTATGGGCTGCAAATACTTGAGAATCTGCCATCTTAATAATTGTGCAACTGGCGTGGCAACGCAAAGACAAGATTTAATAAATCAGCATTTTATTGGCGAGAAAGAAAGAGTAATGAACTATTTTAAATTTATAGCAAATGATGTTAGAGAACATTTAAAAATGATAGGTGTCTCAAAACTAGAGGAAATTATAGGCCAGACACATTACTTAGAACAGATTACAGATATAGAAGAGCAATATAAATCTATTGATTTATCTGGATTAATAGAAACAAGTAACAATCAAAATGAGCCACATTTTTGCACTGTTGAGAAAAATCATCCATGGGATAAAGGTGAGTTATCTATAAAGATTTTGGGTGAATCTAAAAGGTTTATTGATAACAATAAAAAGGGCACTTTGCATTTTAATATCTCTAATAGAGATAGATCTATTGGCGGAAGTATTTCTGGATATATTGCTCAAAAATATGGAGAAAAAGGTTTAGAAAAAAAACTCTCATTAAATTTCAAAGGCTCTGCAGGTCAGAGTTTTGGCTGTTGGAATGCAAATAATTTAAATCTGACAGTTGATGGTGATGCAAATGATTATGTCGGCAAAGGAATGAATGGTGGGAGGATAGTCATTAAGAACACCTCAGACTTTGTTAAAGAAAATAAAGACACTGTTTTGGCTGGAAATACTTGCTTATATGGATCTACTGGCGGGGAACTTTTTATTGCTGGTTCTGCCGGGGAGAGATTTGCAGTTAGAAATTCTGGAGCCAATGCAGTTGTTGAGGGCGCAGGAGATCATTGTTGTGAATATATGACAGGTGGACATGTGACAGTTTTAGGACAAATCGGTATAAATTTTGGTGCCGGTATGACTGGGGGTTTTGCATATATTCTTGATGAAGATAGAACATTTTTTGATAAATGCAATAGAGGGTTAGTTAACTTAGAGAGAATAACAACAGAAGAAATGCAACCTCATAGAAAGTATTTAAAAGAAATACTCGAAAAGCATTATAAATATACAAAAAGTGATAAAGCTAGAGAATTATTAGATGATTTTGAAAGATATGAACCATTTTTTTGGTTAGTTGTTCCAGCAGCGTCAAATATAAAAGATTTATTAAAGGCAACAACTGCAAATGCTGCCTAACTTAAAGCTTTAATAATATTTTTATGATTAAATTTAGACGTTTTAAATGCGTTAAATTTTTTATCAATCAAAACTAAATTTATTTTGCCATCAGCAACTTTTTTATCAGATGTAATATATTTTTTAAGATGTGAATATTTATATTTTTTATGATCTGTATTTAAGCCTAATGAGCTTATAGTATTAATTACATTATCTAATTGGTAGTCTTTGATATGACCTTCAAAGTAAGAAATTTTTGAAGCAATAACCATTCCTAGGGTTATGGCAGCACCATGTGTAATATTTTTGAATCCATTGTAGGCCTCAATAGCATGACCAAAGGTATGGCCAAAATTTAATATTGCTCTAATCCCGGTTTCTTTTTCATCTTTGGTGACAATATTTGATTTTGTTTTAATTGATTCTTCTATGATAAGTTTTAATATTTTTTCATCTCTTATAATTATTTTTTTTGCATTAGTTTCGATAATCTTTTTAAGTTTTTTATTACCTATAAAACCATACTTAATTACTTCGCCTAGTCCTGACTTATATTCATTTTCAGGCAATGTTTTTAAAAAATGGGTAGATATTAGGACAAATTTTGGATTATAAAATGATCCAATTAAATTCTTGCCTTGTTTAGCATTAATTGCTGTTTTACCACCAACCGATGAGTCAACTTGTGCTAATAAAGAGGTAGGTATTTGAATATATTCAATACCTCTGAGATATGTAGCTGCACAAAATCCAGTAATATCACCTACAACTCCTCCGCCTAAAGCTATTAATTTGTCAGAACGATCAAATTTTAAATCTAATAGTTTGTTTAATATTTTTTGATATGAAGAAAAGGATTTTGATTTTTCACCCTGACTCAAGGTTATTACATTTACACTTCTATTTTTAATAACTTTTCTTAATTCTTTAATATATGTTTTAGGAATGCCGCTATCAGTAACTATCAAAACTTTATTATTTAAACCGATTTGTCTATTAATCTCAGATTTAGGTAGGCTTTTACCAGTTATATGTATTTTATATTTTGACTTACCTTTGCCAGCTAGTATTTCTGCCATAACTAACCTTTAACTAGATTGATTATTTCTGATGCAACTTCTTGGCTAGACTTATCTTCTGTTTCAATAATATGATCAGACACTGATTCATATAAATTTTTTCTTTTTTCATGCAATTCTTGAAGTATTTGACCAGGATCGCCATTTTTTAATAAAGGTCTATCTTTGTCTTTTGCAGTTCTTTCGAGTTGTACTGATATAGGGGTTGCCAAATAAAATACTGTTCCCCTTGATGATAATAATTCTCTATTATTTTCAGATAATATTATCCCCCCGCCTGTTGAAAGAACAACGGAATTTTTCTGAACCATTTCTTCTAGAACCACGCTTTCTCTTTTTCTAAAACCTTCTTCACCCTCAAGGTCGAATATCCAGTCAATCGAAGCGCCAGTTCTATTTTCAATTTCTTCATCTGTATCAAAGAAATTAAGAAATAGCTCATCAGATATGATTTTTCCAACGGTTGACTTACCAGAACCCATTGGACCAACAATAAATATGTTCATAATTTATTTAAATTAAGTCGAGATTTTAACATCTTACTCAATAAAAACACTTTTTAAATTCTAAATGATGTATTCTCTAAATTTAAAGATTTAAAATATGTTATGCACAAAATAATAAAAATTTCTTTTTTTTCTGGAATTCTAATATGTTTATTAGCAATAATAATTATTTTTGCTTCATATCTTTATTTAAAGCCGAGCCTTCCTGAGATTAATCTAGTAGATGAATCTGAACTCCAAATGCCATTAAAAGTTTTTACTAAGGATGGCGTTTTAATTGGAGAATTTGGTGAAATAAAAAGAAGATCTACTGGCTATGAGGACATTCCAAATGACATAAAGAATGCTTTTCTTGCAGCAGAAGATGATAACTTTTTTAATCACCAGGGTATTAGTTATACTGGATTAATAAGATCATTTGTGAGATGTTTAAGTTCTTCTGGTTGCGAAGGCGGCGGCGGTACGATTACTATGCAGGTAGTAAGAGGCTATCTTTTATCAAGAGAACAAACAGTAGAGAGAAAATTAAAAGAAATATTCTTAGCATTAGAATTAGAAGGAAAATTAGATAAAGAAGAAATATTTGAATTGTATGTAAATAGAATTTTCTTAGGAAATAGATCTTATGGAATTGAGGCAGCATCAAACACATATTTTAATAAAGGATTGAACGATTTAAGCATCTCAGAGTCAGCAACCATTGCTGCAGTAGTTCAACTACCATCAAGAATAAATCCAATCAAGGATAAAAGAAGAACAATACAAAGAAGAAATTGGATTTTATCTAGGATGTTATTACTTAAATATATTAATACAGATGAATACCAGGAAGCTATTTCGGAAGAAATTACAATCGCTAAAAATATTAATCTATATGATGTGGAAGCTAGCTATATTGCCGAACTTGTGCGACAAGAAGTAATTAGCAGATATGGCTTAAATGCATATAAACAAGGCTGGTCAGTATTTACAACCATAGATTCTAATTCACAAAGAATTGCAAAAGAAAGTATGATGAAAGAACTATATCTTTATGACAAAAGGCATGGTTGGAGAGAGCCTTTGAATTTTGCCAGTGTTTTTAATAATGAGCAAAGTTTATTATTAGACAATCTAGACATAAACTTTCTAACACCTGATTATTATTTTAGTGAGATAGATCTTAATCAGGACTCTTTAATTAATAGATTAATAGATATATTTGATTCACTTCCATATTACAACACTCATACCAAAGCAATGGTAATAAAGGTAGAAGAGAATGAAGGGTATTTAATTAATGAAAACTTTGAACTTATAACAATTTCATGGACTAGTGATTATAAATGGGCCAGACAAACAGTTTCTATTAATCAGTTAGGTAAAATACCAAATAACTTTTTTGATCTCTTAAGATTTGGAGATTTAGTATATTTAAAGAATAACGATAATTTTTATATTCTTGATCAAATACCAAATATTCAAGCTTCAATCATATCTATGGATCCAAATTCTGGAGAAGTAATATCCTATATTGGCGGCAAAAATTTTAATGAAAGTAATTTCGATAGAGTTAGGCTTTCATACCCACAATCAGGTTCTAGTTTTAAACCTTTTATATATTCAGCAGGTTTAGCAAATGAGTATAACCTTTCTTCTTTAATCAATGATGCACCAATAGTTTTTGAAGATTCAAACCTTGAAAGCGCTTGGAGACCACAAAATTATACTGGAAAATTCTATGGACCAATCTCACTTAGAGAAGCATTAACAAAATCAGTAAATATCGTTTCAATAAAACTATTAAGAGAGATAGGTATACAAAAATCTCATGACTATATTAAAAATTTTGGATTTGAAAAATCTAGGCTTCCTAGCGATCTTTCTTTGGCACTAGGGTCTGGTAATTTTTCTCCAGCTGAGATGGTAAGAGCATATAGTGTTATTGCAAATAATGGCTTTATTACAGATATGCATTTTATAGATAGTATTCAAGATAGATTTGGAAATAATATTTTTAATCACGATGACTATCTTAAACAAGATATTTTTAAAGAGATTACTGCATTTCCATGGCTAGATACTTTAGAGATGAATATCAAAAAACCATATTTTCTTTTGAAACCTTTAGATAAAGAAGGTGAGGTAATAGATGATAGGATTGCATATTTAATAAAAGATACTCTTAGGGGTTTTTTGAAAAGTGGAGTTGCGGGAAGAAAATCAGCCTTTTTAAATAGAGATGATATTGGCGGGAAAACTGGCACAACCAATGACTCAGTCAGTACATGGTTTTCAGGATTTCATAAAGATTTAGTAACAACTGTATGGGTTGGTACAGATGATTTCTCATCTTTAGGAGAAGATGAATATGGATCTACTATTGCCTTACCTATATGGCTCAATTATATGAAATTTAAATTAGATTCTTTAGAGATATCAAAAGAATCTATTCCCGAAAATATATCTTTTGTGAGAGTCAATAAATCAACTGGAAAAATTGATTCCGAATCTCAAGATAATGTTTATTTCGAACTTTTCTTAGAAGAAAATATTAATTAATTTTTAAAAACACTTATTGCAAGCAATTCCCATATGTTCTCTATGTATGTTGAAGGAGAATCTTTAAATTTTGATCTAATATATCTTCCAATATTTCCTTCAAGGGATGTAATAATTAATTGTGCTGATATCCCAGGCTGAGTTGTTAGATTGGCAGCATCTTCTTTTAACATCTGCCTAAGAATTAATTCAAATCTCTCATAAAACTGATTTACATTATCGCTTACATTTTGCTCCGCTGATGATAGCGCTTCTCTTGAAAGAAGCCTTGCAAACCCTTTATTTTTTTCAATAAAGAGCATAAAAAAGATAAAAGCATTTTTTACTTTCTCTTTTGATGATAAGTCACTTTTCTTAAGTTCATTACATTTAGAAAAAATAGCATTATCACAAAATGAAAATAATTCTGCATAAATAGATCTTTTGCTTGGGAAGTGCCTATAAAGTGCAGCTTCAGTGATTTTAGATTTTTTAGCTAATGCCGCAGTGGTAATTTTAGATAGGTTTCTTTCTTCTAGCATACCCGCCAAGGATTCAAGAATAATATTTTTTCTATCTTTTCTCATTTCTTTAAACTAAATTTATATCAATATCAGGACAAATGCGAGAAAGTTCATTTAAAAAATTATCTTTTATTTTATTTAAGCTATCCATAGAGTCACCTTCAAATCGTAAAACTAATTTCGGAGTGGTATTAGATGCTCTTAACAAACCCCAACCGTTATCAAAATTAATTCTTAAGCCATCTATTGTAATTTTTTCACCTTCTAAAGAACATTGCGAAGAAAAATCTTCTATTATTTTAAATTTTGTTTCGTCAGTTACATCAATGTTTAATTCAGGAGTTGAAAATGATTTTGGTAATTTTTCATTCATTTCACTAATCGATTCATTTCTCTTCCATATAAGCTCAATAATCCTAGCCCCTGAATAATGACCATCATCAAAACCATACCATTTATCATTAAAAAAGATATGCCCGCTCATTTCACCAGCCAATAGTGGATTATGTTTATTTATGCCATTTTTTATATGAAAATGTCCAGTTGGAGACATGATTGGGTTACCGCCAAGATCTTTTATTATTTCAGGTAAAGCATTAGAGCACTTTACATCAAAAATTATCGAACCTTTTTGAGATGATAAGATGTCTTGACTAAACATCATAAGTATCTTATCTGGAAAAATTATTTCTCCTGTATTTGTTACTAAACCAACTCTATCCCCATCCCCATCAAAAGCTAACCCAAGATCTGCATTAGTTTTCTTAATCTCTTGAATTAGATCCTTTAGATTTTCAGTTTTTCCTGGGTCAGGATGATGATTGGGAAAATTTCCATCTACTTCACTGAACAGCTCAATAACATCACAGCCAATATTTTTAAAAAGTTTTGGAGCTATACATCCTGCGGCACCATTGCCACAATCAATAACTAACTTTATTTTTTTATCTTTATTAATTTTAATATTTTTAGTAACTTCTAATATATAGTCTTCTTTAATATCTTTTGAAATAATTTTGCCAGGCGAGCTTGAAATATCTCTTTTATGTTTTATTAGGTTAAAAATCTCTTTACCTGATACTGGTTTATCATTTATTACAAGCTTAATTCCATTATAGTTTTTTGGGTTATGACTACCCGTTATCATTACACCGCTTTTAGATTTACTTTTTTTAGCAGCATAATACAGAAGAGGTGTTGTAACTAAGCCAAGATTAGTTACATTAATTCCATGTTCCGACAATCCTTCAGATAATGAATTTAATAAACTTTTTCCAGATAATCTTCCATCCCTCCCAATACAAATTTCATCTACCCGCTCTTGTTGGCACTTTAGTGATATAGCAACAGCTATTTTTTTAACAATTTCTTCATTTATTTGATCGGGATAAGTACCTCTTATATCGTATTCCCTAAAAATTGATTTTGTTATTTCCATATTTTTCTTTAGTTATATGAATGATTTTGTAATAATAGCTAATCTTAATTATATCTTGTTAAAGTGTTTGTAAATACTGAAAAAAAATTAATTTGGAAAAATGGTTCATTTGAAGATTGGAATAAATCTAATGTCCATATTCTTTCACATACATTGCATTATGGAACAGGTGTATTTGAAGGTGTCAGAGCATACAAAACTTCTGATGGGGCAGCAATATTTAGACTTATTGAACATACCAATAGGCTTTTTGATGCTGCTTCAACGATTGGTATTAAAATCCCATACACAAAAGAGGAATTAAATAATGCCCAATGCGAGGCGATGAAATCTAATAATTTATCTGAGGGTTACATAAGGCCAATTGTTTATCTTGGGAATGAAGGTTTGGGCTTGCGTGCTAAAGACCTTAGTGTAAATGTCGCAATTGCTGCATGGGAATGGCCTTCATATATGGATCCAAAAGCAAAAGAGAAAGGAATTTCAATAATTAAATCTTCGCATACTCAATATGAGAACCCAATACATTCAGGTAATAAAATCATTGGTACTTACTTTAGCAACACTATGGCTTTGCATGAAGCTCTTGATAATGGTGCTGATGAGGCCTTAATGATGGATAAAAATGGATTTATTTCAGAAGGAAGCGGAGAGAATATTTTTTTAGTTAAAGATAATATTATTTATACACCCACTACTGATAATTGTCTAAATGGAATAACTCGTCAATCAGTTATTGCAATTGCAAAAGACCTTGGCTTTAAAGTTAATGAAGAAAATCTGACCTATGATGATTTAGTTAATTCAGATGAGGCCTTCTTTACAGGAACAGCTGTTGAGATAACTCCAATCACAACATTAGATAATAAACCTATTAATCAAGGTGAGAGAGGAAGTCTTACTGCTCAACTACAACAAAAATTTGAAGATATAGTTTCAGGTAACAATAAAAGTTATAGAAGCTGGCTAACATACACATAATAATCACTCTTGCAGCAATTAAATATAGCAATATTAAGTTATAGGAGCGCTCAATTTGGTGGTGGTCAGGGAGTATATGTAAAAGATATTTCATATAATTTGAATCAAATGGGACATAAGGTAGATGTTATATCTGGACCCCCATATCCAAATCTTGATAGCAGAATAAATCTTATAAAATTACCAGGTTTAAATTTATTTGAAACATTCTCATTTAAAGATAGATTATATAAATTCTTTAAAAAGAAAAATAAAACTTTAAATGATTGGTATGAATTTATTTCAGTGTTATTTGGAGGATTTCCAGAATTAAAAACTTTTGGAGATAGAGCAAACAAATTTTTAATTGAGAATAATCAATACGACATAATTATTGATAATCAATCTTTGAGTTATGGAATGCTAGAAATACAAAAAAGATTTCCTTTAATTGAAATCATACATCACCCAATTACATATGATTTTAAATATGAGCTAGCAGCTTCAAAAAAAATAAAATATAAGATCTCGAGATACAGGTGGTATTCATTTTTAAAGATGCAAAAAAAAGTAGCGCCTAAACTAAAGAGTATTATTTCACCGTCTAAGAGCTCAAAAAATGGAATTATTCAGGAATTTAATTGTAAAGAAGATACAATTAATATTATTAATAATGGTTTGGATGCAAATGAATTTATACCTATTAAAGAAATTAAAAAAATACCTTTCAGACTTATAACCACTGCAAGTGCTGATGTTCCATTGAAAGGACTGGACTACTCATTAAAAGCATTAGAAATACTTAAAAAAGAATTTCCAAAAATTCATTTAGTGGTGATTGGAGCACCTAAAAAAAATGGACATACTGAAAGGTTAATAAAAAAGCTCAAAATAAAAGAAATTATAACTTTTAAATCAAATCTAACTAAAAGGGAGATTTCAGAGGAATACTCAAAAAGCTCCATATCTATTGTTAGTTCTTTGTATGAAGGTTTTGGTTATCCAGTTATAGAGGCGATGAGTTGCGGAACTCCTTTAATAGCAACAAATATTTCTTCCATACCTGAATTGGTTGGAGGGTATGCTACTTTAATCGATCCAAAAAATTATGAGGCTTTAGCAGGATCAATAAGAAAAATATTATCAGATTATGAGAGCTTTCAAGAAATAGCTGTTAGGGGCAGAGAACATGTAATTAAAACATTTAATTGGGATAAAATTACAAAAGAATATGAGAGTATTATTTTAAAGACAATAGAAGACTTCAAAAATGCTGACATTTAATTTTAATAAATTTGATTTATATCAGAATGGCTTAATGCTAGATGTTGGTTGTGGTGAAGGGCGACATATTTTTGGAGTCATGCAAGATTATCCTGATATGAGATGCATTGGTTTAGATATGGATAAAGATTCTTTAAATAAAGCAGAAGAGGGATATGAATACTTTGAATCAATTTCAAATGCAGGAGTAGACTTTTTAAAGGGTTCTGCCTATTCATTGCCTTTCCCAAATAATAGTTTTGACTTGATTGTTTGCTCTGAGGTTTTAGAACATCTGCATGAATACAATGATGCTGTTAGAGAAATTCATAGAGTGTTAAAACCTGGAGGTAAATTTTATGCAAGTGTTCCAGCTTCTTGGCCTGAAAAAATATGTTGGAGATTATCAAAAGATTATCAAAATCAACCCGGCGGACATTTAAGAATATTTAACCAAAAAGAGCTAGTTTCTGAAATAAAAAATTCAGGTTTTAAATTCTTATCTTCTGAAAAATTTCATTCAATTCATAGTCCTTATTGGTGGTTAAGATGTTTATTTTGGAAATCACAAGAAACTAATTTTTTAGTAAAAATATATAAGAAACTCCTTGAATACCACATACTAAAAAAACCATTATTTTTAGATATTATAGATAAATCACTTAACCCAATTATGGGTAAAAGTTTTGCAATGTATTTTGAAAAATTGTAAAAAATGTACAAACCAAATAAGAAGCTTGATAAAAACAGGGCATTTAATAGAAATTTATTTGAAAGTCTAGGTAATTATATTCGATCTATCCAACTAGAATCAGGAGCAATACCATCAAATAAAGATGGTTCTCATGATCCATGGGATCATATTGAATCAATAATGGGGCTTAATTTTGCTAATGAAAAAGAGTCTTCTAAATTGGCTTTTGAATGGCTAATTAAAAATCAAAACACTGATGGGAGTTGGTTTTCAAAATATAATGATAGTTACCCCTTGGAAAAAAATAAATCTACTCATTTTGGACCATATATATCTGTTGCTGCTTTGCATTTTTATAAGATTTTTGAAGATAAAGAATTTCTTGAACATCTATGGCCGCATATAAAATTAGCATTAAAATTCTCACTAAGTTTACAAATACCGAATGGAACAATACCTTGGTCTATTGATGAAAATGGAAAAATAGAAGAAGATTATTTGCTTACTGGATCTTCGTCTATTTTAAAGAGTATCGAATGCGGTATCGCTATTAGTAAATTATTAAATGATAAAGAAAATATCTCTAATTGGGCTAAATCATATCAAAGCTTATCTAACGCCATCAGAGACCCAATAGGAAAATTTGATTTGCTTCAAGATAGAAAAAGATTTTCTATGGACTGGTATTATCCGATACTATCTGGATGTCTAAATGATAAAGAAAGAGATTACTATATAGATAAAGTTTTTAATGATTTTTATGTAAAAGATATAGGTGTTAAATGTGTTATCGAAGAGCCATGGATAACTGTGGCTGAAACATGCGAATTTATTATTGCATTAATGATTTCTGATAGAGGTGAAGATGCTAAAAAGTTACTTCTAGATGTTTTAAATATTTGTGATAAAAATTATATTCCCTATATGGGTTGGCAATATGAAGAAAATATTTTTTGGCCAAAAGAAAGACCAAGTTGGACCTCTGCTGCTGCAATCTTGGCTGCAGATACGATTCTAGACTTTTCTAAGGCATCAGATTTATTCAAGAGAAATCAATCAAATCTTTATTAGACAAGCTATAGTTGCAACTCTTTCATAAAGCTTATAACCATTATTTAAAGCTTTTTTATATATTTCATATGGCGCTTGACCACCATCTTTAGGGTTTTCAAATATATCATGAATTACAAGAGCACCTTTTTTAGCAATATAAGGTTCCCAAGAAATATAATCTGTATTAGCTGATTCATAAGAATGACCGCCATCAATAAATACCATTCCAAGATTTGTAGACCAATTTAAAGAGACTTTTTTCGAATCAGAGACTATAGGAATTATATTAGTTGCCTTAAATTTATTTACATTTTTTATAAAAATTGGGAGTGTATTTATCGCATTTATAGCTTGATCATATATCTCTTCATCAAAATATTCTTCGTTTAATTGATGTTCTTCTGAACCAGAGTGGTGGTCAATTGTGAATACATTCTCATTATTATTTTTTGCACCAGCGCATAGATACAATGAAGATTTACCACAATAAGTTCCAATTTCTAATATTGGACCTACGTTTGAAAATTTTTTTGCCCATTTTAAAAGAGCCATACCCTCATTGAATGGCATAAAGCCTTTAACATTATCAATTTCTTTCAGATTCATTTGTAAATATTTTCTTTACCTAATGTTGATTTAAATCTTCTATGCTGCCAAAGATATTCATGAGGAGATAATCTTATTTTATTTTCAATGTATTTATTCAAATCCTCTGAAAAGTTAAATTCGTTGGAATGATCTAGCTTTAATTTTTCTATATCTAAAATTAAAACCCCATTTTTTATATAACTATTTAAGAAAAATGTTTTGCAATTAGTATTTTGAACAATTTTTAATGGCGCGCTAATGGTTGCAGCTGGAAGATTAAAAAATTTTACTTCATTAGAATTTTTCATCCCATAATCTTGATCAGGAGCATATAAAAGTGTTTTCCCATTTTTTAATAATCTAATAAATCCCAATATATTTTTTCTATCAACTACTCCCTGCATGCTTTTCAGTCTGCCATTCTTTTGTATAGCTTGAAAATATTTAGAGTTATGTTCTCTTTCTACCCCATATATTTCTGCATTTAGTCCCAATATTCTTGCATCAAGCTCTAAATGGAGAGAGTGCTTGAAAAATAACAATACCCCATTCCTTAGCCTTTGTTCATTAATTAATTCATCCAATCCATTTATTTTGTATGGAATACTTTTATTGACTCTTGTATTAGACCAAAACCATGCTGATCCAGTATCGAAAAGGACTTTGCCTGATGATATTATATTTTTTCTATAGATAGCGTTTTGTTCTTGCTGAGATAGTTCAGGAAAACACATTTCTATATTAATTTTGCTATATTTATTCCTTTTATTGCCGCTTATTAAAAATAAAAATCCTAGTAAATTGGCAAACAAAAGATGAGCTTTTCTTGGAAAAATCATTACGATCTTCCAAAAAGTTAATAGAATTATTAATATTGCTCTATTCATACGATATTAAGATGTATTATTACATTAATAACACTTTAAATTATTAATGAGATTATTTTTTTATAACTGTTTGATATTAATTTTATTGCCTTTTATGGTAATTAGAATATTTTTAAAAAGCCTAAAAGATAAGGACTATATCAAAAACTTAAAAAATCGATTTGGAATATATAGCGAAGAACCTCAAGAAAATCTTATTTGGTTTCATGCAGTAAGTTTAGGGGAGGTTATTAGCTCACAATCTTTAGTATATAAAATACTAGAAAAAGATAATATAGTTCTCAGTGTATCAACGCCGACAGGTTTAAGAGAGGCTAGAAAAATATATCAGAATAAATTGCAAATTGTTTATGCGCCATGGGATTTTGTAGTATTTGTGGATAGATTTTTAAATCACTTCAATCCTAAAGCTTTAATCTTATTCGAAACAGAAATATGGCCAATCTTTATTAATAGCTCTAGTAAAAGGAATTTACCTATAATCTTATCTAATGCTAGGCTCTCTGAATCTTCTTTCAAAAGATACAAATCTTTAAAATTCTTTATTAAAGATATCTTAAGTTTATTTTCTATAATTTTAGTCCAAAGCAAAAAACATGCTGTTCGATTTGAAGGTATTGGTGCAAATAAAGAAGTAATATATGAAGTAGGATCAGTAAAATTTGATAGTGTGATTCAGGACGACAAGTCTCAATCAGTAAATAACATCGAAACAGATTTTATTTTAGCAACTAGTACGCATGAGGGAGAGGATGAAATCATCATCGACTCCTTCATAGAACTTAGAAAAGAATTAGCTGGAATTAAAATGGTTATTGTTCCAAGACATCCAGAAAGGTCTAAAGCTATTTCAGATATCTTAAGTAAGAATAAAATTAAAAATGAAATTTATAAAGACTTGCCTAAAGCATTCAATGAAAATGAAGTAATTGTTATTGGACAGACTGGATTATTAAATGAATTATATCAAATGGCTAAAGTTTCTTTGATTGGAGGAAGTCTCAAAAGCAATTATGGAGGACATAATATTATTGAAGCAGCATCAAATATGTGTTCTTTTATTGTTGGCCCTTATATGAGAAATTTTGAAGATATTCTAGATTTATTTATATCTGAAGACGCATGCATAAAATTAAACCACCCTGATGAATTATTTCTAGCTTTTAAAAAATTATTAGATAATGATTCATTGAGAAAGGATATGGTTGATAAGGCATTAAAAGTTATTAATGAAAATAAAGGATCAACCGCAAAACATTATAAATATATTCAAAATATATTAAAATAATATCAAGATGAAACTAGTTACCGCCATAATAAAACCTTTTAAAGTTGAAGAGGTAAGAGCTTCTTTGGATGAGATTGGGATTTCAGGAATGACAATGACTGAAGTTAAAGGTTTTGGTAGACAAAAAGGACATACTGAACTTTATAGGGGCGCAGAATATACAATAGACTTTTTACCTAAAATTAAAATTGAAATTGCTATATCTGATGATATGGTTGAGCAGGTTAAAAATGCAATCATCAAATCATCATCATCAGGAAAAATAGGGGATGGAAAAATATTTATATCTCCAATTGAAGAAGTTGTTAGGATTAGAACTGGTGAAACAAACGAAGACGCTTTATAAAAACTATCAAAAAAAATAAACCACTAGTTTTTTTATTTGGTCCCACAGCATCTGGTAAGACTGAATTAGCTATTCAGCTATCAAA
Source organism: uncultured SAR86 cluster bacterium (assembly GCA_902551185.1). GTDB lineage: Bacteria > Pseudomonadota > Gammaproteobacteria > Magnimaribacterales > D2472 > SAR86A. The sequence goes on along the minus strand of CACDCN010000011.1, from coordinate 14,722 downwards.
GAAATTTCCAGTTGAGTTAATTAGTGTTGATTCTGTCATGGTGTATCAAGATTGTGATATCGGATCTGCAAAACCAAATAAGGACATATTAAGAAAACACCCACACCACATGATCAATGTTGTTAATTTAAATACTATTTTTACAGTAGCAGATTTCTATTCAATTTCGCATAAATTAATTGAAAAAGCGCATTTAAAAAATAAATTACCTGTTTTTGTTGGGGGTTCAATGATGTATTTTAATTCTTTATATAAAGGGATACATAATCTACCCAAAAGAGATGAAGATTACAGAAATGAACTTGAGGTTTTAAAAATTGAGAATGAATCAAATTATTTATATAAATTACTAAAAAATATTGATCCTATATATGCAAAAGATGTAAATCAGAATGATGATATTAGAATTATTAGGGCTCTTGAAGTTTATAAGGCAACAGGAAAGCCTTTAAGTAAAATTCTATCGGATGAACCAAAAAATAATTTATCAGATCAATATCAAGTGCATCAATTTGGAATTTTAGATGAACGAGATAAATTGCATCAAAGAATAGAGATTAGATTAAGAGAGATTTTTGATATGGGGTTGGTTAGTGAGGCAGAGAATATATTAAATAAATATAATATCAGTCAAGATCATCCCATCCGAAGATCTGTAAATTACAAACAAGCTATTGGCTATATAAACAGTGAGTATGGAATAGAAGTTGCTTTTGAAAAGGCGTTATTTGCTACAAGGCAACTTGCTAAAAGGCAAATTACTTGGTTAAGAGGTTGGGAAGAATTTAAAAGGGTTAAATTTAAAGAAATAAAAGTAATAGAAAATGAATTTAAAAAGATAATATCTTTACTTTAAATATAATAATAAGCCCCAACATAAGTCTATAATAGATATTAAAAAGAGGTGAACATAAGTGAATTGGGAAAATAAAGATAAAGACCCTTGGGGCAATCAAGGCGATGCTCCAGATTTTGATGAATTAATGAAAAAGTTTTCTGCTATCTTAGGAGGTAAGAAATCTTCATCAAATAATGGTTCTGGGGGTAATAATTCTGGATTTACAATGCCTACTAGAAGGATAATGCTGTATGCATTATTTGGCCTTTTAGTTTTAGCCGGATTCCAATCTATATATATTGTTGAAGAGCAGGAAAGGGCTGTGATACTTCGTTTAGGAAAATTTAATGAAGAACAACAACCCGGTCTTAACTTTAAGATTCCTGTAATTGATCAAAAATTTGAAGAGAACGTTACCATTACTAGAAGAGAGTCACAATCAGTCAGCATGTTGACTAAAGACGAAAATATAGTTGATGTAACTGTTTCAGCTCAATATAGAATTGCAAATTTAAAAGATTTTGTTTTAAATGTTAAAGACCCTGAAAATAGTTTAAAACAGGCACTAGATAGTGCATTGAGACATGTTGTTGGTGATTTCACGCTCGATCAAACCTTAACAGTAGGAAGGGAAAATATTGCACAAGAGGTTCAGGAAAGGATGCAAGCTTACCTTAATATATACTCAACAGGATTATTAGTTCAGCAAGTTAACATAGAAAAGACAGACCCTCCATCAGCAGTTAAAGACGCATTTGATGATGTTGTTGCTGCGCGTGAAGACAAAGAAAGATTACAAAATGAAGCCGAAAGATATGCTTTATCAATAGTTCCTGAAGCAAGAGGCCAAGCTCAAGCAAGAATAAGAGAGGCTGAAGGTTATAAACTTGAAGTAGTTGCAAACGCTGAAGGTGAAGTTGATAGATTTAATAAATTACTTGAGGAGTATAAGAAAGCTCCGATTGTTACAAGAGATAGACTTTATTTAGATGCTCTTCAATCTGTTCTATCCAATTCAACTAAAGTTATGGTAGATGTTGAAGGAGGTAACAACCTGCTTTATCTACCTCTTGATAAAATAATGGAAGAAAATAAGAAAAAAGGAGACGATGATGAATAAGAATACATTACTCTTAGTTTTTTCAGCTTTGATAATAGGCCTTTTATTTAATAGCATTTATATTGTTGATGAAAAACAAAAGGCAATTGTTTTCCAATTTGGTGAGCAAGTGAGAACAGATGTTCCAGTTGGATTTCATATAAAAGCACCAATCATCCAGGAAGTAAAAAAATATGATGCTAGGATTCAATCATTAGATGAACAACCAGATAGAATTTTAACAGTTGAAAGTAAATATTTATTAGTCGATACATTTATAAAATATAAGATTTCAGATGTATTAACTTTTTATAAAGCGAATAGTGGTAGCTTTAATAATTTAAATAATCTTCTAGGACAAAGATCTGAATTTGTTCTAAAAAATGAATTTGGTAAAAGAACAGTAAAAGAAGTTGTTTCAGGTGAAAGAGATGAATTGATGAATATAATGCTTAATTCACTTAATGATTCAGTTGCAGATCTTGGAGTTGAAATTATTGATTTTAGGGTAAAAAGGATTGATCTACCTCCCAACTTAAGTAGTTCAGTGTATGAAAGAATGAGAACAGAGCGTAATAGATTAGCAGAAGAGCTTAGGTCTGAAGGTAAGGAAATTGCTAGAGAAATAAGAGCTGTTGCAGACAAAGATAAAACAGTAATTTTGGCTGATGCATATAAAGAATCTCAACAAATAAGAGGTTCTGGCGATGCTATGGCAGCTTCAATATATGCTGACTCTTATTCACAAGATCCAGAATTTTATGAGTTTACTAGAAGTATGAAAGCTTATGTTGAAACATTTGAGAGTAAATCTGATGTGATGTTAATCGACTCAGACTCTGAATTTTTTAAATATCTTAACGACAAATTAAATAAAGAATAGGACTGCAATTGTCTGAAAATACTTTAATCCTAGGTCTTCAGTGGGGAGATGAAGGTAAAGGCAAAATAGTAGATAACTTAAGCCAAAGTGTTGATGTGGTTTGTCGTTTTCAGGGAGGTCATAATGCTGGCCATACAATCAAAGTTAATGATGAGCAAACAGTACTTCATTTAATTCCTTCAGGCATTTTGCATGATAATGCCAAATGCTTAATTGGGAATGGAGTAGTGCTCGCTTTGGATGCATTGGATGAAGAAATCACAAAACTTAAAGATAAGGGCATAAATTTTCAAGATAGATTTTATATCAGTTCAGCATGTTCCTTAATACTCCCTAGTCACATATCAATTGATAAAGTTAGAGATAAAAAAGAATCAATTGGAACCACTGGTAGAGGAATTGGACCCGCCTACGAAGATAAGATCGGCAGAAGGGCAGTTAGATTTGGAGATATCGGTAATAAATCTCTATTAAAAGAGAAAATTGAATTATTAGTTGGTTATCACAATAGGCTATTAAAAGAATTACACAACCATGAACCCCATGATGTAAATGAAATCTTTGAATCAGTTATAAAATATAAGGACTTATATGATCAGTTTTGTGTTGATTCTCAAGACTTGATGTATAAATGGGTAAAAAATAAAAAATCAATTTTATTTGAAGGTGCTCAAGGGACACTATTAGATATCGACCATGGAACTTACCCTTATGTAACATCTTCAAGTACAACTGCAGGTGGGGTATCTACAGGGCTTGGGATAGGACCAAAATTTATAGATAAAATTATTGGTATATCTAAGGCTTATGCAACACGGGTTGGTGAAGGGCCATTTCTAACAGAGTTATTTGATGAAAATGGTGAAATGATAGCTAAAAAGGGTAATGAATTTGGGGCAACAACTGGAAGGCCAAGAAGATGTGGCTGGTTAGATCTAGTTGCTCTTAAAAAAGCTATTTTTACTAATTCTGTAACAGATTTATGTATTACAAAGCTTGATGTATTAGATGAAATGCAAGAAATATCAGTCTGTATCGAGTATGAGAAAAATAAACCAGTTTATATGAAATTTAAGGGATGGTTATCATCCACTGAAGGAATCACAGAATACTCTGATCTTCCTAAAGAAGCAAAAGATTATATTGAATTTATAGAAGATTATATAGAATGCAGCGCATCAATTATTTCAACTGGACCATCAAGGGATCAAACAATAAACAAATAAATTAAAAATCTATATTTGATTTAGGATTTTTTATATATTTATCCAAGCATGCATTTATGAATTTATATGAATCTGGATTAGAAAACTTTTTTGATAATCTTAATGATTCATCTATAACAACAAGCGGATCTAGATTGCCAAATTTAAGTTCATTTATAGCAAAATATATAATTGATTTATCTAGTAGATTTATATCTTTATCTTGGATTTCTAAGTAAATAAGAATTTTTTTGAACTCCTCTTTATACTTGTTTATTGATATAAGAGATTCTGAAAAATTTTTGAAATCAACTTTTTCTAGCTCATGTTCTTTTTTAAATTGCTCAATAATTTCAATAGGATTCTGATTATTAAAAAACATTTGATATATTGCTTGAACTAGATACTCTCTTGTTTTTAAAGCAACTTTAAAATTAACTAGATTTTTCATTTATAAGGTCTATAAGAGCATTAGTATTATTAAGAGTGACTTTAATCAACCTTTCTTTAAGTTGATCTTCATTCTCTATACATATCACATTATTAATAATTGCTAAGTCATAAAAATTTTCAGCTAAAGATCCAATTGATCTAAATGTTTCATTAGTTACAAGATCATAATGACTAGTTTCACCCCTAATTACTATTCCATGAAAAAGGATACCTACGTATTTTTTTTGAAGTATTTTATTTTTAGCTAAGGCTGCTAGCTCAATTGAACCGGGAGCTATTGCAATATCATATTCGAAATCTTTTTCTAAGTTTTTGATAGATGTGTCAACCATCGTAGAAATATAATCTTCATACCAAGAAGTATGCACAATCAATATTTTATTCATTTTTAAAACCTGTTATTTCAATATCAAATCCAGAAACAGCATTATATTTGGTTGGTGTCCCGAGAACAGTTATTTTCTTAAGATCTAAAGCTCTTAAAATCTGAGAGCCTACACCAATCACTCTTCTATTATTTTTTGGTTCGATTTCTTTTTCTTCTAATTTATTCAACCAATAACTTTTAGCATCCTTATAATTAATTAATACAAACAAACCAGTTCCTTCATCAGCTATCTTTTTTAGCGAGTCTCTTATAGACCAATTTTTACCCAATTCATTTATACCCAAAGTATCCTGAAGAATGCTTTGAGTTTGAACTCTTACTAATGGAGATTCAATAGAATTAATATCTCCTTTTGAGAGTGAGAAATGGTAATCATCATGGATCTTATCTCTCCATACATTCAATTTAAATTTACCAAATTCATTTTCTACATCTTTATCAAGCACTGACTCAATTGTTGAATCCATAGAAAGTCTATAATCAATTAAGTCTGCGATAGTTCCCACTTTAATATTATTCTCTTTTCCGAATTTTATTAAATCATCTCTTCTAGCCATTGTTCCATCTTCATTCATAATTTCACAAATTACTCCAGCTGGCTGAAGTCCAGCTAATTTTGCTAAATCACATGCTGCTTCAGTATGTCCAGCTCTGCTTAAAACCCCACCTTTCATAGCTTTAAGTGGAAACACATGCCCCGGTTGCACAATATCAGATGGAATTGATTTTTCATTAACAGCAGTCTTAATTGTGTGCGCTCTATCTGCAGCTGATATGCCAGTAGTTATTCCATCAGCAGCTTCGATTGAGACTGTAAATGCGGTTTTATTTGCTGCTCTATTATTGCTAGTCATCATTTGTAAATCATATTTTTTACACAAATCATTGCTCATTGGAAGACATATCAATCCTTTACCTTTAGAGGCCATAAAATTAATGATTTCTGGAGTAACTAAATCGGCAGCACAAATTAAATCTCCTTCATTTTCTCTTGATTCATCATCAACAATGATAACCATTTTGCCTTTTTTGACATCATTGATTATTTCTAAAGTATTACTCTTTTCCATTTTTTTTATATATCTCTTTCAAATCGGAACCAATTTTACATGAGGATTCTAATTTAAAACCATAATTTTCTACAGCATTATCTTGTATAAACCAACTTACACCGTTTTCACCAAGCTCATTTTGAGATTTGTATATTATTAGTTCGTCAACATAACCAGTTTTTAAAAATGAATTTGCTAATTTAGGGCCAGCTTCTACTAAAATAGAGCATTTATCATTTTCAAGCATTATTGGTATCACGCAATCAATATCATTATGCTGAAAATGTGTAACCCTTTCGCCTTCAAAAAAAGGCATTTCAGATTTATTAGCTCCCAAGCTAAATGATGTTGACATTAATATTTTTTCAGGCTGATTAACAGCAAAATTAACTCTTGCATTCATTCTTGGATTGTCATTTAAAAGGGTATTTGTTCCAGTAAGGATAGCATCATATTCTGCTCTTAATAGTTGAACATCAGACCTAGCTTCCTCACATGTAATAAAAACTCTTTCATGATTTTCATAATGAGATTTACCATCTAATGAGCTTGCTATTTTGACAGTTATATATGGTTTATTATTAATGTGCCTATAAAAGAAAAATTTATTTTGCTTTGCAACAAGATCTTGATGAATTCCAACATCAACATGAACATTATTTTCTTTTAAAATTTGAATTCCTTTGCCAGATACTTTTGGATTTGGATCAATCGAACCAATAATTACTTTTTTTATTCCAGATTTAACAATTGCATGCGCACATGAACCTGTTTTTCCAATATGACTACAAGGTTCCAAAGTACAAATAAGCGTAAGCTCAGAAAAATCATTAAATTTTTTGTTTTTATGTTTATTCGCATTAATTAGTGCATTTATTTCTGCATGATTTTTTCCATATCTAATATGATAACCCTCAGAAATAATTTCTTTATCTTTTACAAGAATGGCACCAACAACTGGATTTGGTTTTGCAGTATATTTATATTTTCCAGCTTCAGAAATAGCACGAAGCATTATTTCTTCGTAATTCATTTCTTCGATTTTTTACTTTTTGGTCTTTCCTTACTTAATGAATTAATTTCTTCAGAAAAATCTTTAATATCTTGGAAATCTCTATATACAGAAGCAAATCGAACATAAGCAACACTATCAACTTCTTTGAGGGCGCCCATCATTATTTCTCCAATTTCTATTGATTTAATTTCACGAACACCGCTTGTTCTTATTTTTTTAAGTATTTTTCCAAATACAGTATCAATTTCTTCAGCAGATAAAGGCCTTTTCTCAAGAGCTCTCAACATACCTTTCTTTAGTTTAGATCCATTAAATGGCTGTCTCTCTCCATTACTCTTAATCACTCTTGGTAAAGCTAAGTCAGCAGTTTCAAATGTTGTAAACCTAGATCCGCAAACTTCACATGATCTCCTTCTTCTTGTCTGAGATCCATCAGCTACCAATCTAGAATCGATTACTTTAGTATCTTCAGCTTGGCAAAAAGGACAGTACATTTATAAATTATATACTGGAAATTCATGTGTCATATTATGGACTTCTTTTTTAATTTTATTTTGCAATTCAACGTTATCAAAATCATTAATAATGGATGATATCCAGTTGCTAATTTTTATAATTTCTTCTTCTTTAAAGCCTCTTGTTGTAACAGCTGGAGTTCCAATCCTTATACCAGATGTTACAAATGGCGAGGCTGGATCATTTGGCACAGAATTTTTATTTACTGTTATATTTACACAGCCCAAGGTACTTTCTAGATCTTTACCACTGATATTTTTATTTCTTAAGTCTACTAAAACAATATGATTTTTTGTTCCATTTGTAACAATATCAATATTATTAGAGATAAGAGTCTCTGCCATAAGTTTTGCATTATCCATAACTTGTTGAGTATAGATTTTAAATTCAGGATCTAATGCCTCTTTAAAACATATTGCTTTTGCAGCAATGACATGCATTAATGGACCTCCTTGAGATCCTGGAAATACTGCAGAGTTTAATTTTTTTTCTATTTCTTCATTTTTCTTTGCAAGAATAATTCCAGACCTTGGTCCTCTTAAAGTTTTGTGGGTGGTAGAAGTTACAACATCAGCATATGGAATTGGAGAGGGGTATAGGCCTGCAGCAACCAAACCAGAAACATGAGCCATATCAACAAGCAATAAAGCTCCAGTTTCTTCAGCAATATCTTTAAATTTTTTCCAATCAAGAATTCCAGAAAATGCAGAGAAGCCAGCAATAATTAATTTTGGATTATGTTTTTTCGCTAAAGTTCTGACTTCATCATAATTAATGTCATCTGTTTCCGGATGAAGTCCGTATTGAATACTTTTATAATTTCTACCAGAAAAATTTACTTTAGAACCATGGGTTAAATGCCCTCCATGATCTAGGCTCATTCCAAGAATAGTGTCATTAGGCTCTAATAATGCTAAAAATGCTGCTGAATTTGCAGACGAACCAGAGTGTGGTTGAACATTTGCATAATCAGCATTAAATAATTCTTTTGCTCTTTCAATTGCAAGATTTTCTGCAATATCAACATTCTCACAACCTCCATAATATCTTTTTGATGGGTATCCTTCTGCATATTTATTAGTAAGAATCGATCCTTGGGCTTCAAGCACTCTTTTAGATGCATAATTTTCTGACGCAATTAATTCAATATGATCTTCTTGTCTTTTTGATTCATTCTCAAAAGATAACCATAGATCTTTATCAAAGTCCTTTATAGAGCTTTTATCAGAGAAAACACTATCACTTTTAGAAGATTTCATAATTCAAAAATTTAGACATTAATTTTATATTATCTAAGGCTTTTTGTGCATAAAAGGTTTTTTTCTGTTTGGATAACATAATTTGCATATTTCACATTCAAGACCAAAACAAGATTTGGCTATACAATGCTCTCTTCCCCAAAAAATAATCTGAAGATGTAATTTATTCCATGACAACTTAGGAAATATTTTTTTTAGATCCTCTTCAGTTTTTCTAACATTTTTGCCATTAGTTAAACCCCATCTTTGACTTAGTCTGTGAATGTGAGTATCAACTGGAAAGGCAGGCACACCAAAGCCTTGACTCATAACTACAGAGGCTGTCTTATGGCCGACACCTGGAAGGCTCTCAAGATCTTTAAGATTGTCTGGAACCTTTTGATTATATTTTTTTATAAGAATATTTGATAGTTTATGAATCGCTTTAGACTTTTGAGGTCCAAGGCCACATGGCCTAATAATTTGATATATTTTTTCTACTGAAAGCTTTGAAATGTCTTTTGGATTAGAGGCAATTGAAAATAGGTTTGGCGTAACTTCATTAACTCTTTCATCAGTACATTGAGCAGATAAAAGAACAGCAATTAACAACGTGAAAGTATCTTTATGATTAAGTGGAATAGGGGTTTCAGGATAGACCCTATCTAAAACTTTTTTTACAATTTTAGCCCTATCAGATTTCTTCATTTAAATAAATGTAGCATAATATTTTAAATTCTATGAATACAAAAAAAATTCATCAATATATTTTAAAACTAAAAGATTCTTTTTTAGAAGAGACAGATGAAAATAAAAGAATGTTGGATATTTATGTGAGATATGTCGAAGGTGTTGCAACTGATGAAGAAATTGATGAAGCAAACTATCAGCTTAAGCAGGTTTTAAAAAGTTTAGGACTTGGAATTTTAGTCATCCTCCCGTTTAGTCCTATTTCAATACCATATGTATTAAAAAAAGCTAAAGAATTTAAAATAGATTTAATTCCAGATTGGTATAAGGCTTTAAGTAAGGATGAAGATAGAATAGAATAGTTAAGATTTTTATTGGAGAAATTATGAAAAATGTAGTTATTGTTGATAGCGTAAGAACAGGGTTGGCTAAATCTCATAGAGGTGGATTTAATATGACCAGACCAGATGAGATGCTTGCTCATATTATTGATGCAATGTTAGAACGTAATCCAAATTTACCACCAGAAGAGGTAGAGGACATTATCATGGGTTGCGGTAATCCAGAAGGAGCGCAAGGACACAACATTGCAAGAAATGCAGCAGTCTTATCAAAACTACCTATATCAACAGGTGGGACAACAATCAACAGGTATTGTTCTTCTGGCCTTCAGTCTATTTCAATGGCAGCAGGACAAATAATGGCTGGTTGTTATGACACAGTTATTGCTGGTGGGGCCGAAACGATTTCAATGATGAATATGAATATGGATAATTTTGTTAATGAAAGACTTGCTGAAGAATCTCCAGGAATATATTTTCCAATGGGTATGACAGCTGAAGTAGTTGCTAAAAGATATGATGTTTCAAGAGAGGCTCAAGATGAATACGCATACGAAAGTCAAATGAGGACTGCGGCAGCTCAACAGTCTGGCGGTTACGATGATGAAATTATTCCAATGCAAACAAAAATGCTTCTAACGAACAAGGAAACAGGAGAATCTAAAGAGATAGATTACACAGTTGATAAGGATGAATGTAATAGACCAGAAACAACTCTTGAAGGGTTATCATCTCTTAAACCAGTATTTGATCCAGAAAATGGATCCGTGACTGCTGGAAATTCATCTCAACTTTCTGATGGCGCTTCAGTAACATTAGTTATGTCAGAAGAAAAAGCAAAAGATCTTGGGTTGAAGCCATTAGCATATTTTAGAGGCTTTACTACTATGGGTTGTGAGCCAGATGAAATGGGAATCGGACCAGTATATTCTGTGCCAAAACTCCTTAGTAATTATAATTTATCTATAGAAGATATTGATATTTGGGAATTAAATGAAGCCTTTGCAGTTCAAGTTGTTTATTGTAGAGATAAATTAGGTATATCAATGGATAAATTAAATTTAGATGGTGGATCAATTTCAATTGGACATCCTTTTGGTATGACAGGCTCAAGGCAGGTGGGACATTTAACTCGTCAACTTCAAAATCAAGATAAACAATTTGGTATTGTAACAATGTGTGTTGGTGGAGGTATGGGCGCCAGCGGATTGTTTGAAAGATACCCTTCTTGATATCCGAGTCTGATATTTTAAATTGTTTTCAACATTTAGTTGAGGACAAAATAGATAGTTTAGTACTGGTTGGATCTGGGGACGATGCTGCAGTCATAAAGTCTCAAAAAGCTAATCTTGTTCATTCTTTAGATATATCAAAAATACATACGCATTTTCCAAATAATGCATCGCCTGAAGATATCGCCTTCAGATCAGTCGCAGTAGCTTTAAGTGATCTAGCAGCTATGGGCGCAACACCCTCATTCATTTCAGTTGGATTAACATCTAACAAGAAAGATATTAATTGGTATAAAAAATTCACCCAAGGCATTCAATCTGTAATGAATGAATATCAGATTAAGCTGGTTGGAGGTGATGTAACATTTGGAGAGATAAATGTATGTGTAAATGTTTTTGGTTATATAAATGAGAATATCCTTACAAGATCTAATGCAAAACCTGGAGATAATATATATATAACAGGACAATTAGGAAGAGGGCGCAAAGGATTGATAGATTGGAGTAATGGCAAAAAATCTTCTTTTGTTCAGCATTATTTTTGTCCTAAAATTAATTTTGATAAAAGTAAATATATTTCAGAATTAGCATCTTCTTGTATAGATATTTCAGATGGACTATTAAAAGATCTTCGAAGTATATGTAAGTTATCAAAAGTTGGCGCAAAAATTTTTTATGAAGATATTCCAATTACTAATGATATTGATGATTTATCATATGGTGATGATTATGAGTTGTGCTTTACTTGCCCAAAGATATATGCAGAAAAGTTTAATAAAAAAGATTTTTTTCTAATAGGAGAGATCACTCAAGGTAAAAATATCGAACTCATAAAAGATAATATACCAGTTGACCTCAAAAAAAATGGATGGGATTCTTTTGAGTAAAAAGATTGGGATTATTGGGGGAGGCATATCTGGATTAGTAGTAGGTATTTTTCTAGCCAAAGAGGGACATCAAGTTTCTATATTTGAAAAAAAATCACTTCTAAGTGAAACAAGTTCAAAAACAACCAAATTGCTTCATGGCGGCCTTAGGTACCTTGAAAATTTTCATATTAAAGAAGTACAAAAAGGACTTAATGATAGATATTGGTGGTTAACAAATTTTCCTCAACATACTAATAAGATTAAGATTTTAATACCATTTAAAAATATATTTTCTTTAGAATTATTGAAATTTTATATAGGCATAAAATTTTATGGTTTTCTAGCAGGCAAAAAGAGACTAGGAAAAAGTAAGCTATCTATAAGAAAAGTTTTGCAAGATTTAAATCTTTATAATGATTACAAAGGTCACCTTTCTTTTTTTGATGGGGTAATGGATGACGAATCACTTGGAAAAGATTTAATTCATCTGGCCAAAGAATTAAAAATCAATTTATATGAAAATAATGAGGTATCTAATTTTGATACTTATGGAAATATTGATAATAAAAAATTTGATAAGGTAATATTAGCAGTTGGACCTTGGACAAAAATATTACTGGAGAAGAATAAAGTAAAAAGTTTGAAAGATATTGATTATATTAAAGGAAGCCATCTTATTCTTAATAAGAAGATACATTCAGGATTAATGTTTAAAGGTATTTGTCAATCTAGGTACGTATTTGCATTACCTTATAAAGGATATACTTTATTAGGCACAACAGAGGTGAAGGTAAAATCACCTGACAAACCAGAAATTGATTCTAACGAAGAAAATTATTTAATTGATAGTATTAATCAGGCTTTTAGAGATCATGTAACAAGAAAAGATATCATCTCATCTTATTCTGGAGTAAGGCCATTAATAAGATCAAAAAATGATTTTCATAAATCCTCAAGGGATTTTTTTATTCAACAAGATTCTAATTTAATAAGTATTTTTGGAGGCAAGTGGACAACATCTCCTTCAATTGCAAGAAAAATTGCTACAATTGTCTGAAATGCAAAACTTCCCAAGTTTAAAAAATCCATATCATTTCATTGCAACACTGGGCGGCATTGGACTTATTCCAGTTGCTCCAGGAACATTTGGAAGTATATTCGCATGGGTAGTTTTTATATTTATATCGCACTTTATAAATATGCTTTTTTTAACAATAGCAAGTTTATTTTTTGCTATATGGATATGTGAAAAGGTTACAAAAGATTTAATAGAAAAAGATCATAAATCAATTGTGTTAGATGAATTGGTTGGCATGTGGATTTCTTTGATGCCAGCAATCTATATAGTCTCAACTCAAAAAGATCGAACCATATATGCAGTTATAGCTCTTATATTGTTTAGATTGTTTGATATTTTAAAACCTTTCCCAATTTCATATTTTGATAAAAAAATGAAAAATGGTTTTGGTATTGTTATTGATGATTGTATTGCTGGAATTTTTGCTGCAGCAGGCGCAACTCTTATAACATTTCTTTTAGTTTAGATTTAATACTTTCTGAAGAAAGCCCTGCTTCATTTAACATTTCTTCTCTTGATGCATGCTCAATAAATTGATCTGGTATACCAAAAAGTATTGATTTAATATTGATGTTTTCTTTTGAACAAAATTCTTGGACAGCACTTCCAGCACCACCCATTATTGATCCATCTTCAATAGATATAAACATATCTGATTTAGATAGATATTCTTTAAGAATATCTTCATCTAATGGTTTAACAAATCTCATATCAATTAAGGTTAATTTTAAGTCTTTAGCTACCTCTATAGCTTGATCAATTAAGGCTCCAAAATTTAATATTATTACTTTACTATTTTCTTCATTTATAACTTTAGCCTTTCCAATTTCATATGGCTTCAAGTCTTGTTCAACTTCTTCATTTGTACCAATCCCTCTTGGGTACCTTACAGTAGCTGGACCTTGATATAGATATGCTGTTGTTAATAAATGTCTAACCTCATTCTCATTAGATGGAGTACATATAATCATATTTGGAATACACCTTAAATATGCAATGTCATAATTGCCTGAATGAGTTGGACCATCTTCACCTACTAAACCAGATCGATCCAAAGCAAAAGTTACATTAAGATTTTGTATTGCAATGTCATGAATTAATTGATCATAAGCTCTTTGTAAAAAGGTCGAATATATAGCAACCACGGGTTTTTTATTTTCAACAGCAAGTCCAGCTGCAAAAGTTACAGAATGTTGCTCAGCAATTGCAACATCAAAATATCTTTCAGGATATTTTTTACTAAACATAACAAGACCAGATCCTTCTTTCATCGCTGGGGTTATTCCAATTAAATCATTGTCTTGTGACGCCATATCAACAATCCATTCCCCAAAAATATCTTGATATTTTTTTTGTTTTGTTTTTTCATCTTTAATAGAATTAATTTTTCCAATGGCATGAAATCCAATTCTATCTGCTTCTGCAGGGTCTAAACCCGCACCTTTTTTTGTAATAACATGTAAAAACTGAGGACCATCAAATTCTTTTAGATTAGATATAACATTTATTAATTCTTTTAAATTATGCCCATCAATTGGTCCAATATAATTTAATCCTAGTTCTTCAAAGATTGTTCCTGGTGCTACCATAGCTTTCATTTGAGTCTCTACTTTTCTTGCGAGATGATATGCTTGCGGTAAAGGTTTTAAAAAGCTTGCGCCACTTTTTTTAATTCCTTTGTATATTTTTGATGCCCATATTCTTGAGAAATAATTAGAGAGTCCTCCAATATTCTCAGAAATGGACATATCATTATCATTTAAAATTATTAGAACATTAGGTTTTAAATGGCCAGTATGGCTTAACGCTTCAAATGCAATGCCTG
>CACDCN010000010.1 GCA_902551185.1 uncultured SAR86 cluster bacterium | reverse complement strand
AGGCATTGCCCACATCCCTTTTCCTATTTGAGCGTTTCCTTTAAAACCAGTTTCTAGTCCTATATCAACATTCCAATTCTCATAAGCATTAATCCATTTTTGCTTTTTCATCAAACCCTTTGTGACCATTGGACCAGCTTCCATGCTTGTATGTATTTCATCGCCAGTTCTATCAAGAAAGCCTGTATTAATAAAAATTACTCTGTGTTTGGCAACTTCGATACATTCTTTTAGGTTAACGGTAGTTCTTCGCTCTTCATCCATAATTCCAAGCTTTACAGTATTTCGTGGAAGATCAAATATATCTTCAATTGCTGAAAATAAATCGCATGTAAATTGCACCTCTTCTGGCCCATGCATCTTAGGCTTTACTATGTAAATACTTTTAGTTTTAGAATTCTTGTATAAACCATTACCAATAAGATCATGTATTGAAGCGCATATAGTAAAAAATCCATCCATGATTCCTTCAGGCACTTCATTACCCTTTTCATCTTTAATTGCAGGGTTTGTCATCAAATGGCCAACATTTCGAACTAATAACAAACTTCTTCCTGGAAGGAGTATCATTTTGCCATTTTTTAATAAATACCTTCTATCGCCATTTAATTCTCTTGTTAGGTACTTACCATTCTTATTAAAAGATCTTTTTAAATCACCTTTCATAAGACCTAGCCAATTTCTATAAACGATAATTTTGTCTTCATCGTCAACTGCTGCAACTGAGTCTTCACAGTCTTGAATTGTGGTAATTGCAGATTCTACTAATATATCTTTAATGCCTGCTAAATCATCTTGGCCAATTGGATGAGATCTATCAACTTGAATCTCAATATGTAAATTATTATTTTTAAAGAGCAGTCCATAAGCGCCCTCACCCTTATCCATGTAGCCTATATATTGTTCTTTATTTAAAAGATGAGTCTTTGATCCATCATTAAGTGTGATAACAATTTCACTGTCAATAAATTCAAAATTTATTGCCTTATTAAAAGTACCATTCTCAAGAGGGAACGTTTCATCTAAAAAATTTTTAGCAAATGCAATTACCCTATCACCTCTAATAGGATTATATCCACCTTCTCTAATGGCACCTTCAGATTCACTTATCATATCAGTGCCGTAAAGGGCATCGTATAAACTGCCCCATCTTGCATTAGTAGCATTTAATGCAAATCTTGCATTCATGACCGGAACCACAAGCTGAGGACCTGCAATCTTTCTTATTTCAGGATCAACATTTGATGTTTTAATTGAAAAATTATTACTTCTAGGATGAAGATACCCAATATCAGTTAGAAATTTTTTATATTGATCTATGTCAAAATCTTTGTTTTCTATGTGCCATTGATCTATTTTTTCTTGTAAATCTTTTCTTTTGTCTAATAATTCTTTATTTTTTTTAGAAAAACTATTTAAAATTTCTTGAAATGAGCTCCAAAAATATTCAGGCGAGATGTTTAATCCTGGTAATAGTTCATCTTTTACAAATTCTTTAAGGTTATCTGAAATATCTAATGTTATTTCATTGATTTTTCTTTCTTTGGATGTAGATGATTTTAAAAATTTAGAAAAAATTTTCATATATAAATTATATCAAGTTGAAATAAAAACCAATAATTATAAATTCCTTAAATTATTTTTTTAATTTCAGAAGATGGGTTGTAATTCCATATTTTGTTGGTCGTAATTGAAATGATATTTGTATATTTCATCATAAAATTTCTTACAATTTTTAATATAGGATTCTTGATATGATTTAACCTGCCCTGAGAAATCGATGAATGATGGATTTTTTTAACTCTTGGTAGTCTAATTCTCTTATAGGCTTCTTGTATTTTTAAATAATCATTCTTGTATAAAGAAACTAAATTGCCGAATATAGATGCATCTTCTAGCGCAAGACACCCTCCCTGTCCTATAAATGGGACTATTGGGTGGGCTGCATCTCCTAAGAAAGTAATATTTTCTTTAAATAACAAATCGATTTCAGGTCTTATATATACGCCCCATTTATATATCTCATCGTTTTCTTTTAGAGATTTATATTCTTGAATAATTTCAATAGGTAGATCAGATTCCAGGTCTTTAATCGACCCTCTCTGTTTCCATGAATCTTTTTCTTCTTTATCTGTTTTTATAGCAGCTACAAAACTCGTCTGATTATTTGATATTGGATATGTAACTACATGGAAATTTGAACCTAAGTGAAATCTTATTTCTGCTTGTTCTTTATCTAAAATTGCTCGCCATACAGAATATCCACTATATGTAGGTTGTTTTTGGTCAATAAATTTTTCTCTACATATAGATCTTATGCCATCACAGGCAGCAATATGAGACACCTTATAGGATAAATTATTAGAAAAAAAGATATTCTTGTTATCCAAATTAAAATCTATTAATTGGTGATTGAAAAAAATTTCTCCATTCATAGTAATATATTTATCAAGCAAGACCTTATATAAAGATTTTCTTGAGGTGGTAACAACATTAACGTCGATTTGAGTAATTGTTTTTAGATTTGAGTAAAAAATAGCTTGTTTGGGATTGCCTGAAATATCTTTAAGATCTTTCAATAAATTTAATTCTTCTAATACTGTAAGGCCATTAGGAGAGATGGATATTCCGGCACCATGCTCACTGATATCTGGGTATCTTTCAAAAATTACACAGGGTATATTGTTCTTTTTTAAAATATTTCCTAAAGCAAGACCAGATATTCCTGCTCCAATTATTGCAATATGCTTTGAATAATCTTCCATGAAGCAATTATGCCTTATAAATAAAAAGGAGGCATAAAGCCTCCTTTAAAATTTTAGTTAAAATTAATTTAACTAGCGCTTTTAACTGGAACTATTGTAAAAGATCTTTGATTTTCACATTCACCGCCAAGATCATTAAGTGCTTTCCATTCAGGCATTTCTCGTTGTTTGCCAGACCAGAAATTTGTCCAATTTTTACCATAGTCTGTAATGGATGAAGTAAACACAGCTTGAACATAATCATAATCCCAACCAGGAGTTACCCCCATTGTAGGCCAAATTAATTTTCTACCTGCTACATCACCTAGCTCTTTAGCTGCTTGAGCAAAGGCAAAATATGCATCATAGTGCTGTTCTCCAGTAACATCTTCTCCATAAGTGCAATCTTGGTATACGACATAACCTGCAGTCCCGTCAGGTGTTTCAGACACAGTTCTTTGCCAAGTATTAATCACTTGTGAATTAGTAACAGGTAATTCTTCTAAAAGCCTGCCACCATTATTAACCCAGTAATCATTGGCTACAGCTTGTGCTTCTGGATTAGAATTTATTCCTAACCAAAGAAAATCAAAAGTATCTAAATTAACTCCATAATATGGAACTAGTATTGATGCGCTGTAATCAGCATTTGCTGCAGCAGCATCACCTGATGTTGCCCACTTTTCCCATTTAGCTGACCATCGCATCATGTCATCCATACCCTTGCCATCCTTGAATGAAGCTACATAATATTCAGCAACATTAGGTGCATACATTGGTTTATCACCTTCATGGTCATCAGCAAAAACTGAAAAAGAAAATAATAAACTTAAACTTAATAATATTTTCATATACATCTCCTTATTTAAAAATAATTCTATTAATCATCTCAACTCTAACTATTTCACGAATATCTTCATACCCCTGAGCTGTTGAAGCCTGATCTTGTTCAGATATAACTTTTCTAAATTTCTTTTCAAATTCAGCTTGCTGCTCATCAGACCATGGATCCATTGCTGCATAATTTGGATATGAAACTGAAAGATATACATGACTGTTATTACCAACATAAACGTTGAAGCCATCAATGATTCCCATTTCTTGTTGAATTTTGTTTGCCGCAACCCAAGTTAACTCTAATCCATCTAAATAGTCCTGAATATAATTAGTTTTAACCTTTACTACAGTTAATTCAATTACACCGGGAGCTGGCTCTCTTGAATCTTCTTCTTGAGCATATGCAGACATTGAAAACATCAACATTGTAATTATTAAAAATCTCATAATTTTCTCCTATCTAAAGTTTAATTAAATGCCGTCATCGACATACCTAAGTAAGATCTTCCATTAGTGCATGAAAAACCTTTTAAATTTGCAGAAGCTTCAGAGTCTGCTAGCTTAGAGAAATATCTATCAGCATTTTCTCCTCTTTCTGAAATTGAAGAGCTATACATTAGTCTTACAAAATCTACTCCATCAGGTAGTTGTCTGCCTGCATCAGGAACAATGATTTTTCTTCCTACGGTGTCACCAACTGATTGAGCATAAATTGCAAAATCTTTGTAAAGATCATATACCTTTCTTAACGTGTACCCTTCTTCAAGCGAACAATCAGAATAAGTGGCATACATCATATTGCCTGCTTCTAAGCTCGATGGTTCAGAAACAACCCATTGCCAAGCGTCAATAGCTTCAGACCAAGTTGTCGGTAGTGACTCTACTAACTTTGGTCCACCACCAGTAAACCATTTTTCCATTCCATTAAATTGCGCAGTAGGTGTGGGCCAGTTATTTGACCACATAACCTCTACAGCATTTAAATTAGAATGAAAAACGGGAGTAAGAATTGCGGTAGACATTGAATCAAAAGCACCATCTTGACCTTTTGTCCATTTCGCAAATTTATTATACCAAGCAACAAGATCATCTAAATCCTTGCCTGAGTTATATGTGCCAATAAAATATTCAGCTTTATTAGCTTCTGGTTCATACTTATATTCAGTATTATCTTGAGCGAATACAATTGCACCGGAAAATAATAAGATTGTTAAAAACATTTTTTTCATAGCTATCTCCTCTATAGAAATAATAATATAACATTCATAATATAATTTTTTGCAACAATTATGTGTTTTTTGTGTTACTAATTAATTTTTCCACTTAAATCATATTGAGATACAAAGTCCCATATTTCATTTGAAGCGCTTACGTTATGAGTGCTAGTAAATGGCCAGGTATGACCCATCTCAGGATGAAGAATGAGTTTAACATTAGTGTTATTTAAACAATTTTCATAAGTGTCATAATTAATTAAAGCTAAATTTGAATATTTAATAAGTCTATTTGGCTCTGTACTGCATGCATTATAATTTACCCAAAAATCAATTACATCTGGAATACTTTTTGACCCTGAGCTACCAATATAAGGAACAACAAGATCTTGTAAACCATGTATTTGTAAAACTGATATTGGATTAGAGGGTGAGCAATTATCAAAGTTATCTGGGGTCATTGAGCCAGTAACTGATGCAATTGCTGCAATTTTATTATTAAGATTACAAGCTAAAGAGTAGCTCATGTAACCTCCATTAGACATACCTGAAGAATAAATCCTTGTCTGATCAATTTGTATTTTATCTTTAATTAAATCAATTACTGTATCTATGAATTCAATGTCTTTTCTAGTGCTCTTAGATGTCCAGCCCCCAACATTCCAATGAGATGACAATGTGTCAGTTGTGGTTCCTTGCGGATAAATAACAATAAAGTTGTTAGCATCAGCAAGCGAAAAATAATTTGTGTAAGTAAGGTGACTTAGGGCGGAAGATCCATATCCATGAAGAGCAAATAAAACTGGTACGCTAATATCTGTATTTAAATTTGCAGGTCTATAAATAAAATAATATCTATCTAAACTATCATGTTTTAAATCACACTTTTGCATTCCTGTTCTTGTAGTATTCGAACAAGACTCAATAATTACGTTTGGATTCTGATTTGATGGATTTTCAATTTCAGTAGGTGCGCTTGAAGATCCGCCTCCACCACATGCAAAGATAAAGAATAATATTGGAATTGTTTTTAAATATCTCACAATGTAATCTTAAATTAGCTATAAATAAAAAAAAAGGGAGTAAAAATACTCCCTTTAATAATTCAAAAAATAATTAATTAGAACTATAGGTAACAACATTTACCAACATAGAAATATTAACTAATTCTCTATTACCTCCAATTTCTTTAGAAAATTCTTTAAATGAATCACTTGAGTATAATGCTTCACCACTTTCAAGAGCTTCTGTCATAGAACCTGCCGAAGTAAATGCATAATGAGTATACCAACCCACACTTCCACCGACCTGTTGTCTAAGTCCATAACTACCTGCAACATTCCCAGCTTCCTCTTGTGCTTTTGACACTTCAGCATAAGCTTCTGCATAAGATGCTGGATCTTTGACTTTCATTCTATACACTGTGTAGACCTGATTATTTTCAGGATCAGAGTTTCCTCCACCCATGAGCTTCATATTTAATGAAGATTCAATAGTTTCTGCTATAGGAGCAGTTTTGGCTAAAAACTTTTGAAAAGTTGGATCAGTAAACGAAGCTGTCCCTTTTCCAGTACTTTCAACATCTTCATAATTTAATACAACCACATGCGTAGCATCATCATAACCATTAAAAGCATAGCTATGAACAGACACTTCTGCAGGAAAGCTCTTGCCCCATTTTGAAGACATTAATTCGTTCATTGCTTCTACATAAGCAGCTGGATTGGATACCTTCATAGAA
Source organism: uncultured SAR86 cluster bacterium (assembly GCA_902551185.1). GTDB lineage: Bacteria > Pseudomonadota > Gammaproteobacteria > Magnimaribacterales > D2472 > SAR86A. Next base: position 35,075 of record CACDCN010000010.1, on the reverse strand, counting down.
TATGTAGCTATATAACCTGCCGCAACTAATGATTGTGATGAAATGAATAAAATAGCAAAAAAGCTAAATAATATTTTTTTCATATTTCCTCCTTTTATATATGATTTATTAGTATACATATTTTACATGCAATTATGATGCCGAATTTACTTTATTGAAATTGGTGCGGTACGCCGGTCTCGAACCGGCGGCCTTCTGCTTGGCAAGCAGACGCTCTACCAACTGAGCTAGTACCGCATTGGAAAGTTAATATACTCCTTAAGTTAAAACCTTTCAAGCAATTATAAATCGAATGAAAATTACAAAGTTTTTAAAGATTTTTAAGGATAGAGTTTCCTTTTATTTGACTTCAATTTCGTTAATTTCTCTTAAAATCTTTCCATCTTGTGACATTAAAATGATATATGAAACATCCATATTTAATGGAAAAGCGATTTCAAATTGAGCATCTACATTTCCACCAAAATATCTACTACCTTCATAATCTATATGCTGAGCATGAACATAGAATGGGTCTCCAAGACCAAGGAGAATACTTTCTTTCTTTGCTTTGTCTAATACTTTTAAAGCATATTTATCTCTTGGGGTTAAGAGTCTTAAATTTTTTAACGAGCTAAATTGTGGTTTCGCGATAGTCTTCTTCTTTAAAGAGATTCCATCCTTTGTGCCTGATATAGTATAAATCTTAGCAATATCTTCAATCGGTGGATTTACAACATTATGTTGAGGATTAATGCTTATATCTGGAAGAGGCCTAGCTTCTGTAAAAGAAGTAAGAATTAAAATTCCAAATATATAAAATATTTTTACCATTTTTCCCAATTTATAGCCCATGTTACACCAATAGGCCCTCTCATGTAACCGTAATCATATTTTGAATATGTGCTAGGGTCGGGATTATATGACCAATTACATGATCCACTAGAGTTACGTTCACACCAATAAAATGAAGACTGAAATGCACCTTCATAAAAATCATCATTATTTAAAATATCATCTGGAGCAGTAATTGTACCAGTAAGATCTGTTGCTTTTGCTGTATATATCTCGATACTATTATCCGAAGGCCTATCAAAAATTACGGTTTTTATATCCTGCATTGATGTAAGCTCTACACCATCTTTATACCATTTAAGTGTCACTTCTGAAGTGTCATATTCCACATCCATTGAAATTTCAAAACCTATATTTGCATTTGCATCATCTCTAACCAATCTGACATCGTCACCACGATAAAAGCCCTGATTCTCTAAGGACCCTATTGCAAAACCTTCAACATTAACTTTGCCATAACCACCGCTAGTACAACTATCCATAACCGAACAAAAAGTAGGCCTATAATTATCGTATAAACCATAATAATTCCCTTCAAAATGGCCCACTCCACTGCAATCAGGATTTTTTTCTACAAAGTTACCATTTGCATCCCAAATATTCACAAAGCAATCACAATCTTCAACTTTAATTCCAAGCTCATCCCAGTCACCTATAGTGCCATCAGCATAGTTGTAACAAACTTGAATATCCTTTCCTAATACATTCTGAAGGTCATCAATATGGTGTTTCCATTTAAGTTCATAAACGTCTGCTTGGGTAGAAGTATTAACCCTATACCCTGGGTCAGTTAAGTCTCTTTCATCGCTTCTATATTCATCTCCCATATTCCCATGAGCATGTCCAAGCTCATGCATAAGAGTATGTCTAGTTCTCTCAGGGTCATCTGCTCTAATTCTCTGAATATTTTTATACCCCTGATTTACTCCCCTTCCCTCTAATCTGGTCAATGTTGATACAAGCACATTGTTTGGAAGCAAGACATCAAAAATTGCTGTATCCATTTCGCTTATACAATAAACATCTTCGTCCCAATCATAACAACCTGTTCTAACTCCTACGGGTGAACTTCCATCTGGGTTAGCAGGTTCAGCAGAGACAACTGTAAAATATTTATCACTAAAAAATTTGCTAGCATCTGAACTATTTAATTTATTGATAGATGCTATTAATGCCCTTCTATATAAATTTAAATCAGTTTCACCATCTAATGAATCACCTATAAAAAGATATTTAGTTCTTCCTGTCGAGCTTGGGTTACCTATTACATAATAAACGTGATAATCCTTTTCTGTTTTTGCTCCGCCATCATAACCATCTTCAGGATCATCATCTTGATTAATAGTAACTGTAGTTTTATTAGATATATGCCAAGTGGAATAAGTATCTGATCCAGTCAAGTTTCCATCAGAGACAATAATTTCAGCATTAAATAAGCCAGCTGTTGAAAGAGAACTTAAATCGATTGAAATATTACCTTTACCACTTTCAGTTGATGTAAATGTTGATGGAACTACAACTCTATTAACTTTAGCACTAAAGGTCAGCTCTTCTTCTGTATTATCAACATCGCTGTAAGTAATTGCATATGTAGGATTTTGATCAAATAAAAGATTATTTTCATTAAGATCTGTTTTTGAATCCATTGTTACTACTGGAGCATCATTTACCGGGGTAATATTGATTGTTACTGTTGCATTTCTTGTAACATTTTTTTCTACAGCAGTTACAGAGTAAGTGAATTGATCTTGGCCATTAAAATTTTGATTAGGTATATAAGTTATAGACCCAGTGGTATCTGAGAAAGACAAAGAACCATTAGAGGTTGATGATTGAAGTGAATAATTTAAAGTAACGCTTTCATTTGCAGTGGCGCCCACTGAACCTGTTAATGTAATATCTTCATCTATCGTAAATATGCTTGATGCTAAAGTTATAGCAAAAGGTATTGCAGCTGAGCCACCTCCGCCACCTCCGCCGCCACATGAAGAAATAAAAATTAAAATAGCTAAAAGCTTGTATGATTTCATAATTCGATTATATATAAAAAATTATCTATTCCTCTAAAAATTTAAGAACTGAATCGCCATGTTTACTCCACCATTCCATACCCATCAAATGTATTCTTTCAAGATTTTCTTCAGAGTCATCATCTAAAAATCTATTTATTTTTCCTAGAGGAGAATTAATTCTTAAATAATTATCTTTAAAAATATCGCTAGATATTTCATTATGAATTTCTGAATCTAATAACATGCCCATGATATCGTTTCTTAGCCAACCAACGCCTCCCCATTTAGTGGAAGTATCTCCATTAATTTTATTTTTATTTTGACCTGAACCAATGCTAAGAATTTTGATGTTCTCCGTTTCTAATATTTTTTTTGCATACAGGTAACCTATTAAAGTTGGATTATTTGTTACTATGCTGCCATCAATCATCCAAGATTTATCAGGCATTTGATAGGTTGGAAAATACATTGGTGCTGCGCTTGAGGCTGCAACAGCATCTATAAATCTAATATCAGGGGTATTAATTGAATCATGAATTACATGAATTCTTTTCTCAATATCATATGAAAGAGAAAGAAAAGGTTTATTGGATTGTTTTAAAGTATTTTCACCAAATATTTCTTGTAATACCTCAAGTCTGCCCTCGTCTTCATATCTAGGTCTAGCTTGAATTAAGGAAGCTTTATCCCAAAAAAATGATGACTTCATAATTTTGTCTAAATATTGATGGGACCAATATTTTTTTACCTTATCAGCACCTAATCCACCAAAGGCGAAACAAGCAGCATTAAATGAGCCAGCGCTTGTACCTATAAACATATCAAATATATCTACAATTTTTTTACCACTTGCTGCTTCAAGTTTTTGTAAGAAGACTATTGATGCGATTGTTCTAACACCACCGCCATCAAAGCATATAATTTTTTTATTAGAGAATCTTGATAAAAAACTAAAAAAATTTCGCATAAATAAATCTTACTTAATAATCCTCAAATTAAGGCTTTCTGAAGCTTCTTTAAGACCGCCAATATTCTTTACGTTCTTATAACCCAAATTAATCAAGATATCTGTTGCTTTGCCAGACCTATTCCCACTTCTGCAATATAAATATATTTTGTCATCTTTTTTAATTTCTTTATTAAGCTTTTTAATATCTTGCCATTCAATGTTTATTGCATCTTCAAGATAGCCAGATTTAAATTCTTCTGGAGTTCTGACATCAATCAGATAATAGTCATTCGCAATTAATCCTATACTTAAAATTAATGTTACTAATGTAAAGAATTTTTTCATTTAAGGAAAATCAATTCCAATCACTTAATATCATGTCAGAAGCTTTTTCACCAATCATGATTGTTGGTGCGTTAGTATTTCCACCTATAAGAGTTGGCATAATTGATGCATCTACAACCCTTAGGCCATCTATCCCATAAACTTTTAAAGTATTATCGACAACAGCCATTTCATCGTTACCCATTTTACAAGTTCCAACAGGGTGGTATACGGTATCTGCTTCTTCTCTTATTGCTTGCTCTATATCATGATCATCATTTATGTCTATTGGTCTCATGGTGTGCTTGGCTGTATATTTAGAGAAAGATTCTTTATTCATAATCGACATCATTTTTTTATATCCAGCAATCATATCTTGCATGTCATCTGGGTGAGATAAAAATTTTGGATCTATTTTTGGATCGTCAAAAGGGTCTGATGAATTAAGAGTAACCTCACCCCTTGATTTGGGTCGTAAAAGACACATATGACAACCCAAACCATGACCCCAAAGTTGTGTTCTTCCATGATCAACAACCATTGTAGGAATAAAATGTAATTGAATATCAGGAATCTCTTTTACTTCTTTTGATTTAATGAACCCTCCGGCCTCTGCAATCGTTGAAGTGAATAAACCTACTTTTTTAAAAATATACTTTAGTATCTCTATTGGAAATTTTAAGAAAACTGATTTAAGTGAAATTCCAATTAATTCCATTGAGTTATATCTATGGACTGTTAAGTAATCAATATGGTCTTGTAAATTTTTACCAACTCCAGGTAAATCATGCTGGTGTTCTATATCATGCTTTAAAATTTCTTCTGCTGGTCCAATTCCAGATCTAAGCATTATTTGCGGTGAACCAAAGGCTCCCGATGATAAAAGGACTTCTTTCTTAGCATTAACTTTAAAATATTCTCCATTTTTATTAATACATTCAACTCCTACTGCTTTTTTGTTATCTATAATAATTTTATTTATGGTGGTATCTGTCATAACAGTTAAATTTTCTCTATCTAAACTTGGCACCAGATATCCTTTAGCGGCACTCCACCTTTTTCCATTTTTTTGAGTACATTGATAGAAGCCTATGCCCTCTTGGTTTGCACCATTAAAATCTTCGTTGTATCCAAATACTTCTGAGCCTGTCTTTACAAAATCTTTTACTGGTGTATTTTCATGTCGAATCTTAGATACATTTAAAGGGCCATCTTGGCCATGATAATCATCATCAAACATTTCGTTATGTTCAGCTTTTTTAAAGTAAGGCAAAATTTCATTATATGACCAACCGTCATTACCTAAATTAGACCAATGATCATAATCCCATCTATGGCCTCTTACATATAACATTGCATTAATTGAGCTCGATCCACCCAAGACTTTTCCACGTGGTTGAAATCCTTTTCTGTGTTCAAGTGATTCTGTCTCCACTTTATGCAATCCACCTGCTGTGTCAACAACAGCTGCTTCTGGTTCTGCAACTACAACTTTTTCAAACTCTTTTTGGGGCACAGTTTCATAATTCCAACTTACTGGATTTTCAGCGCCAAAAAAAGCAAAGCCAATAGGAATATGTATTCTTGGGTCGCTATCTTTAGACCCTGCCTCAATTAAACAAACTTTAAATTCTGGGTTAGCACTCAATCTATTTGCAAGAACACATCCAGCCGAGCCAGCCCCTAAAATAACAAAATCAAAATCTTCCAAGATAACCCCCTTAAAAAAACTTACTGTTAAGTTTATGATTTAGAATCAAAACTGTAAACTTTGTTTTTATAATAATTTTATGAATACGTTTAATATTTTTTTAATTACTTGGGTCCTAATAGGATTTATAACATTTATATATCTTTTTTATGAGAATGCGCCTTATGGTCGCCATATCAAAAGTGGATGGGGTAAAAAAATACCTGCAAGGCTTGGATGGGTATTAATGGAGTCTCCGTGTGTATATCTAATGATTATTTTAAGTATTATATTTTTTGATAAATTAAATACTGTTAATTTTATTTTTCTCTTTCTATGGCTAGTGCATTATGTCCATAGAACTTTTATCTATCCTTTTTTGGTCAATATGGATAAAAAAGAAATGCCAATGACCATTCCTTTATCAGCACTTTTTTTTAATCATGTTAATGTTAGTATTCAATTTTTCGGTATTTTTATTTTTTCTCAATATTCAATCGAGTGGCTTGCATCGCCAACTTTTTTAATTGGTACATTAATATTTATATTAGGTATGTTTATAAACATAAAGTCAGACTATTTAATGATAGCTTTACGAAAAGAAAAAGGAAGCGGCTACCATATTCCGAATAAATTTCTCTATAAATTTATATCCTCTCCTAACTATTTTGGTGAGATTATTGAATGGGCTGGATGGGCAATTTTAACTTGGAGCTCAGCAGGTGCTGTATTTTTAATATGGACAATTGCCAATTTATTTCCAAGAGCGATAGCTCATCACAAATGGTATCAGGATAAATTTGATAATTATCCTAAAAACAGAAAAGCAGTTATTCCAGGGATTATTTGATTAACCCCATTTCCCTAATTTGATTAGCTAATTCAAGAATTGACTCTTCAGCAGGCCTTGGATTCCATCCCAAAATATCTTTTGCTTTTGATGTATTTTTAACGCTCCTTACCCTTCCTAAATATGGAAGTGCTAATTTTAATTCTTTACTAAAATTAGCCATTATCTTTGCCGCCCATATGGGAATGGTTATTTTTGGCGCTTTATCAAAACCATTTTCTCTGAGAATTTTTGAGACATCTTTGTACCATAAATCTTTTTCAGCTAAAGCAAATCTTTCTCCATTACTCGACGGATTCTTCATAGCCAAAATATGAGCTGTAGCTACATCTCTCACGTCAACATAACCAAATTGAAGCGGAACTGCTACAGGCATTTTTCCTGTAGCCACCATTTCAATAGCTTTATTTGACTCCCCTAAATCACCAGATAACGTAGGGCCAATAACTAAAGCTGGGTTAATTACAGCAAGTTCAAATGGATTACCTTCTCTTTCAATAAAATCCCATGCCGCTCTTTCAGCCAAAGTTTTACTTTTGGAGTAATGATCTATTAAAGGGTTTTCAGGGTCAGACCAATCGGTCTCATCATAATATTCCTTTAGCTTCATGCCATGAAAAATTGCAGCAACAGAGGATGTTAAAACAACTTTTTTTACATTATGTTTTTTTGCAAATTTTAATGCTCTCTTAACACCAGCAACTGCTGGTTTTACAAAAAAATCTTCACTTTTACTTTCCAATGCGATAGGTGAGGCAACATGAAGTAAATAATCACAACCTTCCATTCCCTCATCCCAGCCAACATCTTCTGATAGATTAAATGTAAATAAATTTAAATTGTCTGTGGGTGTATTATGATTTCTTAACGCTTCAAAGATTTCATTTTTTCTTTCTGGAGTCCTGACAGAACCATTAACAGCATAGCCTTGTTTTAAAAGCTGATCTACGCAATGCAGTCCTATATATCCAGTTGCGCCAGTTACTAATACTTTTTCCATAAATTTCTCCTTTTTTATTATCCTAATGCCTCTTTAACTCCGGGATGAGTTATTAAGCCATTTTGTATATTTAAACCATTTTTCAAATGCTCATCTTCCTCTAAGGCTTTCATAATTCCTTTATTTGCAAGATCTTTAATGTAAGACAAGGTAACTTTATTAAGCGCCTGTGTTGCTGTTAAAGGAACTGCACCAGGCATATTGGTTACGCAATAATGAACAATATCATTTTCTAGGAATGTAGGGTTATCATGAGTTGTGGGTTTACTAGTTTCAAAGCAACCACCTTGATCTATGGAAACGTCTACCATGACTGTACCAGGACTCATTGAAGATAACATGTCCCTACTTACAACTTTAGGAGCTTCTTTTCCAACCACATAAACAGAACCAATAACCAAATCAGATTCATTAATCGAAGATTGAATAGAGTCGTTCGTTGATAAAATATATTCGATATTGTCTGATCCATATTTTGATTCAAGGTTATCTAGCTTTGCTTGTGATGAGTCAACTACTTTAACTAAAGCATTATTATCCATTGCTTTAATAATTGATTGGGTGCCAGCTACGCCTGCACCTATTACTGTAACTACCCTTGGCTCGATTTCATCTATTTTCCCAATCATTACACCCTTACCTTTATTGTGTTTTAAAAGATGGTAAGAGCCAACGATAAATGCTAATTGACCAGCGATCGTACTCATAGGTGCTAACAATGGCATAGAGCCATCACTAGCAGTAACGGTTTCATATGCGATTCCTCTAACACCTGTATCAATTAATTTTTTTGCATTTTCAGCATCCCCTGCAAGATGCAGATATGTAAAAAGTGTTAAGTCTTCTCGTAAAAAATTATATTCCTCTGGAATTGGCTCTTTGACTTTTACAATCATTTCTGAAGATTTATAAACATCTTCAGCAGAATCAATTATTTTTGCTCCTGATTGAATGTATTGTTCATCTAAAAAGCCAATATTAGCGCCAGCATTTTTTTGAATTAAGATCTCATGCCCTTCCTTGACTAAGGTCTCTACAGAATCTGGGGTAAGACCTATCCTGCTTTCGTTATTTTTTACTTCTTTTGGAACACCGATAATCATATTATTTTTTATATATAAAAATACATGTCTATAATGCCATATGAGATTATCAAAACAAAACTCATTTTTTAGGAATCAATTATGAAAACGGCAAAAGAATTAATCCATAAATGGCATGAAGTTGTTAAAGGTGATGAGCCCGAATTATTAGATAAGCTTTTAGCTGAAAATGCAGTATTTTCTTCACCTGTAGTATTTAAACCATTAGAAGGAAAAGCGATTACCATGATGTATCTTCAAGCAGCAGGTGATTCATTTAACATGGAAAAGTTTAAATATACCAAAGAAATTCATGATGGCCTTCACTCTGTTTTAGAATTTGAAACATATATCGATGATATCTCAGTCAATGGTGTTGACATAATTGAATGGAATCAAGACGAGCAAATTATCAACTTCAAAGTAATGATTAGACCATACCAAGCAGTACTAAAAGTACAAGAAAAGATGGTTGAAGCTTTGGAAAGTTTTAATTAACTCTTATCTCTTGGCTTTGATTCGTTAACGACTAACTCTCTTCCATCTACTTCAGTACCATTTAAAGCTTCTATAGCTGCTTCAGCACCGTCACTCATTTCAACGAATCCAAACCCTCTTGAGCGATTTGTCATTCTGTCAGTGATAATTTTTGCAGAAGTCACTGTTCCATGCTCTGCAAAAAGATTTTCAAGATCTTGGTCGTTTAAACCCCAAGAAATATTACCTACGTATATATTCATTAATTATATCCTTATTAAGAAAAGGCAATCTTACATTAAATATGAGGAGAATAGTTAAAAACTTTTAATTTAATTTGTTTTCTTTTACTCTAATAAAATACATGGAAATTAATTGGGTAGTAGTTGGCTGGATTATTGATGTAGTCTTAAATGGGATTATATGGCTTATCATTGCAGCACTTTTAATTCCATTAATTGAAGTAACTGATAAATGGACTAGAAAAGCAGTTTCATTGGTGGATAGAACTGACAAATGGATAAGAAAAGTTTTAGAGAGCTTATTTGAATGGATGGAAAAGAAAAATTTAAATATTTTATTTGCTTTCCTATTTGTGATTCTTTTTGGAATACTTGCTCAATATGAGATAATTCCAAAATTAATAAGATAATGTGGCAAGGAGATTTATTATTATTAGAAGTATTTATATTAATAGTGATTGTTCTTATTCATGTAATAAGGCATTGGAATAAGTAATGAAACTTATCTGGTACGTTTCAGCAGGACTTCTTTTTCTTGGAGCTGTTTCAATGCCCTCAGGTTATTACGAATTACTTAGATGGGTGATATGCGCAGCTGCAGCATTTGCAGCATATACAAATTATTCTATTGATAAATCGTCATGGGCTATTGGCTTCGGGGTTGTTGCTTTAATTTTTAATCCGCTTGCTCCACTTTATTTATATGATAAATTTGCATGGATGGTAATTGATATTAGTGCTGGGTTAATGTTTGTTATTAATTCAAAGGAAGTTGATGGTTAAACTATGAAGAAAAAAGATTACATATATATTGGAATAATTATTATTTTAACTGTTGCCTTAGTAATTCAGTTTAAACATAAAGAAAGTTGTGAAAAGATTTGTTGGGATATGCTAAAAGAAATTAACAGTTCATCAGAAATATGATAGCTATTTAATTATGAAATATTTCTTATTAATTTTTATCTTTCTTATTACTTCTTGCAGCCCTCCAGATCCAGGAACAGATGATGATATTTCATCACCAAATCAAGAGCGAGAAGCATTAGATAAGAATCTAATCATAAAACACTCCATATTTGCCTGGTTGATGGATGATAACTTTATGGATTCAATTAATGACCCATCGTCCAAAAGTGATGAATTTAATGACTCTGTATATGTAAAAGTATTAAAACAATGTTCAGCAAATTTCTCTATCATGTATGGGAATATGGAGGCTGGACTTTTACTTGGAAAAACAATTACAGGCTTAGATGATGTAAAAGAAATTTCTAGACTATCAGATGAATATAAAAACCATGCATATTATTTTGCTACTAGAGCTTATGAGATCCAACCAGCTGAATCAAACGATGCCGAAAAAGCAACTGCTATTAATGATGAAATATTATCTATACAAGATGAAATAAATAAAATTTATTCAAATGAAGATTTTATAGTTTTATTAGAAGGTAATGCTCAAATATGCATCATGATAAGAAATCAAAATCCTAATAATAAAGATTATATTTTTGATTAAAATTAATACATCATTTAATATCAAATTATGAAAAAAACATATAAAACAAAAATAATATTATTGGGAATAATATTTATATATCCGAATTTACTTTTATCGCATGGTGGTGGCTTGAATAAATATGGTTGCCATAATGAGACAAAGACTGGCGGTTATCATTGTCACAGAGCACCAGGAATTTCATCAATGCCTCCAACAACCCCAAGCATAAATACATATAGTCCTAATTCATTACAAAATTTAACGAGTCAAATAAATACAAAATGTAAAATTACAATTGGGGATCAATATTATGAATTCAAACCCTCTGAAACCAAGGATGTAAATATAAATTTTAAGGATTCAGATAAATTGGTAAATATTTCCTGTAAATAGACTTAGTTAGTTTCTAGTTCTTTTATGTTCAGTTTCAATATCAAATTCAATATTGGTTACACCTGACTCTCTTAAAAATTCATACCAAAACTCTAGAACACCTTTGTTCAGTTCTTTGTCAAACATCGAATTTAAAAAAATAATATGCACATCTGGTGGTTTGACACCAGTCTTAGTTTCATCAAACTTAGCTAATGAATTCGTTGCCCACATACTATATTCATCTTTATTTTTAAATTTTTTCCATGATGGGCATGATTTTTTACTATTTTCTGGACATAGTACGTAAAAAGGTAATCTATCTGTATTTTGAGCTAAATCAGAAACAATGGTTAGTTTTCTAGATTCATAATTTGAATATTCATTAAAATCGAGATCAGGCAATCTTGAAATTTCTTTTATCTGACCCATGATTGGACTTCCATTAATGAGAGTATCTATATTTGGATTTGGCTTATTTTGAGCAATTAATTCCAAAGCATCATTAACCCCTTGCACAAATAATTTATTAAATGGTCCAGCTACCTCAGTTATGTTTTCCCAAAGAGGGTCATGATGGTCAATTTTATAGGGGCTGCCTTTATCTCCACTTCTAGGTCTGCATTTTGAAAAAACAGGTCTATTTGCTGTTGGAGCAACCTTAGATAAGTTTATAATAGATAATTTATCTATTGGTTTCATAAGTTTTAAATACTCATCAGACAAAACGAGTCTCTTAACTAATTCTTTTTGCGCTCCTGTAAGGGGGGTTGTAGTATCAATTAAAACCATATGGTGATTGTATTTTTTAGTAAATTCTTTCGGGCATAGGTCGCCATTATCCATTGCATTAATTTCATCTTTTTTATACTTATTTCTCTGATCTGCAGGAGTATCGCTTGAAAGATAAAATGGGAATATTACTAATGAAAAAATTATTAACTTATACATTCTTAACTTAACCTCTTTAGTAAATCTTGATATTCTTCCAATGTTTTATTATTGATACCATTAATTTCTTCTATGGCGTCAGTGTACTCGGATGTAATTAACTTTTCTTTTTCGTCTAAAATAGATCTCTTTTCAGGATCACTGAGACGATCTGAACTAATGCTAAAGAACCTCTTTTCTGGATTTAGCTCAAATCCAAAATCAAATTCTTTATCAAAGTATTCAGGAGGCGGAGATGCTCTAAATTGCTTATTTTTAGCTCTGTATTGTTTTAATAGATTATTCCCAGCTATATTTAAATTTTTGACCCATACTTCATAATCTGTAAAGGCTCTTTGAACAGCATCAATGGAATGCCCCCATTGAATATTCGCCTGAAGCCTGTCTTCTTTTAATTTTAAAAATTGTTTATTTCCTGACCTTTGTAAATTATACAAAGTATCAAACAATTTTGATTTTGAATCTTCAAAATCTTTAGAGCTTTTATCTGCATCCCTTGTAAACTTAGCATAGCCTGGATATGGTTCATCAAAGAAATATCCATCTAATACTGCAATTACAGCAAATAATAACCCTATTATAATTAGACCATTAGATTCCAAGGTATTTCCTGAGATATTAGCAAAAGGCCAAGCTGCTTGTTGTGCTGCATCTCTTAAAGCCTCAGTACTAAATGTCTCCATTGCGTTTTGAGAGAGACTCCTAAAAACACCAATAGCAAAATTAATATATATAACTATGGGAATATATATAAGTAAAACCAATCTACTCCTATTAATATTAGATTTTTTCTTGTGTGATAAGTTGGTTATTACAAATCGACCTACTAAGAAAGAGGTAACAATATTTATAAAAGACACTACTGACGCTAAAGCAAGCGCTCCTAATATGCCTCCTTCTACAGAAACTGCTAAAAAACTAGTGTTGGTGCTAGTCTCAAAAATAAACATACCAAAGACAATCAAGATTGAAATAATCTTTGCTGTTTGTGATTTTAGGTCAGCTGGAGATATTAAATTATGATCTTTTTTAAAGAAATCGAGATTATTTTTGTCCTTAGTATATTTTTTGTGAAATCTTTCAATATTTGCCTTGCCTTCTGCATATTTTGCTTCTAATTTTATTTTTAAAGTGCTTATTTGACCTGCATGTCCGTTTTGCTGTCTTAAAGCTCTAGTATCATCAATTCGTCTTTCTATTATCTCATCTCCACAATTATCTATAGATTTTCCATAAAAATCAGTAATTTTTGCTTGTATCTTCCTCTCTAGAGGTGAAAGATCTTGACTGCTGGTTTTAGGCATATCTTGCCCTGCATCTTGCACTGCCACTTGATCAATATTTAACTCTTTTGCTATTTTTTCTGAATCAAATGCATTGAGTTTTATGTCCGCCTTACTCATTTTGATTTATTAATATATATCTAATTACTCTTTTAATAAAAGATTATGTTTTAATAATAACCATGTTGAATAAAATATCAAAATTTATTGTTATATTTTTTATTTCAATATCCTCTATAAACAATGTATTTTCTAATGAAAATCAAATAAATAACTATTGGTGTAATAAAAATGATGGTGAAATTCAATATCGAACTAAATATGGTACTTATGTAGACTGTCTCACTTCAATATATGCTGTTGAAGTGGAATATGACTACAATTGGAAAGAAGGTATTGGTCAATCTTTGCATTATGCAGAAGCTACAGGCAAGAAACCTGCGATCTTATTAATAAAAAGAAATAAATCAACAAAGAACTATGAATCTGAATTGAAATCAACTATTGATTTTTTTAACCTACCAATTACTCTTTTTAGTATTCAAGAAACATTGGAATAAATAGAGATGAGTATTTTATTCTATATAAGATTCAATTAAATCATTACCATCATTATCTTTTAATGGGCATTTTATACTAAGGTCTGTGCTTACAATGGCGCTTGTCTTTGTGTTAGGCCATTTTGGATTATTGTATGGATAGATACAGTATTTCTTTTTAGGGCATTCCATATCCCAACTGTAATCATTAATATCTACATAAGAATTACACATTAAGCTAAATACATTAATTTTTTTATTAGCAAAAACCATTACACTTGCTAGTCTTGGTGCTGTATCTGGGTCTCCACCACACTTAGTATTATGGATTTCTCTTAATTCAAACGAATAGTATGTTTTAGCATCATCTGATTTTCCAAAATAAAAACCAACACATTCTGAATCTAAGGATGTTAATTTAGATAAATCTTTTTTAACATAACTAATTGCTATATCTGATGACCATTCTTCAGAAAAAACTAATGACGGTAAAAGCAATATAAGAAATATTTTTTTCATTATCTAGTCATCTTTTGAATTGAAGAATGCAATAGCAAAAAAGATTTTACTAATTAAACTAAATATGAGGCTGATTACATAGAATCCAAACAAGTATGCAATACCTGTTGTTAACCAATAATCCCATGAGGTGAATAATATAAATAAGAAAGTAAAAACAACTATTTCTAAAACATGTCTAATCCATAACCACATAACTTACATATATCCCTTCAACCACCAAGATATTGTTCTAAATAGATTTATTAAAAAAAACAGTGCTACTAATTTAAAAAATACTCCCCAACCAGATTCAATATTATTCCCAATAGTAAAGCAGATTATTACAACTACAATTTGTATTGGGTTTAAACCACCTCTAAACTTAAAGAAACTTTGATTGATTCTAATTTTCACTACCTAATAATGCCATAGGAATTTGTCAAAATAAAACACGTTGTTTAGTATAAGATTATATTAATAAAAAATAGGTAGCATTATGGATTTGATAAAGATTTTTAGAATATTGGTTGTAATTAATTTCTTAGCTTTTATGAGTCATCTTGTATTTGATTACAATTCTTTAATTGCATCAAGCACTGACCTATCTACTGCCATAGAAGGGTCTTACGTTAGCGTAATAGATAGTTGGAGTTTTATTGTAATGATAATATTTGTCATAGCTGCAATTATTGCTGCACCCCTGTTGTTTTTCTTCGTTAAGTGGAGCAGAGAACTACTTGTTGGACTTCTTGTTGTGTTTTCTTTTATATCGCTAATAGATGGTTCAAGAGGTTATTATGCCCTATCCAGCGAATTTGAAGTTCTTGCTACAGCCATAGAAACTTTAACCCATGGAGCAATATTAGCAATTGCATATTTAACACCATTAAAGGATAAATTTAATTAACATATGAATATATTCTTTGGTTACATTGCTTTCGTAGCTGCTTTCATGGCAGTCGGATGTATAGTTTTGTTTGCTATAGAAAAGCTAATTGTCTTTTTATACGAACAATTAAAAGAGTTCTTCTTCCCTATCCCACAAATACCTGAGGATGTTTATGAGCAAATCTGTAAGGAAGCATCAGATTTTGTTTGGGCTAAGCATAGACCATGGGGTCATGATGATATGTTCGCTGAATATTTGTGCTTAGTTAATGATATGTGTATTGATAAATGGAATGAGTTGTATGGCGCTAACTAGCACAATAGATTTTCTCTACAAACGAATTGTGAGCGCTGAAACAATGGCAGAAAAAGAAAGAATATTAGAATTGTTTTGGGATGAATCTGACAAGATAACAGCTCGTAAGAACCTTCATGAGATGCGGCACCTTATGAAGCTTTATAAGGCTATACAGGAAAAGTATTGTGACTCATAAAAAAAGCCCACTAGTGTGGGCTTTATAGTAAATTGGCATCCCGTAGGGGAGTCGAACCCCTGTTGCCGGGATGAAAACCCGGTGTCCTAGGCCTCTAGACGAACGGGACGAGTTGGGACGTATTATATGGAATAAGAAAAGATTATAAAACCCTATTTATTTTAATTTTTTATTAATTACAGATAAAAAGCCTCTAAGAAAACTTGCTTCCATTTCATCAGGCTGGAGTCTTGTAAACATTCTTTTGATTCTTGAAATAATTTTTTTAGGATTATCAGGATCTATCACATCTATCTCTACTGCAGTTTCAATAAAATGGTCAATTAACATTTGGAGTTGTTTGGAATTAACTTCTGGATAATCTCTCCACTCTTTTATTTCTTCTCCATGAGATGCCTTTAAAATCTCATAAGCAATTATCTGAGCTGACATTGCTAAATTTAAAACAGGATATTCTGGGTTAGCAGGTATTTCGATTAACATATTTGCTAATTCGAGCTCATCATTGGTGAGCCCCCTATCCTCTTTGCCAAAGATAATCGAAACCTCTTTGTCATTCTCCGCTTGGTTGCAAATCTCTTTTGCAGCCTCGCTAGCATTTATAGTTGGCCATTGGATTGATCTATTTCTTGAGGAAGTCGCATAAACAAATGTACTGTCTTTGATGGCCTCATCAATAGAATCAAAAATTTTGGCATTATCAAGAACATCTGTAGCATTGCCTGCGAGAGCAATTGCATCATCTGATGGAAAAACACGAGGATTTACTAATGATAATTTTGATAGCCCCATTGTCTTCATAGCTCTTGCAACAGAGCCAATATTTCCAGGATGAATCGTATCTACTATAACAATGTTTATTAAATTACTTTTTAAACTCATATAACTATTATCCTTATTTCTATTACAATAGCGACATGTCAAAACAAGCATTATTAAATGTAAGTCAGTTAGCTGCAAATAAAGGAGCGGCCGAACTAGAATTTGCTGTAAAAAAAGTTCACAGCTTAGAGACTTCTAAGGGAGGTCCAGATGGTTATGTAAAAGCTATTGAAAAAAGAGTTGAAAAAATAGTTTTTGAAGAAATTTGTAAATTCAATCCTGAAGATAACCTTATAAGCAAACATATCGGTCATCAAATCAATAATTCAAATGTTACATGGATATTAAAACCCATTGATGGTATTGAAAATTTTATTAATGGTTACCCTCATTTTTCAATATCGCTATGTTCAATAATCGACAACGAGGTAATGTCTGCTGTGGTAATTGATCCAACAAGAAGAGAAGAATTTGCTGCATATAAAGGCGGCGGTGCTAATTTAAATAATAATAGAATACGATCAAGCAAACAGCAGGGTCTGGATGATGCAATGCTATCTTTTACAAAGCCAATACGCTCTTCAAAAGATACTAAATATGATTTTGAGAAAAGCTATAAAGAATTAGCAAACCAGAATCTTAATATGCGTGAGACAGGTTGTTTATCATTGGATTTATCATACATAGGAACTGGAAGAGTAGATGGCATTTGGTCTTATGGTGTCGATATAGCAGATTTTGCTGCAGGATCATTGATTGCCCAAGAAGGTGGCGCCTTAGTAAGCAACTTTAATGGGGATCCAAAATTTTTAGATGGAAATAATATTATTTGTGCGACTGCAAAAACATATAAATCAATTTTAAAATCAGTAAAGCCGTATTTTAAAGACTAAGGCATCCCATCAAAATCAGCGCCTTCTGGTTCTGGAACTGCTAAATCATCTTGAACTAAAGTTAAAGACATCAGCATATTTGCAACAACATATATCGATGAGTATGTACCTATCAAGACACCCAAAATTAAAGCTAAACTAAATCCTCTAATTAGTTCTCCTCCAAATATAAATAATGCAAATAAAACCAATAAAGTAGTTAAGGAAGTGATGATCGTTCTTGCTAGGGTCTGATTTAAAGATAAATCTATCATATCGATTGGCTCAAGAACTCTTTCAGTTCTGAAGTTTTCTCTAATTCTGTCTGAAACAACAATCGTATCATTTAATGAATACCCTATTACGGCTAATAATGCTGCTAATACAGTTAGATCAAAATCCCACCCAAATATTGAGAAAAGTCCTAAGATAATTACTACGTCGTGGCCTAATGCAGTAACAGCACCGAGGGCAAACTTATATTGAAATCTAAAGGCCACATAAAAAAGAATCATGAATAAAGCAACAATCATTCCCAGTCCGCCCTGATCTCTTAACTCTTCGCCAACCTGGGGCCCTACAAATTCTACTCTTTTGAGTTCACCTGAAATTCCCTCTTCATTTAAAATATTAAAAATATTCTCGCCAATTGAACTATTACCATCTTGATCGGCAACTTTAATTAATACGTCTAAATTGGTTCCAAAATTTACTACTTGAGAATCAGCATATCCATTAGCTTGTAAAGTATTCCTTATCGTCTCAAGAGGCACTGGGGTTTCGTATGAAACTTCTATAAGAGTCCCGCCGCTAAAGTCTAAGCCAAGACTTAAACCTCTAAAGGTTAAAGAGAGAATAGAAATAATAAACAATGAAATAGAAATAATGCCTGCTATCTTTCTAAATCTCATGAATTTATATTTAATATCCATTATATTTTTAATTCCTGAATATTTTTATTGCCATAAACCATATTTACTATGCCTCTAGTACACATAATGGCTGTAAACATAGATGTAACAATTCCAATTGATAAGGTAATAGCAAACCCTTTTACTGGACCAGTTCCAATAATATAAAGAATAAGCGCAGCGATTAATGTCGTAACGTTTGCATCAAAGATAGTCACAAAAGCTCTCGAGAATCCATCTCGTATAGCGGTTTGTGGGTCTTTCTCTTTTGATTCCTCTCTTATCCTTGAAAATATTAAGACATTTGCATCTACCGCCATACCGACCGTTAGCACAATTCCTGCCATACCAGGCAATGTGAGGGTTGCGCCAAGGAGCGACATTATTCCAGTTATTAAAACTAAATTTAATATAAGCGAAACATTAGCTGCTAAACCAAATATCCTGTAATAAAAAGCCATAAATAGTACTACTAACCCAAAACCAATCATTATAGATTTCATTCCAAGTTCAATATTCTCTTTTCCAAGACTTGGGCCGACCGTTCTTTCTTCTACAAATTTCATTGGAGCTGCGAGAGCACCTGCTCTTAATAATAAAGCTAACTCGCTTGCTTCTGCAGGAGTGCCAACACCAGTAATCCTAAAACTTGTTCCTAGAACAGCCTGAACTGTAGCTAAACTAATTATGTTTTTTTCAATATAACTGGTTTGCTTAATGACTTGCTCGCCATTTGGCTCAACAACCAACTCTGATTTATTTTTTTGCTCAACAAATAAAACCCCTAACCTTCTTCCGATATTTCCAGACGTAGCTTTTTGCATTGCCCTTCCACCTTGCATATCAAGTGTGATATTGACTTGAGAAAAACCACTTTCATCAAATCCAGTACTAGCATTGGTTACCCTATCACCAGATACGATTACAGCTCTTTCTAAAAAAGCAGTCTGGTATTCATTCTCTTTAAAATTAAATTCTTCTTTTCTTAATGGTGATGTTCTTGAATTTGCTTCCAATCTAAATTCTAAATTTGCAGTCTTACCAATAATCTTCTTAGCGGCTGTTGGATCTTGAACACCTGGAAGTTCTACAACAATTCTATTTGCTCCTTGTCTTTGAACAATTGGCTCGGATACACCTAACTCATTTACCCTATTCCTTAGAGTTGTTAAGTTTTGTCCGACCGCATAATCTCTAATTTCTCTAAGTGCAATATCTGAATATTCCAAAATAAGGATATTAGAACTTGGTCTTTCTGTAATAACATATTGCACACCATTTATAGTTTGGCTTTCATCTCGGTATGTTTTAAGGGCTTTGTTATAACTTTGTTTATCAGAAAACTCAAAATGCAAGGCCAAATCTTTAATAAATGAATCGCCATACTTTATTCTTTCTTCTTTAAAAGATTTTCGATAGGTGTCTAAAAGTAATTCCAGTCTACCTTGCTGAGCAGTATCTATATCTACTTCTAATAAAAAATGAACCCCGCCAGATAAATCAAGGCCTAGCTTGACTGGATTGCCACCTAAATCCTTTAACCATTGCGGAGTTGAGGGCTCAAGAAAAAGAGCAATGATAACTTTATCTAATAAAGTATTTTGTAAAATTGTTTTTGAGCTAAGTTGAGTATCAACATCATTAAACTTGATAACAATTTTATTCTCTCTTAAAAAGATTTCTTCATAATCTGATTTAGATTCCTCAAGAATATCCTCGAGTTCATTTAGTAACATTTGATCTGCTGATCTTGCTGAATCAGTATAAGCTACCTGAATTGATGGTTGAGTCGGGTATAAATTGGGTAATGCATAAATTGATCCAACTACCAATACCACTAGTATTAATAAATATTGATATATGGAAAATTTATTCACTTTACTTAATTGATTGAATCAATCGTTCCTTTTGGAAGTATATTTGCTATTGCAGATCGCTGAAGTTTAAAAACAACATTTTCACTAACTTCAATTGCAATATATTCACCTTTAATACTTTTAACTTTTCCAATAATACCGCTTGCAGCAATGACTTCTGAGCCGACCTCTAATTTAGAAAGCATTTCATTGATTTCTTTATTTCTTTTATTTTGTGGTCTTATGATTACGATATACATAAACAAAAGCAGAAACCCTAGAAATAATAAGGGTGAAAATAATGATGCTTGTCCTTCCATAGCTAAATCCTATATTGGCCCATCGGGCATATCTAAATTTCGCTTATTATAAAATTCTTTTAAGAACTTCGCGAATAAATTATCTTTTATTGAATTTCTAATATCTCTCATTAAAGACTGATAGTAATAAATATTATGATATG
Organism: uncultured SAR86 cluster bacterium; assembly: GCA_902551185.1. Classification (GTDB taxonomy): domain Bacteria; phylum Pseudomonadota; class Gammaproteobacteria; order Magnimaribacterales; family D2472; genus SAR86A. The sequence continues at coordinate 14,159 of CACDCN010000010.1, read as the reverse complement.
TCGCCAACATAGATCCCAGTATTTCATTTGTTCTATGTAAATGATTTAAGTATGCCCTGCTGTAATTTTGAGACACTTTGGAGTCACAGTTTTTATCAATAGGATCATCGCTATCTTTGTATTCTGCATTTCTAATATTTATAACGCCCTCAGAGGTAAATAATTGTCCATTCCTAGCATTTCGAGTTGGAATAACACAATCGAACATATCGATTCCATACCTAACCGCTTCAACAATATCTTCTGGTGTTCCAACTCCCATAAGATATCTTGGCTTATCCTCAGGCAACTTATCAGACATGAACTCTAATATTTCATTTTTTTCTTGTTGTGACTCGCCAACACTTAAGCCACCTAGAGCAATGCCATCAAAACCGATATCTATTAATCTATTAAGAGATTCTTCTCTTAAATCTTTATACATTCCTCCTTGAACGATTCCAAATAAAGCAGATTCTGTTTTATGAGCATTCTTGCATCTTTTTGCCCATCTCATAGAAAGCTCCATCGATTTTTGTGCTTGTTCGTGAGTTGATGGATAATCAGTACACTCATCGAATACCATGATAATATCTGAACCAAGATTTTCCTGGATCTCAATGGAGTCTTCTGGTGTCATAAATATTTTTTTACCGTCATAAGGAGAGCTAAATTTAACGCCTTCTTCAGAGATTTTAACCAAATCGCCCAAGCTCCATACTTGAAATCCCCCTGAGTCAGTTAGTATAGGTTTATCCCAATTAATAAATTTGTGAAGACCTCCTAATTCTTTTATTAACTTGTCTCCGGGTCTTAACATTAGGTGAAAAGTATTTCCTAGTATGATTTCTGAATTAGTTTCATGAAGATCTTCAACTGTAAGAGCTTTCACTGTCCCATTCGTTCCAACTGGCATAAATGCTGGGGTCTGTATTGTTCCTTTTGCAAGTTTTAGTTCTGCATTTCGAGCAAACTCACTGGAATTATTTGTTTCAAATTTCATTTTTTTTCAAAAGCATAGCATCTCCATAAGATAAGAACCTATATTTTTCTTTGATAGCTAAGTTATATATATTTTTCATATTCTCAAAACCAATAAATGCAGAAACAAGCATTAATAATGAAGATTGCGGAAGGTGAAAATTTGTTATCAACATGTCGACAGCTTTGAAGGTAAATCCTGGATAAATAAATAAATTTGTATATCCTTTGTATCCATTTTTGTGAGGATCAATAAAAGCGGTTTCAAGAGCTCTAGTAGCAGTTGTTCCTACCGCAAAAACTCTTTTACCATTTCCTTTAGTTGCACTTACTAAATCTATGACCTCTGGTTTTACTTCAACATATTCTTCATGAATATCATGGTCTTTTATATTTGCTGTTTTAACTGGCTGAAAGGTTCCTGCCCCAACGCTTAAATTAATACAAACAACATTGACCCCTTTTTCTTCTAAAGTTTTTAATAGGTTTTTATCAAAATGAAGTCCTGCTGTTGGCGCTGCAACAGAATCTTGTAATTCTTTATCTTCATATACTGTTGCATATCTTTCTTTATCTAATTGTTCATCAGATCTTTTAATATAAGGAGGTAAAGGCACGTGACCTATCTTGTTAAATACATCTAGCGGCGCTTCATTAAATTGCAAGATAAAAAATGGTCCTTTTCTATCAATACATTCAACTTCATAGTCTTCTAATATTAACTTTGTTCCTATCTTTGGGCTATTGCCAGAGCCAATCTGAACTAATGCCTTATTTTCTTCCATTATTCTTTCAAGCATTACTTCTACAAATCCACCTGATTCTTTTTTTCCAAAAATTCTAGCTGGAATAACGGATGTATTATTCAGTACTAATAAATCACCTTTATCAAAATAAGAAACTACATCTTTAAAAGATTTATGTTCTATATTCTCTTGGTAAACCAGCAATCGACTGGAGCTTCTCTTTTCAAGTGGATACTCGGCTATAAGTTCTTTGGGTAAAGAATAATCAAAGTCAGAAGTTTTCATGCGAGGCTGATTTTAAAATAGATAATACTTAGCTACAATGCTCGGCTAGCCCCATTGGCGGAATTGGTAGACGCGCGCGATTCAAAATCGCGTTCCTTCGGGAGTATCTGTTCGACTCAGATATGGGGCACCAATAATTAAAAAATATTTATATGTAGTAAAGCTACATAAAAAATGTCTTTAAAAGCTAATATTTAAAGGGTTTAAAAAAATTTTGACAAATTTATAGCTTTTTTTGTTTAATGCACTACATCAAGTCGCTTTGCCATAAACTTGGTTGGTTTGGGCACAAACCTTTCTTACATTTTATGGACGCCCGGCAGTAAAAACTATTTGGAGATAATATGAATACTTTTAAAAAAGTTAGTGTTTTATTTGGTTTATTTTTAATTACTGCATGCGGTGGAGGTGGAGGCGGAATGGGCTCTGATGATCCATATACACCTCCTACAACACCAACACCTGGTACTGGAATGACAGCAATAGATAAAACATTTGTAATAACAGTTGCACCAACTCAAGCTTATGGCGCAACAGGTAACAGATATTATGTTGATGGAGAAGAAAACCCTGTGATTAGTATGGAAGTTGGTAAGCGATATGCATTTGATCTATCAAGTTCTTCAACCTCTACTCATCCTTTCAGAATATCAAGTGCAATGGAAAGTGGTATGACTTATGGTGAGTTAATGGGCACTCAAGGAACATCAGGGGCTATTTATGTTTTTGATGCTACCAACGCCAATGCTGGGGTTACATTATATTATTGGTGTAATGCACATTCTGGAATGGGTAATGTTATTAATTTAATTAACTAAGAAAGAAGGACTAGGTTATTAGCTGCATTGTCATAAACAAAATATGCATCTTGCAAATGTCTTTTGCCATTAGGAACAAATGGTTCTCTTGCGTGAAGAACGCGATGGCTTGCAACAATTAATGCCTCGCCACCATTAAGTCTGAATGTTGAACGATATTTGTCATGATAAATTCTTGCTGAAACCTCATGATATGCTTTATAAAATTCCCTTATACCCTCTTTGGTTGGATTAATCATTTGCATCAATTGATTTGAAAATCTAAAACTTTCTATTGCTCCATTGCTTGCGCATTGTATTAAAGGAGCCTCTGCATATGTTTCATTATTTTCATCAAACTCTCTAAAAGGAACTTGAAATTCTTGTAAGACATTAAAAAAATCAGGCTTCTCTTTTTTTAAATCCTCAGCTAATTCCCACCCATCTACAATTATCGATTCTCCACCCTCGCATTCATTTTCAAGCATATGGAGAGCCTGAACACTTGGTTGAGATTTATAGCTAGCAAAATCATTATGGGGCGGCAGTCCTTTTGAAGTATGTGCAACATTATAAACATGACCAGTTACTGAAACATTATGAATTCTTTCAAATAAAGTTTCATGAAGCGGTCCAAACCTTTTTGATAATAACTCAAGGGAATTAGATTCCTGAGGAGCATTGCTTAATATGATGACACCATAAGTAACAAAATCTTTTAGACCCTCAATACAGACAGCCTGATCATCTAAAAAATCTGACCAATCAAATTTGTTTGGTTGAAAGTTAGCAGGCCAAGATTGATGCTTGGGATATCTAGAAATTTCAGATTCTTTTATTTTATCTATCGGAATAATAGACTCATGATTATCGGGCCATGTTATTAAGATATTGTTATCTTTTTCTATAACACTTGTTGGAACAATATCAACGGGGACAGAATGGAGTAAAAATTGTTTTTCTTGGGTTTCAGTAATTCTACATTTATCACATTGACAGTTATCTCTTAGCCATAAAAAAGGTAAGTCATATTGTTTATTAGAATCTATAGAAAGTAATACTGAATCGTTTTTAACTTCTATCATATAAAAATATCAAATCTAGTAGTTTTCCCCTTTACCTGATAATTAATATTACTATAAATTTTTTTATATTTTAAAGGTCTTTTTAAAATTATTTTTTGGTACTCACATTGCATAAATGCATCGCATAAATCATTTGCTTCATTTGAGATATTCTCTAGCTTAAGAATTGATCGAATGCTTCTCATATCACCAGAACCTTTTACATTTTTCTTCATTATTGGGTACATAGGATCTAGATAAATTGCATCGAAACTCCCTTTGCCGGTCTTGAATACATCTAGTGAATTTCCATTTAAAAAAGATAAGTTTTTTAGAAATGGAATTTCGCTTTGCGCTCTCTTTATAGCATCCTCAACTAAATAAAAAATTATTTTACTCTGCTCAACTGCCATTACTTTATGTCCCAACGATAGAAATATCATTGAATCTGATAAAAAACCTGCTGTTGCATCAAAAATATTTAATTCTTTCTTGGTTTTACCTAATGCTTTTTTAAGATTGCTTTCGTGTTCAGCCCTTTTAATTCTCCAGCCTAATTTTCCTTTTAAAAAATCTATATGAACGAATTCTTTTGGATTGGCTGCATCTTTAATAAAAGAAAGTCCATTCCCATCGTATGCTAGATAAGAATTTTTATTAGGCTGATCAGAGATGATCTCTAGCTCTAAAGCATCGGAAATATTTTTAATATTGTTATCTAAAAATCTCTTCTCTGCATAAATATGCATTTAAAATAATAATAATAATACGATTCCAAGCACTACACGGTATGCTACAAATGGAACCATTCCAATCTTCTCAATGAAAATTAGAAAATATTTTATAGTAAAAAAAGCTATAAACATTGAGACTAAAAATCCTATTATTAGGTTTAAAAAGTTATAAGAAATATCAACCGTTTGTATTTCAAGCAAAAGAAATACCAGAGCACCTAAAATTGTAGGTATGCCCAACATAAATGAAAACTTGGATGCATCTTTTAAATTTAAACCTATAAATAGAGCTGCGGTTATAGCAGTTCCTGATCTTGATGCGCCTGGAATTAAAGCAAAACATTGCACTAGTCCAATTATCAAGGCTCCATATATAGTTATTTCATATATTGTTTTGTTTCCTTTTGTATAAACAAAGGCAAGTAATAAAAGTAATGCAAAAAATAAATTTGCTAGAGCTATAGTTGAAGTATTAAAAATTCTTTGCTCGATTATCTCTGAAGATAAAAGACCTGCTAATACGATTGGCAGGGTGGCAACAATTAATAAGCTTGCTAACTTTTTATACTCTGCAAGATTAGGTTCATATGCAACAAAGGAGTTAACCATATTTACAATCTCAGATTTAAAAAAATATATAACAGCCACTAATGTTCCAGCATGAACAGCTATATCAAAGGATAAACCTAAATCTGTAGTACCTAAAATTAAAGATGGTAATAATAAATGTGCTGAGCTTGAAATAGGGAGAAATTCAGTTAACCCCTGTATTAACCCAAGTACTAGACTTAAAACAATATCATTCATTTAATTTTTTAAAATTTATATCTTCTGAATAAGTGGGATTCGCAAAATTCGGATCAAATGCTTTTGCATCTGAACCTGCTGATAGAAATTTTTCTTTAGCCAATTTGACAACAACATCTGCCTGGAGTTCATCATTAGAATTTTCATCGATAACAATCAATGGTTTTCCTAAGGCAACTGCTATACCTTTCATGTAACTAGCAATAGTTCTAGTTGCGGTATAAGAATTTTGTGAGTTTCCAAATGCAAATAAATCAATATCTTTAAGTTCAAAATCTCTCTTAAAGCCGACATTAGATAAAAACATATTCCAATCAGGCCTGTCTTTTCTTGCATGAGTCAAAGAAAAAGAATTTATCTCTTCATCTAACATAACGCTAACCGAGGTCTGATCCCCAGAGCTTTGCATAGCTAAAATATTCATGCTTTATAAATTATCTGAAATACTCTTAAAAACATTCTCTACTGAATCGGACCCATCTACTTTAATAAATTTTAAAGTCCCGCTATTTGATAGATTCATATAAAAATCTGTTAGGGGTTTGGTTTGTTCCTGATAAACATTTAAACGCTTTAATACTGTTTCAGGCTTATCATCTTCCCTTTGAATAAGTGGTTCACCAGTATCATCATCTATTCCCTCATTCATTGGAGGATTGAACTCGATATGATAATTTTTACCAGATCCTGGATGCACCCTTCTGCCAGACATCCTATTAACAATGATTTCATCTGCGACTTGAATTTCTATGACATGCGTGAAATCTATACCCATTGCTGCAAGTTGCTCAGCCTGTCCAATAGTTCTTGGTACTCCATCAAACAAAGAACCGTTTACACAGTCAGGTTTCGTAAGCCTATCTTCTATCAATGATCCTATAATTTCATCAGATACTAAAGCTCCGCTATCAAGAATTTCTGATACTTTAATGCCTAACTCACTCCCAGATGCAACAGCTTCTCTGAGCATATCGCCAGTACTAATCTTTGGAATATCAAATAAATCACATATCAAATCTGCTTGAGTTCCTTTTCCAGCTCCCGGGGGCCCTAATAAAATAATATTCTTCATTTTTCTAATATTGCAAAAGCGATAGCATAATCCTTTTCGTCTGAAAGACTAACATGTGTTTTAGTAATTCCCAAGTTAGCTAAAATCTCTTTTAAATTTTCAATTGGATTAAAAATTGGTCTTCCCCTTTCATCTCGAAGTATTTCAATTTCTTTAAATTTAATATCTCCAGAAATTCCAGTACCGATTGCTTTAGAGATTGCCTCTTTGCCAGCAAATTGTTTAGAAAGATATGTGGCTTGTTTTCCTTCTTTTAAATCACTAAATACCTTTATTTCATTTTCAGAAAGAATTTTATTAGCAAAAGTACTTAATGAATCCATACTTTTGATTCTATTAATATCTACTATGTCTGTGCCTATTCCAAATATCATTGTTTAATTGATTTAAAAATCTCTCTGCTTGCTAGATCCTTTCCATCCATACAATAATTAATTGCTTTCGTAGTTATTTCTTTCAAATACTTCTTTGGTACCGCATCAAGGTTTCTATTTTTAATATTAGAGATATCTTTTCCTGAGAAATCAGAATTATTAGATCTGCGAAAACCTTTCTCTGATACAAATGAATAATTTGAATTTAGATCGATTGGTTCATTTCTATCAATGTCAATATCATAATCAAAACCATATCCAAGCATATCTAATAAGTCTAATTCAAAATGTCTTAGGGTTAGTTCAAGATCTTTTTTAGCCCTAACATCTGCTAAAAATTTTTCATATAACAAGAATAGGTCTTGTTGGGTTGCATCTTTTGGTAATAGTTTTATTAATAGCTCATTGATATATAAAAGACTATAACTAGTTTTTGTCATAGTATTTGCTTGTGACGATAGATCTCTGTCTATACTGGTTAATGTTTTAAGCTCAGATCTGCCCGAGTAAGTTATTGATAATTTATGAAATGGAGTTAAATAACCAAAAAATTTTGATTTAGGTTTTTTTGCTCCCTTGGCAATGAGGGACATTTTTCCATGGTTCTTTGTAAAAGCCTCAACAATTATGCTGGTTTCGCCATATGATCTTTGATGAAGAAGAAAACATTCATCTGAGTTACTTTGACTCATAATTATTACCTACTCCAAGGCTTTGAATAAAATTTGAATCTGTATTCCAATTCTTTTTTACTTTAACCCACGTTTTTAAAAATACTTTCTTATTTAAGTATTCTTCTATGTCGATTCTAGACTGTTCTCCTATATTCTTTAAAATTTTTCCTCCCGCACCTATAACAATTTGTTTTTGGGATTGCCTATTAACAAAAATAGTCGCATATACCTCAACAATATCGGTTTTATTGTTTATATCATCGATTTTTACAAACGTATCATGAGGCAACTCATCACCAAGTCTTCTTATAATTTTCTCTCTAATTAGCTCAGAAATCATAAATTTATCTTCTGAAGTATTTATTTGAAAATTTTCATCATACATATGCTGATTTTCTGGTAAATGACTTTTGATAGTCTCAACTAGATCCCCCATACCATCATTCGTTTTAGCAGAAACTAATAATATTTCAATAAATGGGTATTGCGATGAGAGCTTATCTATTAAAGGCAATAGCTTATCTTTATCCTCTATTTGATCTATCTTATTTATGACACAAATAGTCTTTTGTTCACTTTCTTTTAACTTTTCAATAATTAATTGGTCTTCTTTATCTAAAGATAATCTTTGGAGCACAAAAAGAACAATATCTGAATCTTCAATTATGCTTTGAGCTGATTTATTTAAAATCTTATTCATTGTTTTTTTTGACTTAACATGCATGCCTGGGGTATCAATAAAAATCATTTGTTTATTGCCAACTGTTTTGATTCCAAGAATATTATTTCTAGTGGTCTGCGATTTTCTAGAGGTTATTGATACTTTTTTTTCAAGTATTGAATTAATTATTGTTGATTTGCCTACATTGGGTTTGCCAACTATAGAAATATATCCACAATATTCTTTAATCATTGTTAGATTTCAAATTATCTAAAGCTACTTTTGCAACAGCAATTTCAGCTTGTCTTTTAGAATTTCCGTATCCTTCATAAGATTTATTACCTAACTTTATAGAGCTCTCAAAACCATTTGTTGATTCTTTAGTCACATATTTAGGTAGTTCAGATTTTTTAGATTGTAATAATTCTTGTAATTCAGTCTTTGAGTCTCTAAATTCTTGGTTTGATTCTATTGCTGATAACTCTTTTTCAAATAAATGAAGGATTAAATCATGCGCACCACTCCAGGAGCTATCAAGGAAAACTGCTCCAATGATTGATTCAATTGAACCCTCTAGTATTGAATGTTTTCTATTTTCAGATAGATTTGCTGTGCCTTTAGATAATCTTATAAAATCAATTAAACCTATTTCATTTGCTTTATTTGTAAGAGTTTCACCTTTGACAAGATGCGATCGCATTCTGGTAAGTAATCCTTCTTTTTCATGAGGAAATTTTTCAAAAAGATACTGAGAGATAACTGAATTAAGAATCGTATCTCCTAAAAATTCTAATCTCTCATTATTTAAAGAATTGTTTGAGCTTTTGTGCACTAAAGCAAGTTCAAGTAACTCTTTATTGTTAAATTCATATTGAAGTTTTTTTTGAAGACCTATTAACGACATTAATTAACCTTTCCAGCCTTTTTAAATGTTGGTAAGCAAGTCCAACATTCCCATGTCATCCATAAATAATCTGCTCTTCCAAAAAAGTTCTCTCTCGGGACATATGCAAAATCCCATTTAGTACTATCATTAGAATTATCTCGATTATCTCCCATGACAAAATAATGACCTTCTGGAACAACCCACTCTTGAGGGGCTTGTTTATTTATCCCTCTAATATTTCGTACAACATATTCGGTGGAATCATGGTTTTCAGAATATAAATCAGCTGTAAATTTCCTTTTTTGAATTATTATTTGTTCTGATTTGACTGGCATTCTCTTTAAAACTTTGCCATTCACATATAACTGTTTATTTATTATTCTTATTGTATCGCCTGGTTTACCGATTAAACGTTTAATAAATGGTACGGGGTTATGCGGAGGAATCAGCACAACTGCATCACCATATTGAGGCTCAGCTCTTAAAAAATTAGGCATACCTATTCTGTTTACCTTGATTCCATAAGCATACTTATTTACTAATAAAAAATCGCCTTTTTCTAATTGGGGCTCCATTGATCCAGATGGAATCTGATAAGGCTCATAAATAAATGTTCTAAGAATAAAGATCAATAGTACTGGTATGAAATAACCTCTAGCAGTTAATGTAACCTCAGTATTTTTAAAATAATAGCCAATTAACATAACTATGAATGCAACTATAGAACCGGCCAGCAAAACAATGCCTAGGTCACCAGAGTTATAAAATATACTTAATAATAATGCTACTCCAGATATTAAACTGATCGTTGAAATATACTTAACAACTAATGGCTCAACATCTTCATTATTAATATTAAACCTGATCCAGCTTATTAAACATATAGACATTCCAGTTAAACCAAGAATAAATAATGGGTCAGTAATCATATTAATCATCAGAGCTAAAATAATTTAAAAATGCATCTTGCGGAATAGAAACCTTACCAATTTGTTTCATTTTCTTCTTTCCTTGCTTTTGTTTTTCAAGTAATTTCATTTTTCTTGTTACATCACCGCCATAAAGTTTAGCTGTTACATTCTTTCTATAAGCTTTAACGGTTTCTCTTGAGATAATTTTAGCACCAAGAGCAACTTGAATTGGAACATCAAACATTTGTCTAGGAATTAATTTCTGTAGATTTTTAGCTATTTCTCTAGCCTTGGATGTAGAAAAGGATTTATGAACAATCATTGATAACGCATCAATCTTCTGATTATTTATTAAAACATCAATTTTGGTTAAATCTGACTTTTGAAATCCAATGAGAGAATATTCTATAGATGCAAACCCTTTTGTTGATGACTTTATTTGGTCAAAAAAATCAATAATGACTGAAGAAAGCGGCATTTCAAAAATAATTGATACTTGATTGCCAAAATACTTCATATCTTTTTGAACACCTCTTTTTGCAGTGCAAATAGTTATTATGTTACCAACATATTCATTCGGTGTAATGACTGTGGTATTAACAATGGGCTCTCTTATTTCATCAATCTCATTCGGCAAAGGTAATTGTGAAGGATTATCACACTTGATGACCTCACCATTGGTTTTAAGCACTTCATATTCAACCGAGGGTGCGGTTGATATTAAATCTAAGTCATATTCTCTTTCTAATCTTTCGCGAACTACTTCCATATGGAGCGTACCTAAAAAACCACACCTAAAACCAAAACCTAATGCATCAGAAACCTCAGGCTCATATATCAATGAAGAATCATTAAGAACTAACTTTGATAGCGCATCTCTAAATTTTTCATAATCATCTGAGTTTAGAGTAAAAATAGAAGCAAATACTTTGGGGTTAACTTTCTTAAAACCTGGTAAAGGTTTAGTTTTTGCATCTTTTGATTCGATTACAGTATCTCCAACTGGAGCTCCTGCAATGTCTTTTATACCAGCTACTAAGTACCCTACCTCTCCAGCAGAAAGTCTATCTTTAGAAACTTTTTTTGGAGTAAAGATACCAACATCATCAACTAAATGTGTCTGTCCAGTAGAGTGAATTTTAAACTTTTGTCCAATTTTTATAGAACCATTTTTTATCCTTATTAAAGATACTACTCCTAAATAGGAATCGAACCATGAGTCTATTATCAATGCCTGAAGATCAGAATCAGGGTCTCCTTTTGGATAAGGTATTTTTGATACCAAGGTGTCTAATAGAGTTTCGATACCATCCCCAGTTTTAGCGCTTACCAATGGAGCCTCAAATGCGTTAATACCAACCATTTCTTCTATTTCTGATTTAACTCTGTCTGGTTCGGCCTGAGGTAAATCAATTTTATTGATAACTGGGACGACTTCTAAGCCCTCCTCAACTGCTGTATAACAATTTGCTAGTGTTTGTGCCTCTACCCCTTGAGATCCATCCACAACAAGAAGTGCGCCCTCACAGGCAGATAAAGATCTAGAGACCTCATATGAGAAATCAACATGTCCAGGCGTATCAATAAAATTTAACAAATACTCATTGTCATCTTTTATATATTTAAGCGATACAGCTTGTGCCTTTATGGTTATACCTCTTTCTCTTTCTATATCCATAGAATCAAGAATTTGCTCAGCCATTTCTCTTGATGAAAGACCTCCACAAAACTCTATTAATCTATCAGATAAAGTAGATTTACCATGATCGATATGCGCTATAACTGAAAAATTCCTAATGTTCTTCATAATTTGCTGCTATTTTACAAGCAAACTAAGAAAATAAGTAAATTCTATTGAATGTTAATTAAGTGTTATGGAACGAATTAATCTATTACCACTTCTTATTAAATGAATAGCTATTTTGTTTCCTGATGAGAAGTTATCCAATACTTCGTTAAAAGAGTTCACATCAATAACCTCATACTTTTTCCCCTTATATTGAATCATAGTGATCACATCGCCTCTATTAACTTTCCCAGAAGCAGGAGAATTAGGATTTACTCTAGAAACAATTACTCCATCTGGCATATTGGCCATGGATGGATTATCTCTATCAATATCAGCTACCTTTAAACCAATAGGATCTAAAGATGATTGAGTCTTAGCTGGAACAAATGATTCTTTATTAACAGGCAACTCTCCTAGTGTGAATTCAAGTGTAATTTCTTCCCCATCTCTAATAATTTTTGCAAATGCCTTGGTGTCAGGTTTTATTTGACCAACAACATGAGGTAGGTCCGAACTAAACTTAATTTCTTTTTTATCAAATTCAATAATAACGTCGCCGGGTATAAGGCCAGCTTCGTCAGCAGACTCACCCTCTTCAACATCATTAATCAAAGCGCCATATGGTTTTTTCATACCTAGCGCATCTGCAAGATCGCTATCTACTTCACTCATTCTTACTCCAAGATAACCTCTTGCTACTTCACCATTAGTGATTATCTGTTCTGCAACGTCAACAGCAACATTTATTGGTATTGCAAATGCTAGGCCTTGATATCCGCCACTTCTTGAATAAATTTGTGAATTAATGCCTACAACCTCTCCATCTAAATTAAATAAAGGTCCTCCAGAGTTACCTGGATTTATGGCAACATCTGTTTGTAAGAAAGGCACATAGTTACCAATATTATTATTTTGAATACTTCTCCCTTTGGCGCTAACAATTCCTGCGGTTACTGAAAAATCAAAGCTAAATGGTGATCCTATTGCTATAACCCAATCCCCAACCTTAAGATCATCACTATTACCTACATCAACTGTTGGTAAATTCCTACCTTTAACCTCAAGTACTGCCAAATCTGATAAAGGATCAACACCTATTACCTCTGCAGAAAACTCTCTTCTATCAGAAAGTGAAACAGTAACATCTGTTGAGTCTTCAACAACATGAAAATTTGTCATAATGTAATTATCTTTTAGGATAAATCCTGACCCGTATGAAATTGCTTCTCTTTTTTGCTGAGGCATTTCTCTAAATTCTCTTGGAATGCCAAATCTTTCTAACATTTCATCAGGTATGCCGCCATATCCATAAGAAGACCTTTGAGAGACTTCCTTCTTTGCTGTGATATTTACTACTGCTGGTGCAGACTCATCAACTAATTCAGATATGTTGTCTGGTAATGCTGATAGTAAAAAATTAGACGATAGAATTAGTAAAAATAATAAAAAATAGTTTTTAAAAAAAATCTTATTCATAATAATTTACTTAGTTAACGATTCTGCAATATTTCTAGCAGATGAGGCTGAGATATTACCATATAGAGTAACCACTCTACCATCAGACAAAGGTACAACATAAATCATTTTCTTTCCATGTTCCCAATATCTAATTTTTTTAAGGCCTAAATTCTTTTTTTCAACACGTAATTGAAAGTTTTCTTTACCATTAGAGTATTTATATCCACCAGCCACATTATGCCTAAAACCAACATTTCTAAGATCTATAGATTCTTGTGCATTCATATAATTTGGATCGTTTATAACATTTAGTATATGGTCTATTAAATACTCTTCAGATCTTTCAGCTATATCTTTTGCCTCTCTACTATTAATTGCAGAAGCTATTTTATTTGTTGAGTCTTCGCTGATATTCATTCTCGAAATATCAACATTATTAATGATAAAGAGAGTCAATAGTATAGAAGCTGCGGCTGTTAAGCCATTGCTAAACCATAGGTTTGAAAAAATAGACTTGTTTTCTCGATTGACTGAATCTATTGAGACTATATTGTTTTCATCTTGATGAACTGCTAGCCCAGCCAAACCATATAAAGACAATTGCTCTTGTAAATTAGGGTCTTTATAAATAATTTTTAATAAATCATCGATTTCATTATGATCTAATTCACCATCATATAAGGCTGATATCTTTTCTTTAATATCATTCATTGCTGATTAACTCCTTCTTCATAAAGTCTACTATTGATTCTCTAGCTCTAAATATCCTTGATCTAACTGTCCCTATTGGAGTTTCAGTAATTATACTTATCTCCTCATAACTTTTTCCCTCGGATTCCCTTAGTGTGAATGCAGTTTTTAATGCCTCAGGCATAGTATTAATAAAATCCTTAATGTCATCTAAAGATTGGCTATGAATCAACATAGATTCTATATTTTCA